>DASVCA010000213.1:0-13126 GCA_036381835.1 Micromonosporaceae bacterium
ATCTGGAAGGCGAACCGGTGCGGCAGGCCACGGTACGCCGGGAGAACGCCGAGGAGTATCTGAAGCTGGCGAAGCTGCGGGATCGGCGGGTGCGGTGGCGGGGCATCGTCACCACGGCCAGCCTCGCCGCCCTGGTCACCGCCAGTGTAATCGTGGCCCTGTCACCGGAGTGGGTGCGCTGGGCCAGCCTCGCCACCCTGACCGCCGTGTTCGGTATCGCCGGACGGCCGGCCGACCGGCCCCTGCTGGACACCGCCGTGGTCGTGCCCCGCGTCGCCAAACTCACCAGCGATGTCGTGGTTCAGGCCCTGTCCGTGCTCGGCATCGCAGGCATCAATCAGGCGATCGCCAAACACGGCGGCCGGGCGGTCGCGTTCGTCGCGCCGATCACCCGGGACGGGCCGGGTTGGCGAGCCGATATCGACCTGCCCCCGGGTGTGACCGCGGGGGATGTGATCGAGCGTCGGGACCGGCTCGCCGCCGGCCTGGCCCGGCCGCTGGGTTGTGTGTGGCCTGAGGGGCAGCCTGAGGTGCATCCGGGCCGGTTGATGCTGTGGGTGGGGGATCAGGACATGGCCACCGCCCGCCAGCCCGCCTGGCCGCTGGCCAAGTCGGGTGGGGTGGACCTGTTCCGGCCCGTGCCGTTCGGCACCGACCCCCGGGGGCGGGCCGTGCCGGTCGAGCTGATGTACACCAATCTGCTGATCGGGTCGATCCCCGGCGTCGGCAAAACCTTCTCCCTGCGGGTGCCGCTGCTCGCGGCCGCTCTGGATCCGCGGGCGGAGTTGTGGGTGTTCGAACTCAAGGGCACCGGGGATTTGGAGCCGTTAGCGAAGGTCGCCGCCCGCTACGGGTCCGGCCCCGACGACGACACCCTGGAAGCAGCCCTGCACGCGCTGCGGGAGTTGCGTAAGGAATGCCAGCGGCGGGCGGAAACCATCAAGGGCCTACCCAAGAGCGTGTGCCCGGAGAACAAGGTCACCCCCGAACTCGCGTCGCGCAAGCAGCTTGGGCTTCACCCCCTGGTCGTCGCCATCGACGAATGCCAGGAACTGTTCTCCCACCCCGAGTTCGGCAAGGAAGCCGGAGAGCTGGCGGAGAAGGTCATCAAGCTGGGTCGGGCGTTGGGGATCGTGCTGCTGCTGGCCACCCAACGCCCCGACGCCAAGTCCCTACCCACCGGGGTCTCTGCCAACGTCGGCACGCGGTTCTGTCTGCGGGTGATGGGCCAGGTCGAGAACGACATGATCCTCGGCACCTCCGCCTACAAGAACGGCATCCGCGCGACCATGTTCACCCGTCGGGACAAGGGCGTCGGCTACCTGGTCGGAGCCGGTGACGAACCGCAGATCGTCAAAACGTTCTACGTCGACGGGCCGGCGGCTGAGCGGATCACCGACCGCGCCCGCGCTCTGCGGGAGCAGGCGGGGACGCTGATCGGGCACGCCGCCGGACAACCGACCGACACCCCCGCCACCCGTCGGGACACCCTGTTGGACGACATCCTCGCGGTGGTCCCCGCCGGTGAGGCCAAAGTCTGGTCGGAAACCGTGGTGGAACGCCTCGCCGGGCTCCGCCCCGACGTCTACGGCGACCTCACCCGCGACCAGCTCACGGCCGCGCTGAAACCGTACGGGATCACCACCGGCCAGGTTTGGGGCACCGACCCGGCCACCGGAAAGGGCGCGAACCGGCGCGGTATCGAACGCGCCCACATCACCGAAGCGGTTGCGGAACGTAACCGCCGGCGGGGTGGCAACGCCGCCTGACACCCGCCTCGACGGGCCGCTAGGTCTAGCGGCACCCCCCGCTAGACCTAGCACCCCTACTAGCAACCCACACCATCCCTGGCCAGCCCGCTAACCCCTAGCCGGGCCAGCCCACCGCACCCTGAAACCGCTCCCCGGGAGGCACCTGATGGGCTCCACCATCCTGCTCGCTAGCTCGCTCATCCTCAGTTACACAGCGTGGTACTCGATCATGTGCGCGGTTGCGCCGTTCACCCGCTGCCGGCACTGCCGCAACCACCCGCGCGGCCGGGACTGCCGCTGGTGCGACGGCACCCGCCGCCGCCTGCGCATCGGCCGCCGCCTCTACAACCACTTCCGCACCGAATACCACCGGGGCACC
This sequence comes from Micromonosporaceae bacterium, assembly GCA_036381835.1. GTDB lineage: Bacteria > Actinomycetota > Actinomycetes > Mycobacteriales > Micromonosporaceae > DASULK01. Next base: position 2,131 of record DASVCA010000213.1, read on the forward strand.
CGATGAGGGCCGGCCACACAGATTGGTGCGCCCGTGACCACCGCTGCAACCTCGCGGAGCACCGGGCGAAAGAGATCGTGGTCGCCCTGCCCGGCCACGGCCGCGCCACCCTCACCCGGGTGCGGGACGACAACGGCTGCGAGTACGCCGAAGTGCGCATCCGCGTCGCCCTGGTCCCGGTCGAGTCGACCGCCCGCCGCCAGTTGCTGACCCTGCTGGCCGGGTTGCGTGACCTGATCACCGCCACGGGCAGCCGGGCGTATCGGAGGGCCGCGTCATGAGTACCCGGCTCGGGTTAGAAGCGTGGCTGATCGGCACCCCCGACGAACTCACCGCCGCACTCGACGCCCTCACCCACACCGGCCACACCGTCGAAACCACACACCCCGAACCCCTCACCGGAGCGGACACCGGACGGCACCGCATCTACCTGCGACTGTCCATCCCCACCCGGCCCGGCCACACCCCACCCGGAGCAGGCGCGGTCATCGACCTGCACACCCGCCGCCGCACCGCCTAACCCGAAAGGGACAAGCCCCATGCTCGACCTGCTCACCGCCGCTCTCGGCTACGCCGAACGCGGCTGGCACGTCTTCCCACTACGCCCCGGCGATAAACGGCCCGCGTTCCCCAACCACGCCGCCGTCGACTGCACCGGCAGCGACCCGCGCTGCCGGGCTGCCGGGCGGCATCTCGGCTGGGAGGAACGCGCCACCACCTGCCCGGACCGGATCCGCCGGGCATGGTCGACACGCCCCTACGGCATCGGTATCGCCTGCGGACCCTCCAACCTGGTCGTGGTCGATCTGGACACCCCCAAGCCCGGCCAAACCCCGCCACCCGGCTACGACCCTCACACCGATGGCATGACCGTCTTCACTGATCTGTGCCACCGACACAGCCAGCAGATCGACCCGACCTACACGGTCACCACCGGGCGAGGCGGCACCCACCTCTACTACCAGCACCCGGACAGCGGGCCGAAACTGCGTAACACCGCTGGGGCGCTGGGCTGGCTCGTCGACACCCGCGCCCACGGCGGCTACGTCGTCGCCGCCGCCAACACCATCGCCGGACGGCCCTACACCGTCACGCTCGACTGCGACCCGACACCACTACCCGGCTGGCTAGCCGGGCTGCTTACCCCCACCCGGCCGCCGGCACAGGCACGGTCCGTGCCGGTGACGCTGCCCGCCGACCGGCACGGCCGATACATCGCCGCGGCGATCCGCCGCCAACTCGCCCACCTCACCGCAGCGGCCGAAGGCACCCGCAACCACGCCCTGTTCACCTCCGCCGTCGCCCTCGGGCAACTCGCCGCCGGAGGCGCACTCACCGAAGCAGACGTATACGCCGTCCTGGAACCCGCCGCCCTGTCCATCGGGCTACGACCCGGTGAGATCACCCGCACCATCGCCTCCGGGCTACGGACCGGAGCACGCAACCCCCGCCACCTGCACAACGTAGGGAGGGCAGCAGCATGACCGACCAACGGCTGCAAATCGGCTCCGGCCCCGAAACCATCCGCGTCCTCAAAGCCGCCCTCACCGACGGGCTACTCCCCGACACCTACGTATCAGCCGGGTCACTGGTCCACATGGAAGCCATCTCCGGCGGGCTGACCCCCGCCGCTGACGAAGACTCACCACTACCGGTATCCGCCAGCGTCATCACCCCGGCCGGACTCGCCGGACTCCTCGCCGAACACGCCTACGTCTACCGGCTACGCACCCGCAAAAGCGACACCGGCCAGCCAGAAATGTACGAAGAAGAAGTCACCCCACCCCGCGAGATCCTCGCCTCCGTACTAGCCGGCAAAACCTGGCCCGGCGTGCCACCACTACGCGGCATCATCGGCGCACCCGTACTCCGCCGCGACGGCACCCTGCTCCAAAAACCCGGCTACGACCCACAAACGGGCCTCTACCTCGCGTCGAAAGTCGCCCTACCCCCGGTGCCCGACGAACCCACCCCCGATCAGGTCCACGCCGCCCGACAGTTCCTGCTCGACCGGTTCCTGCGGGATTTCCCCTGGGCCGGGGCCGCCGACCGCGCCAACTACATCGCCCTGTTGGCCACGCCGATCCTGCGGCACTTCACCCGCTCCCTGATCCCATTCGCCCTCATCGACGCCACCATGCCATCCAGTGGGAAGACGATCCTCACCGCCGGGCCCGGCATGCTCTACGGCCAACGCGTCATGCCCTGGCCCTACACCGACGAAGAACTCCGCAAATCCATCACCGCCGTGCTGGCCGAACAAGTCGGCGTCGTCATCTGGGACAACCTCGCCGAAGGAACCGTCATCGACTCCGCCGTACTCGCCCAACTCGTCACCAGCGGCGTCTGGTCCGACCGCCAGCTGGGAGCGTCCCGCAACATCGCCACCGTCAACGACCGACTCTGGATGGCCACCGGCAACAACCTCCAAGTCGGCGGCGACATGGCCTCCCGCACCGTCCGCGTCCACCTGGACCCGAACATGCCCCGCCCCGAACTACGCGACCAGACAACGTTCGGCATCCCCCACCTCGACCAATGGATCACCATCCCCGCCAACCAACTCACCGTCCTCTGGCACCTGCTCGTCCTCGTTCTCGACTGGACCCGCAATGGCGCACCCAAAGCGGCCGGGCTATCAATGCGTCAGTTCACCCCCTGGGCGCAAGCCCTCGGCGGATTCCTCGCCCACCACGGCATCGACGGATTCCTCACCAACGCCGCCGACGTGCGAGAAATCGATGAAGACGAAACGCGCTGGCGCGCGTTCCTCACCTGCTGGCACGACCGCCACGGCAGCCGACCCATGACAGCCGCCGAACTCCGCCGCGACGCCGAACCCATACACCTCGGCAGCGACGTCAACGACCCATGGGACGGCCAGTTCATCACCACCCACACCGGCCGCCTACCCAACCCCCTACAACTCGGAAGACTGCTGACCGGACAAGCCGGACGCTGGCGCGGCAACCACGTCATCCGCACCGGCCGCAGCGAACGCGGAGACCGGGCCGTGTTCTGGGTCGAACGCCACAACGACTGAACGGAAAACCGGCTGAACCATCTCCGCAACTCCGCAACTCCGCACAAACCCCCGGCCACCAGCAGAAACACCCTGCGGAGATCAAGCCGATAGAGGACCGTCCATCTCCGCATCTCCGCACGATCTTGCGGAGATCACCGGAGTTTGCGGAGATCTTGCCCATCGAACACCTTCCATCTCCGCAACTGTTTGCCCAGCTCACAGCCACCTTTGCGGAGATGCGGAGATGCGGAGATGGTTCAGCCCCTCCCACAACAAGCACCGACCACCGTCCGCGACCCACACAGAACGACCCGCTCAGAAGCCCTCAGAGCCTAAGGACACCAACCCATCAAAGATCTTGGCTCTACGGCGCTCTCAACGGGCCGTTTAAAAGCCCGCCACCACCGCCCACAGCAGACCCTCCACCGAACCCCACCAACCCACGAAAGGCCCTCACCGTGCGAATCAGACTGCATGGCACCCCCGAGGAGACAGCCGAACTCCTCGCCGCCCTCGCCGAAGTCCTGACCATCCGCACCATCAGCCGGCCCTACCCCGACCGACCCCCATCCACCTTCCAGCGCATCTACCTCGACGCCACACCCCGCCGCGACCAGGAGGAGGACACCCTCCGATGACCAGCGCAAACAACCGGGTTGTCCTGACCATCGAAGAAGCCGCGCAGCGTCTCGGTATCGGTCGTACCACCATGTACGGCCTGATCAAGACCGGCAAGATTCGCACCGTGACCATTGGCCGTCTCCGGCGAGTGCCCACCTTCTGCCTCGATGAGTACGTGCAAAGCCTCCTGACCGACCAGGCGTCCCGCGACCACGCAGCCTGACGAAAGGAGCCACATCAATGGGTCGCAGGCCCAACGGAGCATCCAGCATCTACAAAGGTAGTGACGGCTACTGGCACGGCCGCGTCACTGTAGGCGTGAGGGACGACGGGAAGCCGGACCGCCGGCACGTTCAGGCAAAGACCGAAGCCGAAGTGATTCGCAAGGTCCGGGCGTTGGAGCGTGAACGGGACACCGGCACGCTGCGGAAGCCCGGGCAGCGGTGGACCGTCGAGAAGTGGCTCACGCACTGGGTCGAGAACATCGCCGCGCCGGTCGTCCGTAGCAACACCCTCGACGGCTATCGAGTGGCTGTCCGTCGTCACCTGATTCCTGGCGTTGGCGCCCACCGCCTCGATCGGTTGGAGCCGGAGCACCTCGAAAGGCTGTATGCCAGGATGATGGCGAACGGCAGCGCACCCGCCACTGCCCACCAAGCGCACCGAACGATCCGCACAGCTCTTGGGGAAGCAGTACGTCGGGGACATCTCACCCGGAATCCCGCTGCCCTGGCAAAGCCACCTCGCCTACCCGATGCCGAAGTACAGCCGTACTCCGTGCCGGAGGTACAAGCGATCCTCCGCGTTGCGGCATCGCGCAGGAACAGCGCTCGATGGGCGGTGGCGCTTGCCCTCGGCCTGCGCCAGGGCGAGGCGCTTGGCCTGAAATGGTCGGACGTTGATTTGGACAACGGGACACTAACCGTGCGGCGAGCGCTTCTCCGACCAAAGTGGCGGCACGGATGTGACGGGAAGTGCGGCCAGAAGTTCCCCGGCCAGTGCCCCGAGCGGGTGAACACGCGGCCAGTCGCAGCAGACACGAAGTCACGCGCTGGCCGGCGCACGATCGGCCTGCCGGATGCGCTGGTCGAGTTGCTACGGCGGCACAGGAAGGAGCAGGACGCCGAGCGAGAAGCGGCCGCCCAGCTTTGGCGCGATGAGGGCTGGGTGTTCGCCTCACCGACCGGTGAGGCGATCCACCAGGCGACGGACTACGACGAGTGGAAACGGCTGCTCAAGCTCGCCGGAGTGCGGGACGGACGGTTGCACGACGCCCGGCACACCGCTGCCACGGTTCTCCTGGTCCTGGGCGTCTCCGGCCGTGCCGTGATGGGCATCATGGGCTGGTCGAACTCGGCTATGGCGGTCCGATACCAGCACATGACGGATCAGGTACGCCGGGACATCGCGCAGCAGCTCGGTGGGCTGCTCTGGGGCGACCCGCCGCGCCGACCGGGGGAGTCCGCCAACCGGCAGCCAGACGGGCAGGAACAGGGCAAGTGAGACGACAACTGAGACGAGAGCGATCGTAGAGACGACGAAGGGCCGGCCCCGACGGGGCCGGCCCTTAACGTTTTGCCTGGTCAGGCTGGCGGAGGATACGAGATTCGAACTCGTGAGGGGTTGCCCCCAACACGCTTTCCAAGCGTGCGCCCTAGGCCGCTAGGCGAATCCTCCGTGGCCAAGGATACAGCCTCGGCAAGGGTGGTTCGCCAGTCGGCTACGACCTTCGCGGAAGTGCGGGTAGACTTGGCTTACCCCCCGTGCGGCGTTCATCTCGTGAACCTCCCCAGGGCCGGAAGGCAGCAAGGATAAGCGAGCTCTGGCGGGTGCGCGGGGGGCCCTTTCTTGCCCGGGAGGGTGGTCAGCCCGCAGTCATGGGGCGGAGAATGGCCCGGTCGAGAGGAGGCGGGGCGAGTGGCACTCGCGCTCTACCGCAAATACCGGCCGCGCACGTTCGCCGAAGTCATCGGCCAAGAACACGTCACCGAACCGTTGATGCAGGCGTTGCGCACCGGCCGACTCCACCACGCATACCTCTTCTCCGGGCCGCGTGGCTGCGGCAAGACCTCCAGCGCCCGGATCCTGGCCCGTTCGCTGAACTGCGCCGCCGGCCCGACCCCCGACCCGTGCGGCACCTGTGAGTCGTGCCGCTCGCTGGCGAATGACGGCGGCGGGTCGATCGACGTCATCGAGATCGACGCGGCCAGCCACGGCGGCGTGGACGACGCGAGGGAGTTGCGGGAGCGGGCGTTCTTCGCGCCGGTGAACAGCCGCTACAAGATCTATGTGATCGACGAGGCGCACATGGTCTCGTCGGCCGGCTTCAACGCTCTCCTCAAGCTGGTCGAGGAGCCCCCGGACTTCGTCAAGTTCATCTTCGCCACCACCGAGCCGGAGAAGGTGCTCGGCACCATCAGGTCCCGCACCCACCACTATCCGTTCCGCCTGATCCCGCCCGGCGTGCTGCGTCCGTACCTGGAGCAGATCACCGCCGCCGAGGGGATCGCGGTCGAGCCGGCGGTATTCCCCCTGGTGGTACGGGCGGGGGGCGGGAGTGTGCGGGACAGCCTGTCCGTGCTCGACCAGCTCATTGCCGGTGCCGGTCCGGAAGGCGTCACCTACGCCCGTGCCGTGGCCCTGTTGGGCGTGACCGATGTCACATTGATCGATGAGATGTGCGACGCGCTGGCCGCGGGCGACGGCGCGGCCGTATACGCCACCGTCAACCGAGTCGCCGAGGCCGGCCACGACCCGCGTCGCTTCGCCGCGGATCTGCTGGAACGGCTGCGGGACCTGATCTTGCTGGAACAGGTGCCGGCGGCGGTCGAGAAGGGCCTGATCGACGGGCCGGCGGACCAGATCGAGCGGATGATCGGGCAGTCCAAGCGATTCGGCCTGGCGACGCTGTCCCGGTACGCGGACATCGTGCACAACGGGCTGGTCGAGATGCGCGGCACCACCGCGCCCCGACTGTTGCTGGAGTTGATCTGCGCCCGCATGCTGCTACCGGGCGCTGACGACTCCACCGCCGCGCTGCTGCAGCGCCTCGAACGGGTGGAGCGTCAACTGGCCCAGGGAATCAGCCCGGCCCCCGCCGGGTCACCGCCCACACCGCAGCCCGCACCGACCCCGCCGCAGGCCTCTACCCCGGCTCCACCGCCCGCCATGTCGCCGCCCGTTTCGGGTGGGCCGGTGCCATCCGCAGATTCCGACACCCCGGCGGGACGCCCGCGCACCGATCGGCCGGCGGGCGAAGCGGCGGATGCGCCGCGCACGCCGCCGGTCCCGGACCGGCCCGCCGGCGGCACCCCCGATGTCGAAACCGTGCGTCAGGCGTGGCCGGAGATCGTGGCGCTGGTGAACCGCACCAACAAGCGGATCGCGGCACTCATGCGGGACGCGGTGGTCCGCGACCTCGCCGATGACACGCTGGTGTTGACCGTGCGCTCGGCGGTGCTCGCACAGATGCTCTCGGCCCAGCTCGAACTGCTCGTGGAAGCGACCTACCAGGTGCTGGGTAGCCGCTGGCAGATTCGGTGCGAGGCCGCCGGCGACCAGCGCTCGGCGGCGAAGGCGGGCCCCACCGGCTCGCGTCCCGCATCGACCCGGCCGGGTTCGACCACCCCCGTCCGGTCCGAGCGGACGAAGCCGGCGGCCGACTCGGACTGGCCGGAGCCGGCTCGGCCGGGCGGTGCAGCGGCACGCCCCGTACCTCCCGATGAGCCGATCCGCGGTCAGCGGACCGGCCCCGATCACCGGCGCGCCCCGAGCCGGCCGTCCGCTGCCGGCCCGGGCCGACGCGGCGGGGGAAGCGGTGTCGACCCCGAGTGGCCGGGTGAGCCGCCCTACGATCCCGACTACGACGCCCCGGTCCCCGCGGCCGGGTACGAGGGCTTCGACCCCGGCGACGAGCCGCTGGACGAGGCGGTACCCGAACCTGTCGCCCGCCAGACCAGTGAGCAGCAGGCTGTGCGGCTGCTCCAGCAGAAGCTCGGTGCCGAGAAGATCGGCGAAGTCGATCTCATTTAGCCCGTACGGACCCGGCGGGCGGCGGGCCGTCGGCCGGATCGGCCGGATAGGCTGGGCGAGGCCAGACCGACGAGTCCAAGAAGGAGCGGTGTCGTGCGCCCCGGTGGACAGCCCAACCTGCAGCAGCTCATGAAGCAGGCGCAGAAGATGCAGCAGCAGATGGCGGCCGCGCAGGCGGAGTTGGCCGAAGCGGAGCTGACCGGAACGGCGGGGGGTGGGCTGGTCACGGTGACCGTCTCGGGCACCGGCGAGGTCAAGTCGGTGAAGATCGATCCGAAGGCGGTGGACCCGGATGACGTGGAGAGCCTTGAGGATCTGGTGGTCGCCGCCATTCGCAACGCCATGGAAGCGGTGCGTACGTTGACCGAGCAGAAGATGGGGTCGGTTACGGGCGGCCTCAGCGGCCTCGGCCTGCCCGGCTTCTGAAGCCACCGGACGACATGTACGAAGGCGCCATCCAGGACCTGATCGACGAGCTCGGGCGGCTGCCCGGAATCGGTCCGAAGAGTGCCCAACGAATAGCCTTCCACATCCTCGCCGCGGATCCGGTGGATGTCGCTCGCCTCGCGGGCGCCCTGCGGAAGGTCAAGGAGGTGGTGCGATTCTGCACCACCTGCTACAACGTGGCCGAGTCAGATCAGTGCCGGGTGTGCCGCGATCCGCGTCGCACGGATGAAGTGCTGTGCGTCGTCGAGGAGCCCAAGGACGTGGTCGCGATCGAGCGGACCGGCGAGTTCCGTGGGCGCTATCACGTGCTCGGCGGGGCGATCAATCCGCTGGAGGGCGTCGGTCCGGACAACCTGCGGATCCGTGAGTTGATGGCCCGCCTCGGGAATGGCTCGGTGCGGGAACTGATCCTGGCCACCGACCCTAATACCGAGGGTGAGGCGACCGCGACGTACATCGCGCTGCTGGTGAAACCGATGGGGATCACGGTGACCAGGCTCGCCAGCGGCCTGCCGGTGGGCGGCGACCTGGAGTACGCCGACGAGATCACCCTCGGCCGCGCATTCGAAGGACGGCGAACGATCTGAGCCTTCGGCCAGAGCTTCCAAGGGCGGTGTCTCGTCTCCGCCGAGGCCCGTGACGCCGTCACCGACAGTTAAGACACGATCCGGTACCAACCTCGGCGGCGACGGTTCCCGGGGGCTCCATCGACCGTTATGGTCTCGCCTACGGTGACCCGGGGGGTCACATGGTGTCCGTACCCAAAGGACGAGGTGAAGCACCCATGCGTGCATCATGGCCGAAGGTCGCGCTCGCGACCGCTGCGGTCGCCGCGCTCGCGGTGTCCGGTTGTGCCGAGAGCACCCGCGGCGGCGACGGCGACGCGAGCGACAAGACTCTGATATTCGGTACGGCCGGCGAGCCGAAGGTGCTCGACCCGGCCATGGCAACCGATGGCGAATCCTTCCGGATCGCCCGGCAGGTCTACGAGACCCTGCTTACCCACGAGGAGGGGGGCACCGAAATCGTCGGTGGCCTCGCCGAGCGGTGGGAGAGCTCGCCGGACGGTAAGGCGTGGACGTTCCACCTGCGGAAGAACGTGAAGTTCCACGATGGGACCGACTTCAACGCCGAGGCCGTCTGCTTCAACTTCAACCGTTGGTTCAACTGGAGCGGTCCACTGCAGAACCCGGCGGTCTCCGGTTACTGGCAGGACACCTTCGGTGGGTTCGCCAAGAACGAGAGCGCGGACCTGCCGCCGGCGAAGTACAAGTCCTGCACCGCCACGGACACCCACACGGCGGTGATCGAATTCAACGAGGTTTCCAGCACCCTGCCGGGGGCCTTCACCCTGACCGCCTTCTCGATCAGCAGCCCCAAGGCGCTGCAGGACAACAACGCCGACAACGTCAGCATCAGCGGTGACACGATCACCTACCCCGAGTACGCGTTGACGACGGGCGTCGGCACCGGCCCCTTCAAGATCGAGAAGTGGGACCGGACCAACAAGGAGACGGTCCTGGTCCGCAACGACGACTACTGGGGTGACAAGGCGAAGGTCAAGAAGCTGATCTTCAAGTCGATCACCGACAACACCGCCCGGCGGCAGGCGCTGGAGAGCGGTGAGATCCACGGGTACGACCTGGTCGCGCCCGCCGACGTGGCGAAGCTGAAGCAGGCCGGCTTCAACGTGCCGGAGCGTGAGGCGTTCAACGTCCTCTACCTCGGCATGGGGCACGACAACCCGGCGCTGGCCAACATCAAGGTGCGGCAGGCGATCGCGCACGCGGTGAACCGGCAGTCGATCGTGACGTCGAAGCTGCCGGAGGGTGCCGAGGTGGCGACCCAGTTCATGCCGCCGAACCTGGACGGCTACGCGTCCGATGTGCCGACCTACGAGTACAACCCGGACAAGGCGAAGCAGTTGCTCGCCGAGGCGGGGATGACGAACCTGACCCTGAAGTTCTACTACCCGACCGAGGTGTCCCGGCCGTACATGCCGGACCCGAAGGCGATCTACGAGTCGGTCAAGGCCGACCTGGAGGCCGTCGGCATCAAGGTCGAGACCGTGGCGCAGGTGTGGGCCGACTACCTGGACACCGTCGACCAGGGCACGCCGGACCTGTGGCTGCTCGGCTGGACCGGTGACTACAACGAGGCCTACAACTTCATCGGCACGTTCTTCCACAAGCCGAAGCCGGAGGGCTTCTTGTTCGAGAACCCGCAGCTCTACGCGGCGCTGTCCGCCGTGGACCAGGAGCCGGACCGGGCCAAGCGGGTCGAGATGTACAAGGCGATCAACAAGCAGATCATGGAGTTCCTCCCTGGCCTGCCGATCTCGCACTCGCCGCCGTCGATCGTGTTCGCCAAGAACGTGACCGGCGTCAAGCCCAGCCCGCTCACCGCCGAAGTGTTCAACAACGCGCGGTTCACCGACTAGGGCTGACGTGTAGGTGACACGGCGCCCCGCCGCCGGGCGGCGGGGCGCCGTTCTCCATGGGAGAGTGCCGATGTTCAGATTCATCGTGCGGCGCCTGCTTCAGCTGGTGCCCGCCCTGTTCGGGCTGTCCGTACTTTTATTCATCTGGCTGCGTCGCCTCCCCGGCGGTCCGGAGACCGCCCTGCTCGGGGAGCGAGCGACACCGGAGAAGATCGCCCAACTACGCCAGATGCTGGGCCTGGACCAGCCCCTGCACATCCAGTACGGCAAGTTCCTGCGTCGACTGCTGGAACTGGATTTCGGTAACTCGATCCAGACCGGACGGCCGGTCGCTCAGGAGTTCGTGGAACGCTTCCCGGCGACCATCGAACTCACCATCGTCGCGATGATCATCGCGATCGGGGTCGGCATACCGCTCGGGTTCCTCGCCG
>DASVCA010000214.1:0-25195 GCA_036381835.1 Micromonosporaceae bacterium
GTGCCGACCGCGCGCTCATCGTTACCCGCAAGCGTTCCGTTGCGGCGAAACACACACAGGAGCGAGTACACGTGGCCGTAAAGATCCGGCTCATGCGGATGGGCAAGATCCGCAACCCGCAGTACCGCATCGTCGTCGCCGACTCGCGCACCAAGCGCGACGGCAAGGCGATCGAGTACATCGGGATCTACCACCCGAAGGAGGACCCTTCGGTGATCCAGGTGAACTCGGAACGGGTCCAGTACTGGCTCTCCGTCGGCGCTCAGCCGAGCGAGGCTGTCCAGCGACTGCTGGAGAAGACCGGTGACTGGCAGAAGTTCAAGGGCCTGCCGGCCCCGGAGCCGCTGAAGGTGGCGCCGGCCAAGGCGGACCGCAGGGCGATCTACGAGGCCGAAGCCAAGGCGGCGGCCGGACTGGCCGAGGAGGCCAAGCCGAAGAAGACGGCGAAGGCCGAAAAGAAGGCTGAGAAGAAGGCCGAGGCAGCCGCGACCACCGAGGAGCAGGCCGGTGCGGCCGGCGAGCAGGCCTGACGTACCGCTCGGCCCGGCGTTGGAGCATCTCGTCAAGGGCATCGTCGATCACCCGGACGACGTGCGGGTCCGGTCGGTCGATTCCCGCCGCGGCAGGCGGCTCGAGGTTCGGGTACACCCCGAGGACCTGGGTACGGTCATCGGGCGGGGTGGACGGACCGCGAAGGCGCTGCGCCAGGTGATCGGCTCCATCGGCGGGCGTGGCGTGCGCGTCGACATCATCGACTCGTACTGATGCTTCTCGTCGTCGGTGAGATCGTTCGGCCGCACGGCATCCGAGGTGAGGTCGCCGTGGCGGTGCGGACCGATGAGCCTGAGGCGAGGTTCGCCGTCGGGTCGGTGCTGTTCACCGACCCGACGGCGAACCGGCACCGGGAACCCGGCGAACCGGTGCCGGACCGGCTGACCGTACAGGCGGTCCGGTGGCACCAGGGTCGGCTGTTGGTGACCTTCGAGGGGTTCGACGATCGCAATCGGGCCGAGATGCTGCGGGGCGTGCCTCTGTGCGTGGACAGCGAGACGGTGGGCGTTCCGAGTGACCCGGACGAGTACCACGACTTCCAACTCGTCGGCCTGACCGCGGTCGATCCGGCAGGTGAGACGCTCGGCGAGGTGGTCCGGGTGGATCACGCACCCGCCTCGGACCTGCTGGTGCTGCGCCGGCCGGACGGCCGTACCGCGCTCATCCCGTTCGTCAAGGCGATCGTGCCCGAGGTCGACCTGGCCGGCGGTCGGATCGTGATCGACCCTCCCGGCGGGCTGCTGGATTTGTAGATGCGCGTCGATATCGTCTCGATCTTCCCGGATTACTTCGCCCCCCTCGAGCTCTCCCTGATCGGCCGGGCCCGCACGAGCGGGTTGCTGGACGTCGCCGTACACGATCTGCGGACCTGGACCCACGACGTCCACCGCACGGTCGACGACACGCCCTACGGCGGTGGCCCGGGCATGGTCATGCGGCCCGAGCCCTGGGGCGAGGCATTGGACGCGCTCGTTCCCGCCGACGCCCCGCCGCCGCGGCTCGTGGTGCCGACCCCGGCCGGGATCCCGTTCTGCCAGACCATGGCGCATGAGCTGGCCGTGGAGTCGCATCTGGTCTTCGCGTGCGGGCGGTACGAGGGGATCGATCAGCGGGTGCTGGACCATGCGGCCGAGCGGATGCCGGTCACCGAGGTCTCGCTCGGCGACTACGTGATCTTCGGCGGTGAGGCGGCGGTCATCGTGATCCTGGAAGCCGTCACCCGGCTGCTGCCCGGCGTGCTCGGCAACGTCGAGTCGCTGGCAGAGGAGTCCCACGCACACGGCTTGCTCGAGGCACCGGTCTACACCAAGCCCGCGGTGTGGCGGGGACACGAGGTCCCCGAGGTGTTGCGCTCGGGTGATCATGGTCGGATCGCCCGGTGGCGGCGGGATCAGGCGTTGCTGCGCACCGCGCGCCGTCGGCCCGATCTGCTGGCCGCCCTGTCGGTCGATGACCTGGACCCCCGGGATACGGCCACACTCAGGGGGGCCGGATTTCAGTTCCCGGTACCGGATGTGGCAGAGTAGTGAGGTTGCCGCAGTCGGCCGTGTGTGGGCGACTGCGAGGATCTTCCATCGGGACGCTTTCTGCGGCCCGATGGGATCAGAATCACCCGTCCGCGCACCGGAGACGGTGCGCCCGTGAGCCGAGCAAGGATGCAGCGATGAACACCCTGGATGCGCTTGACGCCCAGTCGATTCGAGCCGACATCCCGGACTTCCGGGCCGGGGACACCGTCAAGGTGCACGCCCGGGTCGTCGAGGGCAACCGGTCCCGGGTTCAGGTTTTCCAGGGCGTTGTCATCCGGCGTCAGGGCTCGGGCCTGCGCGAGACCTTCACGGTCCGCAAGGTGAGCTTCGCGGTCGGCGTCGAGCGGACCTACCCGGTGCACAGCCCGGCGATCGACCGGATCGAAGTGGTCACCCGCGGTGACGTCCGCCGGGCCAAGCTCTACTACCTGCGTGAGCTTCGCGGCAAGAAGGCGAAGATCAAGGAAAAGCGCGAGCAGTAGCCTCCACCCCTGGCCAAGGCACCGGGTGGCATCGTCGATGCCACCCCCACCGGGATCGTCGCGGCAGCGCTGCGGTGTCCGCACGACGTGCGGTGGTAGCGCGATTCCGTCCGGACCGGGAAGATGCGTAACGTGGATCGGGTGGACGAGCTAGTGCCCTGGGCCGGAGGGATCCGCGGCGGCCACCGGCCGATGCCGCTGTGGCAGGAGTTGCCGCTACTGCTCGTCGTGGCCTTCTGCATCGCGGTGTTGGTCCGCACCTTCCTGCTGCAGATGTTCTTCATCCCGTCCGGATCGATGGAGGACACGCTGCGCGAAGGCGACCGGGTGCTGGTCAACAAGGTCGTCTACCAGGTACGCGAGCCGGCCCGCGGCGAGATCGTCGTGTTCCACGGGACCGCGGCGTGGAATCCCCTCGTCACCGAACCCGACCCCGGGTTCGTCGGGAAGGTGGGCCGCACCCTCGCCGATCTGGTCGGCATCAGCCGCCCGGGCGAGAAGGACTTCATCAAGCGAGTCATCGGCCTACCCGGGGACCGGGTGATGTGCTGTGACGACCGTGGCCGGGTGATGGTCAACGGAGTGCCGTTGGACGAGTCGTACGTGGTGCGCAACTCACCCGAGGATGCTCCGCCGGATAGCCGGCACTGCCGGTCGCGGCGATTCAACGAGATCGTCGTGCCGCCCGGCCATCTGTTCGTGATGGGGGACCATCGCTTGCGCTCCGAGGACTCTCGATGCCAGGGGACCGTGCCGATCGACAATGTGATCGGCCGGGCGTTCGTCGTCGTCTGGCCCGCGGACCGTTGGGCGTCGCTGCCCGCACCCGCGACCTTCGACGAGGTGCCGCAACCGTCGGCCGCGCTACCCGGCGCGGGCGTTCCGGCTACCGCGGATCCGCTCGGCGGCATGGCGATGCTCCTGCCGCTCCTGTCCGCTTTCCGGGTTTCGGGCGGTTCGCCTCCTCGCCGCAGGAACCCTCGACCCGTAGGCTCGTGCCCGTGATTGACGAGCAGACCGACAAGCGAGCCAGTTCCTTCTGGAAAGAACTGCCCATCCTCCTGGGTGTGGCGATCCTGGTCGCCTTCCTGGTCCGTACCTTCGTGCTGCAGACCTTCTACATCCCATCCCAGTCGATGCAGCATACGCTGGAACTCAACGACCGGGTGCTGGTCAACAAACTGGTGTACGACTTCCGGCCGCCGCGGCGCGGCGAGATCGTGGTCTTCCGCGCCCCCGAGGCGTGGACCGGTGTCCCGTCCGGGGAGGACTACATCAAGCGGGTCATCGCGGTCGGCGGGGACACGCTGCGGTGCTGTGACGACCGGGGCCGGCTGCTCGTGAACGGCAGGGCGCTCGACGAGCCCTACATCTACGAGGAGGGCGGGGTGCGGGATCCCGCCGTGCCCGGCAACATCGACGGCCGCGGCGTCGAGTTCGAGGTCACCGTGCCCGACGGCCGCCTGTGGGTGATGGGGGATCACCGATCAGCGTCGGGTGATTCGTACCAGCACTGGCAGGCGAGCAACCATGACATGACGGTGGCGACGATTCCGGAGGATGCAGTCGTCGGGCGGGCGTTCGCAATCTACTGGCCGTTCGATCGGGCCACCTGGCTCTCGGTGCCCGAGACCGCGGTCGCGGTGCCGCAACCGTAGCGTCGGTCAGCGCCGTCGGCCCGGTACGAGGTGGGTCGTAAGCTGGATCGGTGCCAGTGTTCACTCCTCGTCGCGCCGCGCGCGTCCTGCTGCTGGACGGCGCCGACCGGGTGCTGCTGTTCCGGGGCTGGGACCCGGCGCGACCTGAGCACCGCTACTGGTTCACCCCGGGGGGCGGACTGGACGAGGGTGAGTCTCCGGCTACGGGTGCCGCACGGGAGCTCGCCGAGGAGACCGGGCTGCGGATCTCTCCCGCACAGTTCGGTGAGCCGGTCTGGCGTGAGGTCACCGAGTTCCCGTTCGACGGGCGGTGGTACCGCCAGGAGCAGGACTACTTCCTGGTGCGGGTGCCGACGTGGGAGGTGGACACCGCGGGACTCAACGATCTGGAGCGAGGGTGTATCGACATCTACCGCTGGTGGACGATTGAGGAGTTGGAGGGTACCGCGGAGCGCTTCTACCCGGTAGAGCTTGCCGGGCTGCTGCGTCGATTGCTGGCGGGTGGCCGGTGCTGACCCCGCCGCGTACCGTGATTCGCTGGGATAGCGGCATCTACGCCCTGGAACGGGCGCTGCGCCGGCGGGGCTTTCGACACGTGGCGGGCGCGGATGAGGCCGGTCGTGGTGCCTGCGCCGGCCCCTTGGTGGCCGCCGCGGTGGTGTTGCCGGAGGGGCGTCGCGGCGAGATCGAGGAACTCGCCGATTCGAAGCTGCTCACGCCGCTGGCGCGGGAGCGCGTGTACGACGCGGTGATCGCCCGGGCGTCGGCGTACGCCGTGATCGTGGTCCCTGCCGAGGAGATTGACGTACGCGGGCTTCATCTCTGTAACATCGTCGCCCTGCGCAGGGCGTTGGCCGCGTTGTCCGTCCAACCGGACTACGTTCTGACCGACGGGTTCGGGGTGGACGGGCTCGGGACGCCGGGGCTGGCGGTGTGGAAGGGCGACCGGGTGGCCGCGTGCGTGGCCGCCGCGAGCGTGGTGGCGAAAGTCACCCGGGACCGGATCATGGTCGAGTTGGACGCCCGGTATCCCGGCTACGGTTTCGCCGAGCACAAGGGGTACGTCACGGCTGAGCACACGGCTGCTTTGGCCCGTCAGGGACCGTGTGCGGAGCACCGGTTCTCGTACGTGAACGTCGCGGCGGCATCGGGGCGGGACGGGCAGCCGCCGCGGGCTCGACGGCCCGGGGTGCTGGGCGGGCGGGCGGTCCCGGGGCGGTCCGCGCCGTCAGGGGGTACCGTCGGCGTGGCGTTGCGCGAGCGGCTTCGGTCGCCCGCGCTGCTGGGGGAAGATGTGGCCATGGAAGGCGGAGTGCGATGAGCGCGGAAGATCTCGAGAAGTATGAAACCGAGATGGAGCTGCAGCTCTACCGGGAGTACCGGGACATCGTCCGCCAGTTCTCCTACGTGGTCGAGACCGAACGCCGGTTCTACCTCGCCAATCAGGTCGACCTGCACGTGCGCAACTCCGACGGCGAGGTCTACTTCGAGGTCGAGATGCACGACGCATGGGTTTGGGACATGTACCGGCCTGCGCGGTTCGTGAAGAATGTCCGAGTCATGACGTTCAAAGACGTCAATGTCGAGGAGTTGGAGAAACCCGACATCTCGCTGCCGGATTCGGCCTTCGGTAGCTGAGTCCTCGCCATACCAGGTCAGGCCCCCGACGCGCGTCCCTTCCACAGCGGGCGCCCTCGTGCACAGCGTCCTCTGTCCGGACCGCACGGCCGGCGCGGCAGAGGCGACGCTGCCCGTCATGAGGACATTCGGCAGGCGCTTCGGCGCGAGGGTCGGCATCTGGGGAATGACCCTGCTCCTGCTCGGCGCGCTCGGCCCGGCCGGGTGGCCGGAGGGGGCCCGCGGAACGCCACAGTCGCCGACCCGCAGCGCGACGGCGGACACCACCCCCGCTCCCGGGCGCTTTCGACTGCCGGTCGACGGGTGGGTGACGCGGCGGTTCGAACCGCCGCCCCAGCGATGGTCGGCCGGGCACCGGGGCGTCGACCTGGCCGCCGCTCCCGGAGCGACGGTACGGGCAGCCGGGGCGGGCATGGTCTACTTCGCCGGCCGGATCGCCGGGCGGGGCGTGGTCAGCGTCGCCCACGACGGCGGGCTGCGGACCACGTACGAGCCGGTCGAGCCGGCTGTCAGCACGGGTGACCGGGTAGCCGCAGGCGACCCGCTCGGCGTGCTCGCCTCGGGGCACCTCGGTTGCCCCGAACCCGCCTGCCTGCACTGGGGGCTGCGACGCGGCGAGGAGTACCTGGACCCGCTGTCGCTGCTCGGAGTCGGGCGGGTTCGCCTGCTGCCGGTGCCGCGACACCACCGACGCCCTGTCCGTGCCCGTCGTGCGGGCCTCGATCCGGCCGGACCCAGGTAGGCTGCCGCCGGTGTCCGCACTGCTGATCGGTGGCTGCGCTCTCGCCTGTGCCGTCGCCGGCTCGATGGTTCCGCCGTTCGCCTACCGGCTGTCCGTGCCGTACGGTGAGCCGGCACGTGGCTCCTGCATGGGCTGCGCGGCGCCGTTACCGTCCGGCAGGGCCGGCTGGCTGAGATCGCGCTGCGGCGACTGCGGGCGTCGTCTCGGGCCGCACCGCTGGATGACCGGGGCGATCGCGGGACTCGCCGGCGGCCTGCTCGCTGCGGCGCTCGGGCCGGTGGCGGTGCTACCGCTTTTCCTGGGTATCGGGCTGCTCGGTGTGCTGCTCGGGGCGATCGACGTGGCTTGTCATCGGCTGCCCGATCCGCTGGTGTTGCCTGCTCTGGGGCTCACCCCGGTGCTGCTCGCCGGTGTGGCGACGTTGACCGGGGGATGGGACGACTGGTTGCGGGCCCTGCTCGCCTTCCTGCTGTTGGGCTCGGTGTTCACCGGCATGGCGCTGCTGCCCGGCGGCGGGTTCGGCATGGGGGACGCCAAGGTGGCCGCCCTGCTCGGTTGGTATCTCGGCTGGCTCGGATGGCCCCAGGTCCTCTTCGGCGCGGTCCTCCCCTGGATGGTCAACGCGCCCCTACTGTTGGTACTACTGGCGTCTGGCCGAGTGGGTTGGAAGACCCGAATGGCGTTCGGTCCGCCGCTGCTGATCGGGTGGCTGCTCGCTGTCCTCACGTACGGGCACACGGCACTGATTCGGCATTGGTGAGTGGACGTTTGTTGCTCTTACTGACCCGGATATGGCTGCGACACGGTCTGATTGTTGACTGATTCGCCTCGGTAATGAGTTGTTTACTGTTTCCGCCGGGACCGGATGCCAGGTCTCCGGGGAAAGTGTCAGGACCGTGGGCGTCGCGCTTTTTCGGTCCGTGCTCCGAGTGCGTGCGAGAGAGGAAAATCCGTGAAGAAGCTCGTAGCTAAGCTGCGCCGCTGGGACGAGGGTGCTTCCGCAGTGGAGTACGGCCTGCTGGTGGCGCTCATCGCCGTCGCGATCGCGGCCACCGTTAGCCTGCTCGGTGGTGCCCTCGACGCCAAGTTCGACGACGCCAGGAACTGCATCGAGTCGAGTACTTGCTAGCTGGCGGGTGTTTCGTCAACGAGCGCAATGTGCGGTGATCGAACGGTGATGTGAGCCGGCGACGTCCGGCTCACACACCACCGACCCGTCCTGCAGCGCTCGTGCCAACGCGATGCGACTTCGACCGAGTACGCAGGCCGCGTTCATCGCGGTAGTAGCCGCAGCGGTGATCGCGGTTTTCGGCGGAGCAATTCTCGGTCTGTTCGAAAGCGCGAACACGATGATCCCCTGGTGATGTCGGACGGTGATGGTGCACGAAGTTGGCCAGTTGCGGGACCGGGGTGCCGCTGCCGTGGAATTCGCCCTGCTCCTGCCCGTCGTATTGTTGATCATTTTCGGCATCATCGATTTCGGCCGGATGTTGAACGCGCAGCTCACGCTCACCCAGGCCGCCCGGGAGGGCGCCCGAGCCACCGCGTTGTTCGACGAGACGCAGGGGGCCGCGCGAGTTCAGCGGGCCGCCCAGGGTCTCGGTACGGTCGAGTCGGACATCGACCAGTGTCCGTCGCAGCCCGGGCCCGAGCATGATGCCCAAGTCACCGTCACGTACGACTTCACCTTCGTCACGCCCCTCGGCTTCATCGCGGGTTGGCTCAACGGGGCGAACGACACCATCGAGTTGACCGGGCAGGGAGTCATGCCATGTCTGCACTGAGCAGCCGTGCGCCGTTACGGGATCCGGAGGGGTGGCGGCCGGGGCGGGGAGGCACCCTGCGGTGGTTGCGCCGTGACGACCGGGGCGCGGTCGCCACCGTCTTCGGCATCCTGCTCACCGGTGGCGTACTGCTCGGCATGCTCGCCCTCGTCGTTGACGTCGGCCAGCTCTACGCCGAGCGTGAGGAGCTGCAGACCGGCGCTGACGCGGCAGCGCTCGCGCTCGCCAAACAGTGTGCGGCTGACCCGACCGCCTGCACGGTGACCGATCGGGTGGCGACCGCCACCGAATACGCCGCGGCGAAGAACGCTCGGGACGGGGCGGCGGCGGTTGAGGTCTGCGGCAGGGTGGCCGGGGTGTTCGACCTCATCGATTGCACCGGCAGTGGGATGGAGATGCCGGACAACCTGACCCGATGCCTCGGCGATCCGCCCACCGGTAGCCGGCCCTACCTTGAAGTGCGTACCAGGACCGAGCTTCCCGACGGCAGGACGTTATTCCCGGCGACGTTCGCGCAGACCCTGCTCGGTAACGGCGACTACCAGGGCGCCACCATCGCGGCCTGTGCCCGGGTGTCCTGGGGTGCGCCGAAGGCCGGGATCGCGGTCACCTTCTCGAGGTGCGAGTGGGATGCGGCCACGAACAACGGCATGGATTTCCCGCCGGCACCGCCGTACCCGCCGAACCCGCTGCCGGACGCGGGTTACGAGGTCGTGCTCAAGCTTCATGATTCACAGAGCGGTTCCGGATGCCCGGCGGAGCCGCCCGGCTCGGACCTACCCGGTGGTTTCGGCTGGCTCGACGACGGTAGCTCGGACGACTGCCGCACGAGCACCTTCGACGTGGAGCCGGGGAACGCGGTGTCGGACGCGTGCCTGTCACTGCTCGATTCGCTCACCGATAGCGCTGCGACGGCTCAGGTCCTCTTCGTACCGATCTTCGACGACGTCTCCGGGCAGGGAGCGAACGGGGAGTACGAGATCAATACGATGGAGGCCTTCGTGCCCACCGGCTATTTCTTTGCTGCCGGCCAGGGCAAGAACAAGCGATCCTGGCTGACGAATCAGCATTACTGCGCCGGCCAGGAGCGGTGCATCTACGGCTACTTCGTCAACGTCAGGATCACCGGCGTCGAAATCGGCGAACTTGAAACGGTCGGAGCCACCGTCATCTCACTCATCGGCTGACTCCCAATCCAACTAACGCATCAGGAAGTTCTTCATGACTCGTCGGATTATCACGATCACACTAGCGGTGCTGCTCGCCGCGCTCGGCACTGCCGGCGTTTTGTTCTACGCGTTCAGTGCGGATGATCGGGCGCGGGCGAGGATCAGCGATGCGGTGACGGTCGCGATCGCCAACCAGCGGATTCCGGTCGGTACGACCGGTGCCCGAATTCGGGCCGAGAAACTGGTTCGATTGGAGCGGATGCCGAGATCATCGGTGCCCAGCGACGCGCTCCCCGCGGTCGGGGCCGAATACGACAAGTTGGTCCTCACCTCGGACGTCGCCGCCGGGCAGGTGCTCTTGGCGGCGAACTTCGGCGAGCAGAGCACCGTCACGAGCGGACTGCGACTGCCGGAAGGCAAGATGGCGGTGACCGTACATACGGGCGCGCCGCAGCAGGTGGCCGGGTATGTGCGCCCTGGCTCTCAGGTGGCGATCTTCCTGACCTACGGGGTGCTCGACAACAAGGGCAAGGAAACCAAGATCAAGCGGACCCGGCTGCTGCTCGACCGGGTCGAGGTGATCGCCGTCGGTGGTTACACGCCGCAGCGAGAGGACGGAGACCGTGACGCCACCGAGCAGAACGGTGCCGGAAACGGAAGCCTTCTGCTCACCCTCGCGGTTGATCAGCAGGAGGCGGAGCGGCTGGTCTTGGGGCTGAACACGGGGAGCCTCTACCTCGGCCTCGTCACCGACACCGTGCAGCTCAAGCCGGGCACCGGGGTGGAGAACACCGACCGGGGCGGCGGCGTGACCCCCATCTTCTAGCGGTCGCGGGGGACCACATGACCATCCTGTACGAGCCGCAGCGGCGTAACGGCCAGCAGATCGGCGTTCTCTTCACCGACGTACACACCGCGGCCTCCCGAGCGGATCTGCAACGGCTCCTCGCCGACTTCCCGGATGAGTTGCTCGTGGTCTTCGGACCCGGTGTGGAGTTGTCCGAGGCACTCGGCATCGCAGCCGAGTACCGGGTCAGCCGGCCAGCCCTTGGCACCGTCCTGGTCCGAACCAGGGTGGACGTGGACCTTTTGGGTGAGGCGCTACGGGCCGGTATCCGAGAGGTGGTGGCCGCCAACGACTCGGTGGAGCTGCTTGCCGCATGCGCCCGGTCGATCACCGTGTCCCAACAGATGGCACCGGCCGCCGGGCTGAGTGCCAAAGGCGGCGCGCCCGGTCCGGACGCGAAGGTGATCACCGTGTTCGCGGCGAAAGGCGGCTGCGGCAAGACCACCATCGCCACCAACCTGGCGATCGCGCTCGCCGCAAACGGCAGCAGGCGAGTCGGTCTGATCGACCTGGATCTCGCTTTCGGCGATGTCGCGATCATGCTGCAACTGGTGCCCGACAGGAGCATCGCGGATGCCGTCGAGTTCGGTGACGAACTAGGCGCTGATGCACTGCGCACCCTGTTCACGCCCTATGGGCCGGGTGTCGACACCCTGCTCGCGCCGCCCAACCCGGCCGATGCGGAACGAGTCAGCGGACGGGTGGTGGCGGAGGTGCTACGTCTGGCCAAAGGCATGTTCGACTACCTGGTCATCGACACCCCACCCCAGTTCACCGACCATGTGCTGGCCGCCCTGGACGTGTCGTACCTACACGTCCTGCTCACCACGCCGGACATCCCGGCACTGAAGAACCTGCGCATCACCCTCGACACGTTCGATCTGCTGGACCTCCCGAAGGAGCACCGGCTGATCCTGCTCAACCGCTCCGACGCCAAGGTCGGACTGACCGCAGCCGACATCGGCCGGGTCATCCGGGAACCGATCGCGGCTTACGTGCCATCCAGCCGGGACGTCCCGGTCTCCATCAACCGTGGGGTGCCGATCGTGGTCGACAATCCGCAACATCCAGTCAGCAAGGCGATCCGGGACTTCGCCGTCGCACGTTTAGCCGGTGGGGTTTCCGCCAAATCCGGTTCACCGAGCCTGCGCGGCCTGCGTGGACTACTCGGTCGGGGTCGGTGAACGATGAGTCTCACCGAACGTATCGCTCGACACTCGGCCGCGCAGCCTGGCGACCGCCGACCGACGGGACGCAACCGAATCCTGGCCGACCTGAGGCGGCGGGTGCACCAGGAGCTGCAGGACATCCTCGGTCCCACGCTCTACACCGAACGTTCGACGGAGGTGCTGGAGCGGCAGGTACGCGACACCTTGCAGAACGTCCTGAACAAGGACCAGACGGCGCTCACCGCGGTGGATCGGACCCGGATCATCTCCGAGATATGCGATGAGGTCCTCGGCCACGGCCCGATCGAGCCGCTGCTGCGTGACCCGGATATCAGCGAGATCATGGTCAACGGCCCGGAACGCATCTACGTCGAGCGGTTCGGCCACATCACTCGGGTGGACGCTGCCTTCATCGACGAGGAGCATCTCCGGCGGGTCATCGACAAGATTGTGGCGCGGGTAGGCCGACGGATCGACGAGAGCAGCCCCATGGTGGATGCCCGCCTACCGGACGGTAGCCGGGTCAATGCCGTGCTGCCACCCGTCGCCATCGACGGAGCCAAGCTGACTATCCGAAAATTCGCCGCCGATCCGTACACGGTCGACGATTTGGTCGCGTTCGGCACCATGTCCCGAACCGTCGCCGATCTGCTCGCCGCCTGTATCCGCGGCCGGATGGACATCCTGATCAGCGGCGGCACCGGCACCGGCAAGACCACCACCCTCAATGTGCTCTCGCAGTTCTTGCCCGGCGACGAGCGGATCATCACCATCGAGGACGCCGCGGAGCTGCAACTGCACCAGGAACACGTCCTGCGGCTGGAATCCCGCCCGCCCAACATCGAGGGGCGGGGCGAGATCACCATCCGTGATCTGGTACGCAACGCGCTGCGGATGCGGCCGGACCGGATTGTCGTCGGAGAGGTCCGCGACGGGGCCGCATTGGACATGCTGCAGGCGATGAACACCGGTCACGACGGCTCGCTGACCACGGTGCACGCGAACTCGCCGCGTGACTCGCTCTCGCGGCTGGAGACCATGGTGCTGATGGCCGGGATGGACCTGCCGGTTCGGGCCATCCGCGAACAGATCGCATCGGCGATCGACCTGATCGTGCACCAGGCCCGGCTCAAGGACGGTACCCGCCGGATCACCCACGTGACCGAGATCGTCGGTATGGAGGGTGACGTGATCAGTACCCAGGACATCTTCGTCTACGACTTTCGTGCCGGGAGGGACGAGCACGGACGGTTCCTGGGCACCCTGCAGCCCACCGGCCTGCGTCCGCGGTTTGTCGACAGATTGGCCGACATGGGCGTGACGGTCGATCCCGGGACGTTCGGCCTTGTCGCACCGCTCCGATGACGGGACCGAGAATCACGATGAACAGTTTTGCAGCAGACAGTCGGCGGTCGGTTGCCCGTCGGGCGGGCACCTGGATCGCTGCCGTACTCACCGGGCTCACCGTCGCCGCAACGCCCGCAGCGTCGGCGGCTGCGGATCCGGCGGGCAGCCTCACCGTATCCGGGTTGGAAGCGGCTCCCGGCGTGGTTCGCTTCCTGCTCACCGCCCGTGATCTACCACTCAACACCACCCTCGATCCGTCAACGGTGACCGTCGCCGTGGCCGATCACACGCTGCCGGCGGAGGCGGATCGAGTCAGCAGCTCGGTGAGCGAGCTGCCGCCCCGAGCACTGATGGTGATTATCGACGTCAGCGGCTCGGTGGCCGGGGAGCGGCTGGCCGCGGCCCGCGAAGCCGCCCGACAACTGGCGGTGACGCTCCCCGACGACGTACGACTCGGGCTGATCGCGGTCGCCGACCAGCCGCGCGTACTGCTCGTGCCGACCGCCGATCGGGCCGCTTTCACCGCCGCGCTCGGGGAGTTGGCGGCGCGGGGCGCCACGGCGCTGTACGACGGAGTGCGGCTGGCCGTGGCCACCTTCGACGAAATCGGATTCGGCCCTGAGTCGGATCGCCGGCTGCTGGTGCTTTCCGACGGCGTGGACACCAGGTCGACGCTGACCCTGGAAGAGTTGAGCACCGAATTGGAGCGAACCGCCGTTCCGGCCGACGTGGTCGCCTTCCGTGCCACCGGAGCCGGGCGACGCAACTTGCAGACCATAGCTCAGGCGAGCGGCGGAAATCTGCTCACCGCCAGCGACAACACGGCGCTTGCCGAGCAGTTCCGGGCTGCGGCCACCACCTTCTCCGTCATCCTCGCCGTGGAAGCGAAGGTGCCGAACGCGCTGGCCGAGCGTGCCGCCGAACTCACCGTCACGATGGAGATCGCCGGCCGGCCCGTGGGCACCTCCGTGCCGGTGACGTTCGGCGAACCGGTGCACGACCCGACGGTGACGTCACCGGCACCGCCGAGACCGCTGCCGAGCTGGGCGCTCTGGATGATCGCCGGAGTGTTCTTCGTCAGCCTGCTCGTGCTGGTCCTCGCGCCGACCTGGCCCCGCTCGACGAAGGAGCAGCGGATCCAGCAGATCAGCCAGTTCGGCCCGGCTCGGTCGATCCCGCCACCGCGGCCTGTCGAGACGGCCTCGGGTCTTACCAGGACCGCTCTCGCGGTCAGCGAATCCTTCGTGCGCTCCCGCAACCTGGAAAGCCGGATCATCCTGCGCCTCGATCAGGCTGGCATGCGGTTGCGCCCACACGAGTGGGTGCTCATTCAGGGGTGTGCCGTGGTAGCGGGCGGGGCGCTCGGCCTGGCCCTGTTCAGTTGGCTGGGCCTGCTGATCGGCGTCCTGTTCGGTGGGCTCGGTCCGCGCTTGTACCGGTCGATGCGCGCAGACCGTCGGACACAACAGTTCGCCGAACAGTTACCGGACGTGCTGCAGCTGGTCATCGGCTCGCTCCGCTCCGGTTTCTCGCTCGAACAGTCGCTGGACACCGTGGTACGGGAAGCGGCCGAACCGGTCGCCGCCGAGTTCGCGCGAGCGTTGGCCGAGCACCGGCTCGGCGCTGACATCTCGCAGGCATTGGAACGGGTGACGGAGCGGACCAGGAGCGAGGACCTGCGGTGGGTGGTCATGGCGGTACGGATTCAGCGTGAGGTCGGTGGCAATCTCGCCGAGGTGCTGCAGACCGCGGTGGAGACGATGCGGGAGCGCGCCAGGCTGCGCCGGCACGTCCGGTCGCTGAGTGCCGAGGGCCGGCTTTCGGCCTGGGTGCTGATCGCTCTGCCGATCGCGCTCGGCGCGTTCATGTTCACTTTCCGTCGGGCGTACATGCAGCCCCTGTTCACCGAACCCCTCGGTGTGGCGATGCTCGTGATCGGGTTGCTGATGTTGGGCGTTGGTGTGATCTGGATCACTCGAGTGGTAAAGGTGGAGGCCTGATGGACCTGATCGCGTCCGTGCTCCTTGTCGGCGCCGCGACCGCTCTCTTCGTTGGAATAGCCCTCGCTGTCGTTGTGGTGGTCACCACAAGCTTCAGCCGTATCGGTGTGGCGAAGGGCCTGAGTGCGATCGACAAGGTCTATTCGGCTGGTGCGGCAAGTCCCGCCGAGGAGGCTTTCGGTGATCGGGTCGTCACCCCCCTCGCTAAGGGGATGATGAGGATCGGCAGGGCCCTCACACCGGCCGGCACGGTGAGCCGGTTGCGTCGGTGGCTCGACTACGCGGGAAATCCGCCCTACTGGACGGTCGAGCGCGTCTACGAAGTCAAGGGCATAGGGCTCATCGTCGTTGGTGCGGTCGGTACCGTCATCGGACTTTTCTTCGAAGGTGTCGGCCCGGGCCCGCTGATCGGTGCGGCTGTGGGCGCGGTGCTCGGCTTCTACCTTCCCGACCTGATCATTTATGAGATCGGTCACCACAGGCAGGAGGCGATACGTCGTTCGCTGCCGGACGTTCTTGACACGCTCACCGTGAGCGTCGAAGCCGGTCTCGGGTTTGACGCGGCGATCGCGCAGGTCACCCAGCACGGCCAGGGGCCGGTGCCGGGTGAGTTCGCCCGGACGTTGCAGGAAATGCAGATCGGTATGAGCCGGGCAGCGGCTATGCGGGCGCTGGCCAAGCGGACCAGCGTGACCGAGTTGCGCACCTTCTGCGCGGTTGTCGTACAGGCCACCGAACTCGGTATCCCCATCGCGAACGTGTTGCGTGAGCAGGCTAGAGAGATGCGGATCAGACGCCGGCAGCGGGCCGAGGAACTGGCTCAGAAGGTGCCGGTGAAGATCTTGTTCCCGTTGGTGTTCTGCCTGCTCCCGGCGCTGTTCATTGTGGTCATCGGCCCAGGCGTCCTGAACATTCTGCGCAGCGGCATCCTTTAGCCCACCCGCTGCCGCCCGTCACGCGTGGACCCACGGCGGCTGCGGGATGGGCACGCCTTGCCTCTCGGCCGGTGTCACCCGCGTCTGCGCCGATCAAGCGCGTGGGTGGGCCTGTCGGTAGGCTTCCCGCAGCCGCTGCATCGAGACGTGGGTGTAGATCTGGGTGCTCGACAGCGAGGCATGGCCGAGCAGTTCCTGCACCGTTCGTAGATCGGCACCCCCTTCCAGAAGATGCGTTGCGGCGGAGTGCCGGAGACCGTGGGGGGTGGTGTGCGGTAGGCCCGCTGCCGCTGCGTAGCCGCGCACCAGTCGCCGGGCCACCGTCGGCTGCAACCGCCCGCCGCGGGCACCCAACAGCAGCGCATCGCCGCTGGCGGCGACCGCGAGACGCGGCCGCCCCGATCGCAGCCAGTCGTCGAGCGCCGCCTCGGCTGGGACACCGTACGGGACGGCGCGTTCCTTGCCGCCCTTGCCGAGCACCCGCACCAGTCGCCGGCCCCGGTCGACGTCACCCACGTCCAGCCCGCAGAGTTCGCTGATCCGCACTCCGGTCGCGTAGAGGAGTTCGAGGAGAACGCGATCGCGCAGCCGCAGGGGGATGGTCTCGTCGCCCGGCGCCTCGACGAGCCTGGCGGCCTGGTCCGCACGAAGCACGGACGGGAGCCGGCGCTGCGCCTTGGGACTCGCCAAAGCCGCACCGACATCGACGGCGAGCAGGCCGGCACGATGCGCCCAGGCGCTGAACGCACGGGCCGAGGCGGCCCGCCGCGCCAGCGAACTCCGAGCCGCGCCGAGGGTGCGCAGCCGGGCCAGCCAACTGCGCAGTACGCCGAGATCGAGATCGCCAAGGGTGGCTCGCCCCATCCGTGCGGCGTGATCCAGCAGTGAGACGATGTCTGCGACGTACGCACGCACGGTCTGCGCGGACCGGTTCTCCACCCCCGCGAGGTGCTGGGCGAACTCGTCCACCGCCTCGCGCAGCGGCGGTGGCAGCCTCTCGTGCCTGGCCCGGGTACTGTCCTCGGCGCTCATCGCTTCGACGTTGCCGATCGTGGGCGGGCACGTCAACCCGCCATCCCGGAGCCCGCCGTCGGCGGTTGTTCCTTGAGGGTCGGTGCGAGGGCGTACCCGTCGTCCCGTCTGACCAGCAGACCGAGATCTTCCAGCGCGGACAGCTTGCGCAGCGTCGTCCGGAGCTCTACGCCGGCACGGGCGGCCAACTCCTGCGCATCGAGCGTGCCACGGCGCGGTAGCGACTCCAGCAGCAACGCCGACTCGTCGTCGAGCAGATCCCGCGGATGCCGCGGCCCACGCGGCGGCTGGGCCAGGTCGTCGCCGATCCGCCCCACCTCCTCGACGATGTGCGGCACCCCGGTGACCAGCCGCGCCTCGGGGTACTCCCGGAGCAGCTCATGGCAGCCGACGGACATGGCCGACGTCACCGGGCCGGGCACCACCATCGACGGACGGCCGATCCCCAAAGCCCGGCGCAAGGTCTGGGTGGCTCCGCTGCGCGCGGCGGCTTCGACCAGGACGGTGCCCGCCGTCGCCGCGGCGATGACGCGGTTGCGGATCAGGAACCGCGGCCGCAGCGGAGCCGCCCCCGGGGGCCACTCGCTGATCAGTAGACCGGCGTCGGCGATGCGGTCGAACAGCGCGGCGTTGCCGGCCGGATACGGGCGGTCGATGCCGCAGGCGAGAACCGCAACCGTCGGCCTGCCGCCGGTCAGCGCGCCGCGGTGTGCGGCGGCGTCGACGCCGTACGCCCCACCGGAGACCACGGTCCATCCCCGCTCCGCGAGTCCGTAGCCGAGGTCGGTGGCGACGTGGGTGCCGTATGACGTGGCCGCGCGTGCCCCGACCACCGCCACGGCTCGATCGAGGGTCTCGCCGAGCGGCCACGGGCCTCGTACCCAGATGCACAGCGGCGGCGCGGTCTCCCGGTCGACCCGGCGGCTGTCGTCGGACGCTCTCAACCGGATCAGGTCACCCACCTGCGTGGGCCATTCCTCGTCCTCGGGCACCACCAGCCGGGCACCGAGCCGTCGTGCCTGCCGCAACGCCAACTCCGCCATTCGCTGCGGATCACCGGCGGCGAGGCGTGCCGCGACCGCGGCGCGTAGCCGAGGTTGCGGCACATCCCCGGCGAGGAGTCGCTGCAGCGCAACGACCGGCCCGGAATCGGCGACCAGGTCGTACACCGACCAGGTGCCGGGTTCGGCCAGCCAGGTGAGGGCCGCCCGGGCGAGTCGAGTCTCGTCGCCGGCGGCACGGTTGACGGAACCGGTCATCCGATCTCCCCCGTACGCAGTTGTGTTGCCTCGTCCACGTCGTCGGCACCGGGTCGGTCGCGTCCGTCCAGGTCCGCGATGGACCAGGCGATCCGAATGATTCGATCGAAGCCTCGGGCGGAGAGGGAGCCGCTATCCAGTCGTCGGCGCAGGGCCCGAGTGTCGTGGTCGGGTAGTCGCCACGGCCGGCCGCGCAGGCGGGGGCCGGGTACCTCGGCGTTCACCCGCCAGCCGTGGGCTGCCCATCGGGCCGCGGCGGCCGCCCGCGCCTTCGCCACCCGCTGCGCCACCGTCGCCGACGACTCGGGAGGCGGGCCGGAGGCCACCAACTCCGCCGCCCGCAGCGGCGGCAGGCTCACCTGTATGTCGATGCGGTCGAGCAGCGGCCCGGAGATCCGCCCGAGGTACCGGCGGCGGGCCAGCGGGGTGCACTCGCAATGGGTGTCGCCGGCCGGTTTCGCGCACGGGCACGGGTTCGCCGCGAGCACCAACTGGACGCGAGCCGGATACTCGGTGCTGCCTTGCGCCCGAGTCAGCAGTACGCGGCCGTCCTCCAACGGTTGCCGCAGCGCGTCCAGGGCCCGGCTGCTGAATTCCGGTGCCTCGTCGAGAAACAGGACCCCGCGGTGGGCCAGCGACACCGCGCCGGGGCGGGCCAGCCCGGACCCGCCGCCGACCAGCGAGGCCACCGTAGCCGTATGGTGCGGCGCCTGGAACGGCGGCCGGCGAAGCAGTCGTCCATTCGGCGGCAGCAGGCCCGCGATCGAGTGCAGCGACGTCACTTCCAGTGCGGCGTCGTCGTCGAGTTCCGGCAGGATGGAGGGCAGCCGCTCGGCCAGCATCGTCTTCCCGGCACCGGGTGGGCCGAGCAGCGCCAGGTGATGGCCGCCCGCGGCGGCCACCTCCAACGCCCGTCGTCCCAACCATTGACCGGCGACGTCGATGAGGTCCGGCCCGTCGGGGATCGGGACCGCCTGTGGCTCGGGCGGGTCCAGTAGCCGCCCACCCGTGCGTACGAACGCGATCAGGCGGTGCAGGTGATCCACCGCTCGGACCCGCACACCCGGTACGACCGCCGCCTCGGCCGCGTTGGCCAGTGGCACCACGGCCCGGGTGACGCCGGCGCGGGCGGCTGCGGCGACCATCGGCAGCACGCCGCGCACCGGGCGAACCGTACCGTCCAGGCCCAACTCGCCAAGGAGGACCACACCATCCAGCGGGGCCAGCGGAAGTTCTCCGGCGGCTCCGAGCAGCACCGCCGCAAGCGCCAGGTCGAACGCCGACCCGTGCTTGGGGAGGGTGGCGGGGAGCAGGTTCACCGTGATCCGGCGATTCGGCCAGGTCTGGCCGGAGTTGACGATGGCCGCGCGGACCCGGTCGCGCGCCTCATTGAGCGCGGTGTCGGGCAGACCGGACAGCACCACGGTGGGTAGACCTGCGGACAGATCGGCCTCCACCTCAACCAGGTGGCCGTGCAGCCCGACCAGACCGACGCTCAACACCTTCGCATAGCTCATCCGGTCTCGACCCCGTCCCCGATGCGTCCAGTGATCGTCATGCTCGTCCTGGTCATGGCAGCGACGATGCGATGCGCGGGGGACCGCGTGGGTTCGTGGCCGGCGGACTGTGGACGATCGGGCCGGTTGTGGACGAGTGGAAGCATCGGCATCGGTGTGCTATCGCTGCGGCCGGTGGCCGGTCAGAACGCGCCGCGGATGTGGTTGAGCCGCGGTGCTCCCGCCGCGGGAAGCAGCACCTCGATCACGTCGAAGCGCACCTCGCGTGGGCGTGCTTTGTTGTCGGTCATCCACTGCGCGGCCAAACGGCGCAGCCGGCGTGCCTTGGTGGGCAGCACCGCCTCGGCGGGCGTGCCGAACGCCGTGCTGCGCCGCGTCTTGACCTCGCAGAACACGAGCACGTCGCGCTCCCAGGCGATGATGTCGATCTCGCCGAGGGAACAGCGCCAGTTGCGGGCCACGATCCGCAACCCGGCGGCGGTCAGGTGGATCGCGGCTCGTCGTTCCCCGTATGCGCCGAGGGCCTGTCGGGCTGTCGTCATGCGTTGACGGTTACCGGCCGGCTTGCAGGTCAGGGGGCGGGTTCGGCGGGCGGCTGTGGAGAACCGCATGCTGTGGACGGCCGGACAGCCGGGTGTTTCGCCGCTAGCGGGTTGCGAAATAGGTGTAATGGGATAAAACAGGGAACAGCCGGTATGTCGGTTTCGTGCCTGGCGTTCACTCCACGTGCTCGCATACCGTGCCACTCCGTGGACGGACAACGTAGCTACTCCGACGATCACTACGCCGAGGACCGCGAGCCCCGCTGGCGCGGCCTCGGATCGGGATATGAACCCGAGCGAGGCTATGCCGACACGCAGTGGCACGCGACGGCCGACGACCGTTACCCGGTTGGCGACTACCGGGGAGCGGACGCAGGCGGTGCCGGTGAGCGTCGGTATCGTGGCGCCGGCCGCCGGTACGCCGACGAGTTCGACGGCGACCTGTCGACGAGTCCCGGGCTGCCTCCGACCAGCCCCGGGCCGGCCCCGACGAGCCCGGGGCTACCACCGATCGGCCTCGGTGCTCCGCTCGCCGACCCCGTGGCCCCCACCGGCCCAGCGCGGGCGGGTGGAGAGCAGGGGATGACCGTGGACTCGCCCACTGGGCCGATGCCCGAGATCGAACCGCCGACGGCCGCCCCCGTTCTTTCGATGACGGAGCCCCACCACGTACCTGTCGAGCCCGGCCCGGCGCCCACGCGCCGGCTGGCGACGAACGCGCCGGTGGGGGAGGGCGTCTATCGGACCCGCCGGCCCGCGCTGGCGCTGCTCCTCATCCTGCTCGCCCTGGCCTTCGAGGTACCGGCCCTGCGCCTGCTGCTGGGTGCCGCCTTCGGCGGACCGGTGTCGGCTCCGGACGTGCTCGCCGGCACGTTCCTGGTACTCGGCGTCCCGTTGTTCGCCAGCGGGCTCTACGGACTGAGTTCGACCGCACTGGCCGATGCGAGTCGTGTCTGGTCCCGGCCGCCGACGGCGTACCTGACCGTCGGACTCGTCCTGTTCCTCGCCGCGGCGCTCGCCGTGGACTGAGGAGGGCGGCGCTCCGTCACCGCTCGCCAACGACGTCGGGTGGACGACGGGGCGCTCGCCCGCGCCGGGCGGGGATCGTCCCCGCCCGGCGCGGGCAACGGCGTACACTGGTCCGTCGGCGACCGCCACGCGGTCGACTTCGCGCGCCCATCCACTCGGCGGCAGCCGTGGGGCGACGGTCCCCTGGTCCCGATCAGCTAGGTCGGGCCCGTCACGACCGGCGACTGGGCGCCAGGGCCCCGACCGGGGCGTACCAACCAGGGGAAAAGGAGCATCACATGGCCGTAGTGACCATGCGTCAGCTGCTGGAGAGCGGCGTCCACTTCGGGCACCAGACCCGTCGCTGGAACCCGAAGATGAAGCGCTTCATCTTCACGGAGCGCAACGGCATCTACAACATCGACCTCCGCCAGACCCTCGACTACATCGAGAAGGCCTACGACTTCGTCCGCAACACCGTCGCCGAGGGTGGCACCGTGCTGTTCGTCGGCACCAAGAAGCAGGCGCAGGCGGCGATCGCCGAGCAGGCCTCGCGGGTGGGGATGCCCTACGTCAACCACCGCTGGTTGGGCGGGATGCTCACCAACTTCCAGACCGTGTACAAGCGCCTCCAGCGGATGAAGGAGCTCGAGGCGATGGGCGACCTCACCGCCGGCCTGCAGGGCTACACCAAGAAGGAGCTGCTGCAGCTGGCGCGGGAGAAGGAGAAGCTCAGCCGCACCCTGGGCGGTCTTCGGGACATGCAGAAGCTGCCGTCCGCGGTCTGGGTGGTCGACACCAAGAAGGAGCACATCGCCGTCGACGAGGCGCGGAAGCTGGGGATTCCGGTGATCGCGGTGCTCGACACCAACTGTGATCCGGATGAGGTGGACTTCCCGATCCCGGGCAACGACGACGCGATCCGCTCCGCCGAGCTGCTGACCAAGGTCGTCGCCTCCGCGGTGGCGGACGGCCTGCTCGCCCGTTCGAGCCGGCAGCGTGGGGACGAGAAGCCCGAGCCCGGCGTGGTCGCCGCCGACGAGCCGCTCGCGGAGTGGGAGCGCGAACTGCTCGAGGCGTCCTCGGAGGGCAAGGCCGAGCAGCCGGCGACGGCTACCGCGGAGTGAGCCCCACGGGTCCGCATCCCGGGCCACCCCGGTTCTCGGGGCACGATGCCCCGAGAACCGGGTATCGAGCACACGACCACATCCGCCGCCTCAATCACCGAAGAGAGAACCATGGCTAACTTCACTGCCGCGGACGTCAAGAAGCTCCGCGACCTCACCGGCGCCGGCATGATGGACTGCAAGAAGGCGCTGACCGAGGCCGAGGGCGACGTCGACAAGGCCGTCGAGCTGCTGCGTATCAAGGGTGCCAAGGACGTCGGCAAGCGCGCCGGGCGCACGGCGGCCAACGGCTTGGTCGCCCATTCCGGCAAGGCGCTGCTCGAACTCAACTGCGAGACCGACTTCGTCGCCAAGAACGCCGACTTCATCGCGCTGGCTGAACAGCTGGTCGAGCACGGTGCGCAGATCAACGCCGCGAACGCGGAGGAGCTGCTGGCGTCGGTGCTGTCCGACGGCCGGACCGTCGCCGATCTCATCCAGGAGCAGTCCGCGAAGATCGGTGAGAAGATCGTGCTCAGCCGGTTCGCCACGCTGAGCGGTGCCGTCGCCGTCTACCTGCACCGCAAGGCCCAGGATCTGCCGCCTCAGGTCGGCGTCCTGGTCGAGTACACCGGCAAGTCCGATGAAGCGGCGGAAGCGGACGCGCGGGGCGTCGCGATGCAGATCGCCGCGATGCGCCCGAAGTACGTGACGCGGGACGAGGTGCCCGCTGACGTCGTCGAGTCGGAGCGCCGGATCGCCGAGCAGACGGCTCGCGAGGAGGGCAAGCCGGAGGCGGCCATGCCGAAGATCGTAGAGGGCCGTGTCAACGCCTTCTTCAAGGACGTTGTGCTGCTTGAACAGGCCTCGGTCGTCGACAACAAGAAGTCGGTCAAGCAGGTGCTCGATGAGGCGGGCATCCAGGTGACCCGGTTCGTCCGGTTCGAGGTCGGCCAGGCCTGATCCGGCGTGATGTGCCGGCGGCATCGCGATCGGCACGTCGGATCGGAGGATCCATCGGGGGAGGTCGTCGATGGCGTGGTACGAGCCGGACGGCCTCCCCGTCACACAAGTTGAGCACCGGCCCGGCGGGTGGGCCGCGGGAAGGGCGGGTTGAATGACGCAGACGATGAGCGAGCGGATCTCATCAACGGAGGCGGTAACGGCGTCCCACGCTCAGCGGCCCCGTCGGGTGGTGCTCAAGCTCTCCGGTGAGGTCTTCGGCGGAGGGCAGGTCGGGGTCGATCCTGACGTGGTGCAGGCGGTCGCCCGCCAGATCGCGACCGTGGTGCGCCGCGGTGTCCAGGTGGCGGTCGTGGTCGGCGGCGGTAACTTCTTCCGGGGGGCGCAGCTGCAGAAGCGCGGCATGGATCGGGCGCGCGCCGACTACATGGGCATGCTGGGCACGGTGATGAACTGTCTCGCCCTGCAGGACTTCCTGGAGAAGGAGGGCATCGAGACCCGGGTGCAGACGGCCATCACCATGGCGCAGGTCGCCGAGCCGTACATCCCCTTGCGGGCGATCCGTCACCTGGAGAAGGGGCGGGTGGTCATCTTCGGCGCGGGTGCCGGGATGCCGTACTTCTCCACGGACACGGTCGCCGCGCAGCGGGCGTTGGAGATCCGTGCCGACCTCGTCCTGATGAGCAAGAACGGTGTGGACGGCGTCTACACCGCGGATCCGAACACCGACCCCAACGCCAGCAAGCTCGACTCCGTCACGTTCGCCGAGGCACTTCGCCGGGGGCTGCGGGTGGCCGACGCCGCCGCGTTCAGCTTGTGCATGGACAACGGACTGCCCATGCTGGTTTTCGGAGCGGAAGGCGAGGACACGATCGTGCGAGCCGTCAGTGGTGAGCGCATCGGCACTCTGATCACGGTGTGAGGCCGATTCGGGCGATCCGCCAGAATCGGTTGGCGCGATCGATATTTCCATCAGCACCAGAAGGAGGCGACGGAGCCGGTGATCGAGGATACGCTCCTTGAGGCCGAGGAGAAGATGGACCGGGCGGTCGAGCACGCCAAGGAGGAGTTGGCCACCATCCGTACCGGGCGGGCCAATCCGGGGATGTTCTCCAAGATCGTTATCGACTATTACGGCAGTCCCACGCCGCTGACGCAGATGGCCTCCGTGGCCATCCCCGAGCCGCGCATGGTGATCATCAAGCCTTACGACCAGTCGCAGGTCCACGCGATGGAGAAGGCGATCCGCGACTCGGACCTCGGTGTCAACCCGAACAACGAGGGCAACCAGCTCCGTATCGTGCTGCCCCCGATGACCGAGGAGCGGCGGCGCGAGATGATCAAAGTTGCCCGGCACAAGGGTGAGGAAGGAAAGGTTGCGGTCCGCAATGTCCGGCGGCGGGCCAAGGAGGAACTCGACCGCCTGGTCAAGGACGGCGAGGTGGGCGAGGACGAGGGCCGCCGGGCCGAGAAGGAGCTGGACGACCTCACCCAACGTTACGTCGCCCGGATCGACGAACTGATGAAACACAAGGAAGCCGAGCTGCTCGAGGTCTGATGTCCCACCTCGACCCCTACGGTGGCGAGCCTCGCGAATGGGACCGGCAGGATGACCCGCTCGGCTGGCGGTACGCCGGCGACCGAGTCGATCCGCGGGCGCGGCACACCGGTGCCGCGCCCGATGTCTATGCCTGGCCACCCGAATCGGAGGTCACCGCCCGGTTCGACCGATCCGATGCCACGTTGCCCGGCATGCCGATACCGACGGGTGCCGCCGACGGCGCTCCTGCCGGATTCGCTGAAGTCGCCGAAGCCCAGGACGACGACCGGACGATCGCCCACGGCCGCGACGCGCTTTCGCGACTGGAAACCGCGGTGTTGCCGCTCGTCGGTGCGCCGCAGCCACCCGGCAACTA
>DASVCA010000215.1:0-6104 GCA_036381835.1 Micromonosporaceae bacterium
CCGTACGGGCAGCCGCGCCACCTCGCGTCTAAGGCCCGGTCGAGCGCGCCCGAGGGCCGGGTCAGCGTGACGCGAACGCGGAGCGCCGCCGGGCGTCGGCCGCGGCAGCCAATGCCGGGGCCCGGTCCAGCGCCTCCGGGGCGCCGCAGCGGGCCAGCCAGTTCGCCAGCAGCAGGTGTCCCCCCTCGGTCAACACTGACTCGGGATGGAACTGCACCCCCTCCACCGGCAGGAAGCGGTGGCGCATCGCCATCACCACCCCGGACTCGGTCCGCCCGGTCACCTCGATCTCGTCGGGCAGGGTCTCGGCCAGCACCGCCAACGAGTGGTAGCGGGTCGCGGTGAACGGGTCGGGCAGCCCGGCCAGCACACCCGCCCCCGTGTGATACACCAGGGACGTCTTGCCGTGGCGCAACTCGGGTGCGCGGGCCACGGTGGCACCGAAGGCTTCGCCGATGGCCTGGTGGCCGAGGCACACGCCGAGGATCGGCAGCCGCTCGGCGTACTCGCGGACCAGATCGAGGCAGACGCCGGCGCGTGCGGGGGTGCCCGGACCGGGCGAGAGCAGCACTCCCGCCACGCCGAGCCGTCGCACCGCGGCCAGATCGATCTCGTCGTTGCGCCGTACCTCGCACTCGGCCCCGAGCTGGCCGAGGTACTGCACCAGGTTGTAGACGAACGAGTCGTAGTTGTCGACGACTAGTACACGCATGGTTATCCGGCGGCGCTCGGGGTGGGCTCTGGATTGTTCGTCTCGGTGCTGTACGGGATGTCGTGCTCGTCCCCGGGCTCCCCGCCGTCGGGCAGGTCACCGCCGCCAGGGGTGTCACCGCCGGGGAAGCCCGGCACCTCGCCGTCCTGGGTGACCTGCACGTCGTCGTACGGCGGCAGCCACGGTTCCGCCCAGGGGAAGACCACGAACCACAGCAGTGCGACGGCCCCGGTGATCAGTAGCAGCGACCCGATGATCTTCCCGGGGAGCCCGAACGGCAATCGTCGCCAGATCCACGCGTACATCGGTCGTCAACCTAGCTCGGCCGGGCGGCCGTCCGACTTCGGCTGGCTACGCACGAGCTCGGCGTGCACGATCAGCCGCTGGTAGTTGTCGAGCTTCGGGTGGCAGGTGGTCAGGGTGAGCATCGCCTCCGTCGGCTTCACCCCCGGCTGTCCCGGCACCGGCGCCACCACCTCCACCTGTGTCGGTTTGACGATGTGCACCTTGGTGACCCGGTAGACGTGCCACGTGTTCTTCGACTCGACGATGATCGGGTCGCCGTTGCGCATCTCGTCCAGTCGCCAGAACGTCGCCCGGTTGCGGTGGCCCGCGATGGAGAAGTTGCCGATCTGGCCCGGGCCCGCGGTGTCCGGATAGTGGCCGGGGGCGTAGCGGATGTCCTTCTGGCTGACGCCCTCCACCACGACCCACTGCTTGTCCAGCCGGGGGATGTAGAGGCCGGCGATGGGTTTGCCGCCGGCCGGCACGGTCGGGGCGGGCGGCGCGCTCGCGGACGGGGTCGGGCTGACCGTGGGATCGGTGGCGGGCGGTTCCTCCGCCCACGCCTCGGCGAGTTGTTCACTCAGCCGGTCCTGCTCGGCGTGGACCACCGCGGTCTTGCCGAACACCTCGTACCCGGCGTAAAGCAGGACGACCAGCCCCAGGGTGATCAGCAGTTCACCGCCCACCCGGGCGGCGCCCAGCAGCCGTGATTTGAGCGTGGGGCGGGTGAGCTCGGAGAACACGCTCTTGTAGCCGTCCCCGGTGTGTTCCGGCCGCAGCGGCACGACCCGCTCGCGTCGCCGGTCCGGGTTGTCCGGGGTCGGGCTCTCCTCCTTAGGCCCGCTCTCCTCGGCTGACTTCGGGGTCGGCTCGCGAGGGATCGTCAGCACGGTGGTGGGCGCGTCGTCGGCTGCGGGCACCGCCCGTAGCACGGTGGTGGGCGCGTCGTCCGAGCCGGTGACCGCGGTGAGTACGGTCGTGGCGTCCGTCGAGTCGGCGGGCGGTCCCTGCGGCTCCTCGGGTGCTTCGGTCGCAGGTTCGTCATCGGCCGAGACGGCGCTGATGACGGCGGTCGGGGCTTCGGCCGGCTCGGAGGTCGGGGCGGGCTGGGGAGGGGGCGTCTTCGACGTCGTGTCCAGGCCCAGGCGGGGAATGATGGCGGTCAGGTCGCCGCTGTCCGGTGTGCGCGGGTGCCCCGGCGTTTCGAGCCTTGGATTGCCGGTCATCGCGGTTACCTCGGCACCTTCGCGAAGCGCAGCGCGCTGGAACCGTCGTAGGCGGGTATGGTCACGCTGGATTCAACCGTCTCCCGATAGCCGAGCTGGAAGTGCTCGGCGTCCTCCTTGAACAACCGGACCCCCTCGGAGGCGGCGAGAGACCGCTGCAGTG
The DNA here is from genome assembly GCA_036381835.1 of Micromonosporaceae bacterium. Taxonomy (GTDB): domain Bacteria; phylum Actinomycetota; class Actinomycetes; order Mycobacteriales; family Micromonosporaceae; genus DASULK01. The sequence continues at coordinate 2,387 of DASVCA010000215.1, forward strand.
CAGCGGGGTCTCCGATTGCTGTGATCTTGAAGGGTGGGCTGTATACGCGCCCGTGCAACAACAGAGTGTTGCCCACGCAGCGTACCGCGCTGGTGGACAACACGCGGACATTCATGATGGACATGGCTTCCGCGCCGCCCGCCCACAGCGCGTTCACCACCGCTTGTACGTCGCTCTGGTGGACGACCAGGTCGTTGTTGGTGGCGCTGGCCGGTCGGTTGTCGCCCAGTTGCGGTGCGTCGTCCAACTCGACGGTGACACCCGGTCCGGTCAGTTCGATGAGCCCCGCCTGCCGCCGGATCGCGTCGGCGCGCGCCGTCTGCGCGGCCACCGACTTGTCGGACCCGGCGAGCGCGTCGGTCTGGGCGGCCACGTCGTCCCGCAGCCGTGCGGCGCGCTGCTCGCTCGCGGCGATTCGCGCGCGACGGGCCTGGATCAGCTCGGTGAGTTCCGGACGGCGGTCCTCCCGCAGCACCGTGCCGTTGGCGGTGGTGGCCGTGGTGGTGAACAGCAGCCCGGCGACGACCGCGATGATCGGAACTCCGATCGACCAGCCGGAGTGGCGCCGCCCGGAACCTCGGGCGACGACGGCCGCGGTCACGCGGCTGACCACCCTCCGCCAGGTTGCGCCTCCGGAGGTCTGTTCCATCGAGTTCCCTCCGATTCCAGCCGGTTCGTGCCGGGCCGACCGTGGCTGGAACGGCTCGACCCGACTACGCTAGCGGTCGAACCATCTTATTGGCCGTGGACCGTCGCTCCTGCGTCCGGTTGTCAGGCCGGATGCAGGAAAGTGGCCCATCAGGAGAGCGCCGTGCCGAAGTCGCAGGTCCGGAAGAAGAAGGTCTACACGCCGCCGGCGAACATCCGTCCGACGGCGACCGCTGCCACGCGTAAGCCGAGCCCGGTGTGGCTGCCGGCAACCGCCGTGGCGTTGATCGTCTTTGGCATCGCGTGGCTGGTCGTCTTCTACCTGTCTGAGACGCTCTACCCCGTGGCCGCCTGGGGTTATTGGAACCTCGCCATCGGCTTCGGGTCGATGATCGCCTCGCTCATCCTGCTTTCCCGCTGGCGCTGAGCCCTCGATCGGTTCGCCGTGCCCGGAACACACCGGCTAGGCTGCGACGCGGCTCACGTTACCCACGGGTAACCTTGGCGCGTAGGCTTCAATGGTGAAGCACTCGCGATCACCTGACCGCTCGATCGGCAGCTGACCAGGAGGCCAGGCATGGGCACGGTCCAGATCGTCACGACGATCCTCGCCGCCGCGATCACGCTTGTGGCGGTGGCGTTGGCGGTACGCGCCGTCTCGCGGATGGTGGCGGTCGTCCGATCGGGGCAACCCGCGCCGGGGCGGTTCGGGGACAAGGGCACCAGGGCGAAGGTCATGCTCGCCGAGACGCTCGGGCACACCCGCATGCTGCGGTGGAGCCTGGTCGGGGCGGCCCACTGGTTCGTCATGGTCGCCTTCATCCTGCTGTCCACGCTGGTGCTGGAGGCGTACTTCGAGGTCGTCACACCCACCGCCCACCTGCCGCTGATCGGTGGCTGGGTCGGGTACGGACTGCTCACCGAGGTGATCGGCGTCCTCGGCTTGATCGGCATCCTGGTGCTGATCGCCATCCGGCTGAGCAACCGCCCGACCAGGCCGGGCGGGCGGTCGCGGTTCACCGGCTCCACGATGTGGCAGGGCTACTTCGTCGAGGCGGTCGTCCTGACCGTACTGATCTGCGGCTTCGTGATCCGCGGCTTCAAAGTCGCCACCGGCCACTTCGAGTTCCCGTCCTGGGCGACCCCGGTCAGCCACGCCGTCGGCGCGATGCTGCCGGCCACCGAGGCGGGCGTGAGCATCGCCGCGCTGATCAAGATCGCGATCTCCATGACCTGGTTGATCGTCATCGCCCTGAACGTCACGATGGGCGTGGCATGGCACCGGTTCACCGCCTTCTTCAACATCTTCTTCAAGCGCGACCCGGGCAGCCACGCCTCCGGCCTGGGCGCCCTGCGGCCGATGATGAGCGGCGGCAAGCCGCTCGACTTCGAGGAAGCCGACCCGGAGAAGGACCAGTTCGGCGTCGCCCAGGTCGAACAGTTCACCTGGAAGGGACTGCTCGACTTCACCACCTGCACCGAATGCGGCCGCTGCCAGTCGCAGTGCCCGGCGTGGAACACCGGCAAGCCGCTCTCGCCCAAACTGCTGATCCTGTCGTTGCGCGACCACGCGTACGCCAAGGCGCCGTACCTGCTCGCCGGTGGCGGCAAGGACCTCACCGGTGAGGAGAAGGGCACCCCGGAGCAGTTGGCCAAGGTCGACGCGCTGGCCCTCGCCGAGGCCGACCGGCCGCTCATCGGCGGTGCCGACGAGGGCGGGGTGATCGACCCGGACGTCCTCTGGTCCTGCACCACCTGCGGAGCCTGCGTCGAGCAGTGCCCCGTCGACATCGAACACATCGATCACATCGTCGACATGCGCCGATACCAGGTCATGATCGAGTCGAGCTTCCCGTCGGAGGCCGGCGTGATGCTGCGCAACCTGGAGAACAAGGGCAACCCGTGGGGCGCGCCGCAGAACACCCGGGAAGACTGGACCAAGGGTCTGGAGTTCGAGGTACCGCGCGTCGGCGAGGTCGACGACTTTGAATACCTCTTCTGGGTCGGCTGCGCCGGCGCGTTCGAGGACCGCGCCAAGAAGACCACCCGTGCCGTGGCGACCCTGCTGCACGAGGCGGGCGTCAAGTTCGCGATCCTCGGCGAAGGCGAGACCTGCACCGGCGACCCGGCGCGACGCATCGGCAACGAGTTCCTCTTCCAGATGCTCGCGCAGCAGAACATGGAGACGCTCAACGAGGCGTTCGGCGATCGTGAGCCGGCCAAGCGGAAGATCGTCGCGACCTGCCCGCACTGCTTCAACACCCTGGCCAACGAGTACCGCCAACTCGGCGGCCACTTCGAGGTCGTGCACCACACGCAGCTGCTCGCCCACCTGGTCGCCACCGGCAAACTGACCCCGGTCAAGCCGATCGAAGGCTCCCTCACCTACCACGACCCGTGCTACCTGGGCCGGCACAACCGGGTGTTCACCCCGCCGCGCGAGGTGCTCGGCGCTGCCGCCGCCGGCGGGATCACCGAGATGCCGCGCAACTCCGAGCGCTCCTTCTGCTGCGGTGCGGGCGGCGCGCGCATGTGGATGGAGGAGCGGATCGGCAAGCGGATCAACGTCGAGCGCGTCGAGGAGGCACTCTCCACCGGCGCCCAGACCATCGCGGTCGGCTGCCCGTTCTGCAGCACCATGCTGAGCGACGGAGTCACCGGCAAGAAGTCGACGGGCGAGGCCGGCGAGAACGTCGAGGTGGTGGACGTGGCCACCGTGCTGCTTCGTTCGGTCAAGCCCGCGACCGCCGAATCGCAGACCGCGCTCACGGCGAGCAGCGACGCGTAGCATCACGATCACATTTGGTGAACTGATCTGGGCCGTCTTGCCTGAGTTGCTATCGGTTGCCTAGGGTGTCACTCCGTGAGTAAACCGGCTGCACTCCACCCGCCGGCGCGCCGTCGGGGGCTGTACCGCTGCCTGGCGCTCACCGCGGTGGTGTTCATCGGGCTGCTGTCCGCCCCACCGGCCCAGGCGAACCCAAGCGTCTCGGAGATCGAGGCGATGATCGACGAGCAGTGGGAGCAGCTTGAGCCGACCATCGAGCAGTACAACAAGGTACGCAGCCAG
>DASVCA010000216.1:0-11848 GCA_036381835.1 Micromonosporaceae bacterium
CACGCGTGTTCGCCCTCGACGATCGGTGCTGCGGGCGGCACCGGGCTCAACGGAACCCGCACCGGAGCCTGCATCTCGATCTGCTGGTCGCCGAAGGTGATGACCATGGAGACCGACTGGCCGGGCTTCAACGCCCGGTCCAGGCCGACCAGCAGCAGCTGACGCTCCGACTGCGGGCCGAAGATGACGAAGCCGCGGGCCGGGATCTCGAAGCGAGCGGGCTCGCCCTGCGCAGCGTCGGTCGGCGTCGGGCCCGGCTCGCCGTCCGGGGTCTCCTCCGCCGGCGGCTGGTTGTTCGCGACCAGCCGCACCTCGCGAGCGTTGTCGCTGCTGATGGTGACGGTCACCGGCTGATCGGTGTCGTTGTAGATGGCTGCCTCGGCCCGGGCGTCCGCGCCGGCCCGGTACCCCTCCAGACCGGGGTAGGCGAGCAGCAGGTTCACCACCCGGTGGTACTGGCCCACCCCCGTGCGCACCTCGACGATCGTGCCGGGTATCGATGGCTGCTGGTTGGCCGTCTCCGCGAGCTGGCCCGCACCGCAGCCGGACACCAGCAGGGCCGCGGCGGAAGCGGCCAGCACCGCCGCCGTCCGGCGGGCCCCTCTGATCGTGCGCGTCACTTCGGTCCTCCTCTAGCGATCCCCGCCCGGCCGGTGCCGGACGCGGCGGTCCAAACCCCACGTAGGCCGCGCTCCAGCGTAGTTGGGGGCTGTTCGGCCCCGTGGACGGACCCACGATTGTGCGATCCGGGTCGGGCGACCCGGCGGGTGCGCGGGACAGCCGGTGCCCACTCGTCCGGCCGGGAACGTCCGGCGAGGCGTTACAGCACGCCGACCAGCAGCAGGAGGACGTCGATCACCGCCACCACCAGCACCGCGCGGAACATCCCCACCGCACGGCTGCCGCGCGCGACGGCGACCCGATGCGCGTACCAGCCGGCGAGCAGGACCGCGGCGGTCGCGGCGACCGCCGTCAGTCCGACCCACGACGGCGGCCCGGGCGGTCCGAACACCAGCGTGAGGGTGGCGGCGGCGAGCAGCGCGGCGGCGGCCAGCGAGGAGCCGGCCGCACCGAGCCGGTGGGGCAGGCCACGCACCCCGGTGCGGGCGTCGTCGGCCAGATCCGGCAGCACGTTCGCGAAGTGGCCGCCGGCACCGAGCAACGCCGCCGCCGCGACCAGCCAGGCGGGCGGGAGCGGGGCCCCGGGCAGGGCGAGCACGACGAACGCGGGCAGGGCGCCGAACGACACCGCGTACGGCAGTACCGACACCGGGGTGGTTTTCAGCGGCCAGTCGTACAGCAGCGCGGAGGCCAGGGCGAGCACGGCGCAGGCGACCGCCGCCGGGGTGAGGGTGAGCGCCGCCAGGGGGGTGGCGAGCGCGGCGAGCCCGCCGGCCCAACCGACCGTCCGCCGGCTGAGCGTTCCCGCCGCCACCGGTTTGTCGGTACGTCCCACCGCCGCGTCCCGTTCGGCGTCGAGCGCGTCGTTGACCCAGCCGATCGCTAACTGGCTGGCCAGCACGGTCGCCGTGACCGCGGCGACGCCCGCCGCGTCGTGACCGACCCCGACGGCGAGTAGCGCGGCCACCGTGGTCACCGCCACCGCCGGCTCCGGATGGCTGGCTCGGATGAACGCGGCCGGTTTTCGCCCGCCGGACACGCCCGACACGCTCTGCGACATGCCCGAAGTCTGGCCGTAATCGGGTGCTCATGTCACGCTCGATGTCATGAGCACCGATGGTTTCGGCACCGGCGGCGCGTCGCCCCGTGCCGGAGCGGGTGCCCTGCCACGCAACGACCCCCGTCAGTACGACGAGCTTGCGGGGGAGTGGTGGCGGCCGGATGGTGCGTTCGCCGTGCTGCACTGGCTGGCCGAGGCGCGGGCGAAGCTGGTGCCGCCCGCGCCACGACCGCAGGCGGTGCTGGTCGATGTCGGCTGCGGCGGGGGGCTGCTCGCCCGGCATCTGGCCGGCAAGGGATACCGGCATGTCGGGGTCGATCTGGTCCAGTCCGCGCTCCGCCAGGCCGCGTCGCACGGCCTGGCCCCGCTCGTCGGCGACGCCGCCGCGCTGCCGTTCGCCGACGGCTGCGCTGACGCGGTGGTCGCCGGGGAGGTGCTGGAGCACGTACCGGACTGGCCGGCGGCGGTGGCCGAGGCGTGCCGGGTGTTGCGGCCCGGCGGAGTTCTCGTGCTGGACACCCTCAACGCCACCGTGCTGAGCCGGCTGCTCGCGGTCCGGGTCGCCGAACTGCTGCCCGGGGTGCCTCGGGGTATCCACGACCCGCGACTGTTCGTCGACGACCGCGCGTTGTCCGCCGAGTGCGCCCGGCACGGGGTGCGACTCGCGATCCGCGGCATCCGCCCGGCGGTGCGGCCCACGCTGCGGTGGCTCGCCCGCCAGGTGCTGCGGCGGCGCACCCGGCCGGCGGAACCGACCGGGCCGACGATCGTTGCGACGTGGACCAGGGCGGTGCTCTATCAGGCCTGGGGGGTCAAGGAGTAGCGGGCTGGGCAGGTCCGTGAAGCCGAGTGAGGAGGGGGCATGGTGGATGCGCTGGACGCGGCGCGGCGGCTGGTGCCGCGGTTCGCCGCTCGCGCAGCCAGGTACGACCGGGACGGGACGTTTCCCGTGGACGATTTCGCGGATCTGCGGGCGGCCGGGCTTTTCGGGCTGATGGTGCCGCAGCATCTCGGCGGTGTGGGCGCGGGTTTCGCCGAGTACGCGGCGGTGGCCGCCGAGCTGGCCCGCGGCAACGGCGCCACCGCGCTGGTGTTCAACATGCACGCGTCGGTGACCGGTGCGCTCGGTGCGGTGTCGGAGGAGACCGCGGAGGTGCTGGGCGTGCCGGAGGAGGCGCTCGCCGCCCGCGACCGGTTCCTGGCGGACGCGGCGGCCGGCTCCTGGTATGCGGTGGCGATGAGCGAGCGGGGGGTCGGCTCGCGGCTGTCCCAGTTGACGACGACGTACGAACGGGTGGCGGACGGCTACCGGATCAGGGGGGCCAAGACCTTCTGTTCGGGGGCGGGGCACGCGGACGCGTACCTGGTGGCTGCCCGCAGTGTCGACGATTCGGCGGTGGTGTCGCAGTTCCTGGTGCCGGCGACGGCGGATGGCTTGAAGGTCGAGGAGACCTGGGATTCGCTGGGTATGCGCGCCACCGCCTCGCATGATCTGCACTTGGATGTGACGGTGCCGGCGGATCGGCTGCTCGGCGGGGTGGAAGGGCTCGCACTGGTGGTGGCGCAGCTGATGCCGCATTGGATGGTGGCCAGTTACGCCGCCGTCTACGTGGGGGTGGCTCGCGCGGCGATCGACGCGGCGGTGGAGCACCTGAACGGCCGCGGGTTGGCGCGGCTGCCGGCGGTGCGCGCCCGGATCGGGCGGGCGGACGCGGCGGTCGCCGCGGCGCAGCTCGCGGTGGCCGAGGCGGCCCGCCGGGTGGACGAGGCGCCGGGTGCGGTGGAGACCAACCGTTGGGTGTGGCGGGCGAAGCTGCTGGCCGGGACGACGGCCGCGGAGGTGGCCGCGTCGATGTTGGAGGCGGCCGGTACGTCCGCCACCCGGCGGGGGCATCCGCTGGAGCGGCTGTACCGGGATGCCCGCTGCGGCTCGCTGCACCCGGCGACGTCGGATGTGTGCGCGGACTGGCTGGGGGTGGCCGCGTTGGGCGGCGATCCGGACCGGGAGGGGTCGGCACCCCGATGGTGAGCGCGAACGGTGGGATGTCGAGCGATCCGGTGATCGCCGGTCTCGGGGTGGCGCTGCCCGGGGCGAGCGGGCAGGACGAGTTGTGGCGCGGCTACTTCGCCGGGCACTTCACCGGGGCGACCCGCAATCTGGCGGAGCGGATCTTCGCGAATTCGGGGGTGATCACCCGCCAGGCAGCGGTGAACCCGCTGGTGGAGGACGTGTCGGGGTGGTCGACCGAGCGTCGGATGCGCCGCTATCTGGCGGAGGCGTTGCCGTTGGGTAAGGAGGCGGTGGGTCGGGCGTTGGCCGACGCCGGCTTGTCTCCGGCCGACATCGGCTTGTTCGTCGTCTGCTCCTGCACCGGCTATGCGACGCCGGGGCTGGACATTCTGCTGGCCCGTGACATGGGCTTGCCCGCCGACACGCAGCGGCTTTTCGTCGGGCATATGGGCTGCTACGCCGCGCTGCCGGGGCTGGCCACGGCGCGCGATTTCGTGGCCGCCCGCGGCCGGCCGGCGCTGCTGCTGTGCGCGGAGTTGCCGAGTCTGCACATCCAGCCGTCGTCGGTGCGGATGGACACCCAGCAGATCGTGGCGCACGCGCTGTTCTCGGATGCCGCCACCGCGGTGGTGTTGGCGCCGGGGCGGTCGGTCGGGTACGCGCTGCGGGAGGTGGCCGCGGTGACCGATCCGTCGACGGCCGATCACATGACGTGGGAGGTGACCGACACCGGGTTTCGGATGGGCCTGTCTCCGCGTGTGCCGCAGGTGCTCGCCGAGCATGTTCCGGGGTTGGTGGCGCGGTTGCTCGGCCGGCATGGTCTGACGGTCGCCGAGGTGGACGGGTGGGCGGTGCATCCGGGTGGGCCGCGGATTCTCAACGTGGTCGAGCGGGAGTTGGCGCTGCCCGCCGCCGCGTTGCGGGATTCTCGGGGCACGTTGGCGGATCACGGCAACTGTTCGTCGCCGACGGTGCTGCTTATCCTCGACCGGCTTCGCCGTGCGGCTCCTCGCCCCCGTCGGGTGGTGATGCTCGCGTTCGGACCCGGCCTGACTCTCTACGCCGCGCTGCTTGAGCATCGGGGTGCCGCGGGCGGCTGATCTCGGTGGGACCCGGGGCGGCCCGTCGTGTGGCTAGTGCCACTCGTCTCGTTCCATTCCTACCGCTGGGGCGCATCGCGGCGGGCTACCATAGAGAAACGAAAGGAAGCCCTTACCTGATATCTTCCGGCTCGCCGTGACGCGCCGGTGATCATTCGATCACCAGGCGTGGTGGAACCATATGGATTCGCCTGTTGTCAAGCCGGAGAAAATTCCGTCACAGGGCCTCTGAGCTGCGGTAACGCCCAGCATCGGGCGGGACAGCGGTGCCTGGGCGTGTTACCCTAGACACAGCGAAAGGGGTTTCAAACCTATGGGTTTCAGTGTCGGCGAGACCGTTGTTTACCCCCACCACGGGGCCGCACTCATCGAGGCAATCGAGACCCGGATCGTCAAGGGCGAGGAGAAGCAGTACCTCGTCCTGAGGGTCGCGCAGGGTGACCTGACGGTTCGGGTGCCCGCTGAGAACGCCGAAGACGTCGGGTTGCGCGAGGTGGTCAGCGAAGAGGGCCTAGGCAGGGTTTTCGATGTCCTGAGGGCCCCGCACACCGAGGAGCCGACCAACTGGTCGCGGCGTTACAAGGCGAATCTGGAGAAGCTGACATCCGGTAATCCGCTCAAGGTGGCCGAGGTCGTGCGCGACCTTTGGCGTCGCGAGCGGGAGCGGGGCCTGTCTGCAGGCGAGAAGCGGATGCTCGCCAAGGCCCGTGACAACCTCGTCGACGAGGTCGCCCTCGCGGAGAAGTGCACCAAGGAAGAGGCGGAAGTCCTGCTCGACAAGGTTCTCGCGGAAGCCTGACCTCGTCGAATACCGCACATCCTCATCGATCTTTTTCGGGGCCGCGACGTGACTGCGCAGTTGAATCCGCGTGGTGACGTCGCGGTTCTCATTCCAGCCGGGGGAGCGGGTGTCCGTCTCGGCCCCGGGCGGCCCAAGGCGTTGCGCCTGCTGGCCGGTGAGCCGCTGCTCGTGCACGCCGTACGGCGGGTCGCCGCCGCTCCGTCGGTACGGGCGATCGTCGTCGCCGCGCCGGCCGCCGAGGTGCCCGCCGCGCGGGAACTGCTCGCCCCGGTCGCCGACGGAGTGATCGTCGTGGCGGGGGGCGCGACCCGGCAGGAATCGGTCGCCGCGGCGCTCGCCGCCGCACCATCCGGGCCGGAGATCGTCCTGGTGCACGACGCGGCCCGGCCGCTCACCCCCACCACCCTCATCGAGTCGGTCGCCGGTGCCGTGCGAGCCGGCTGCGACGCGGTCATCCCCGTGCTGCCGGTGGTCGACACGGTCAAGGAGGTGTCGTCCGACGGTGTCGTCCTCGGCACCGTGGACCGCAGTGCTTTGCGGGCCGTGCAGACCCCGCAGGGCTTCCGCCGAACGGTGCTCGCCGCCGCGCACGCCGCCGCCGTCGACCCGCTCACCGACGACGCCGGCCTGGTGGAGAAGCAGGGCGTCCGGGTTCACTGCGTACCCGGCTCCGAGTACGCCCTGAAGATCACCCGGCCGTTCGACCTGCGTATCGCCGAGCACCTGCTCGCCGCGCCGGACGCCGGCGCGGGTGGCGTACCCTACCCGGCGTGATCGTGCCACGAGTCGGCGTCGGCACCGACGTCCACGCGTTCGCAACCGGTCGACCATGCTGGGTGGCGGGCCTGCTCTGGCCGGGCGTCGACGGCCTGGCCGGCCACTCGGACGGGGACGTCGCCGCCCACGCCGCCTGCGACGCGCTGCTGTCCGCCGCCGGGCTCGGCGATCTCGGTTCGAACTTCGGTGTCGCCGAACCGCGGTGGGCGGGCGCGGCAGGTGTGACCCTGCTGCGGGAGGCCGCCCGCCGGGTGCGCGCCGCCGGCTTCGAGATCGGAAACGTGTCGATCCAGGTGATCGGCGTACGCCCGAAGATCGGTTCGCGTCGCGATGAGGCGCAGCGGGTGCTCACCGAAGCGGTGGGCGCGCCGGTGACCGTGTCCGGCACCACCACCGACGGGCTCGGCGCGACCGGACGCGGTGAGGGGCTCGCCGCCGTCGCCGTCGCGTTGATCCACCCGGCGCAGGGGTAGTCCGCTGCCGGCTCACTAGGCTCGGGTCGTGCCCAGCGACGCCCCCGCAGATTTCGACGGCTACGTTCAGCGTGCCGAACTCCTCGCCGACCTCGGCCAGTACGACGACGCCGTGGCCGAACTCGGGTCCGCGCTCACCCTCCGCCCCGACGATCTGCGGGCGCTCACCCTGCTGGCCAGGGTGCACCTCGCCGCGCATCGGCCCGAGGCGGCGCTCGCCGTCACCGACACCGCGCTCGCCGCGGCCGGTATCCCGTCCGCCGCGATCGAGGCGGCGCTGATTCCCGCCGATGTGCGGTCGTCGGAGACCACCCCGGTGGTGCTCGGCCTGCTGGCCGTCCGCGGGTACGCCCTCGTCGACCTGCGCAGGTTCGCCGAGGCGGCGCGGGTCGCCGACGGGATCCTCGCCACGGCACCCGATGACCCGTACGCGTTGCGCAGTGGTGCGGCGATCCGGTCCGAGTCGCGTAACGGCCAGCCGGCGCTGAATGCCGCCTGGCGTGCTGTCGAGTTGGCACCGGAGGAGCCGCAGGCGCACCTGGTGCTGGCCGTGGTGGCCGCGCGGCTGGAGTTGTTTGACCTGGCCGAGCGGGCGTACCGGGAGGCGCTGCGGCTGGATCCGGGGCTGGCCGAGGCGGAGCACGACGTGGGGGTGGTCGGCTTGGAGCGGCGACGCCACGCTGTGGCGTTGGCGGCTTTGGCGGAGGCGACGCCGATCACCCCGGTCGGTGTGGACAGCCCCCGGACTGCGTTCACCGGCATCGTCCGACTCGTCGTCTACGGTGCCGGCTACTCCCTGATCGCCGCGGTGATCATCGCGTTCATGTCGATCGGCGGCGAGGGGGTCTCCCGGTTCTGGGCCGCGCTGGCGGCGGTCGCCGGGTTCGTGGTGGTGGGCGTGCTCGCCGCGCGTGTGCCGGGCCCGGTGACCGAGCTGTTGCGGGCGCATCTTCGCAACGACCGGGTGTTGGCGCTCGCCGTGGTCGCCGCGGCGGCCGCCCCGGCCCTGTTCTTGGTGTATGCGGTGGTCGGCACTCCGTGGCCGCTGGTCGCGGCGATCGTGGCGACCGCCGTCGCGGAGCTCACTGTGCTCACCCGGATACGGGCGTAGTCCGGTGCGGCGATCGTGGTCGGCGGGGAGGACGGGGCGCGCGGGATACGCTAGGGGGTATGGCAGGCAAGCAGGTTTCCGCGTCTATCACCATCGACGCCCCGCCCAGCGTGGTGTTCGCGATCCTCGCCGACCCCGCACAGCATTCGCGTATCGACGGCATGGACGCGGTCGGGTCGGTGCTGGAGGGGCCGGAGCGGATCACCAGCGTCGGTCAGGTGTTCACCGTCGAGATGGTCATGTACGGGCGGTACTACACGGTCTCGAATCAGGTGGTGGAGTTCGCGGAGAACCGGCTCATCGCCTGGCGCAACGTCAGCCCGAACCGGTGGCGTTACGAGCTGGAGCCGACGGCGGACGGCGGGACGAAGGTCACCGAGTCGTTCGACTATTCGCGGACCAACCTGATCACGCGGCTCGTGATGCGCTACACCGGTCTGCTCAAGCGCAACCACGACGGGATCGTCGAGACGTTGGCGCGGCTGAAGGCCGCCGCCGAGGCGGACGCCAGGCTGCGGACGACCTGAGCGCGGGCCGCTGTCACACCGGCTCCGCCGCCGGTTCGGGCAGCTCGGCGCGTCGACGCTGGAACCGCCGGAATCGGCCGCGGAACATGCCTTGCGCCACCGCCACCCCGGCCAGCACGATCAGCGCACCGACCGGCTGGTGCCAGGCGAGGTGCTCGTCGAGGACGAGCACGCCGACCAGTACCGCGAACAGCGGCACCACGTAGGTGACGGCCGAGGCGGCGCTCGCGCCGATCAACCGGATGTTGCGCAGGTTGATGACGAACGCGATTCCGGTCCCGATCGCGCCGAGCGCCAGCACGCTGGCGACGACGTCGACCGACAGCGAGGTCGGGGCCGGTGGCGGCCCGGCGATCAGTGGGGCCACGACGGCCAGTTCGGCCACCGCGATGAGCAGTTGTGCGGCGGTCAGCGCCACCCCCGAGACGGCGGCGTGGGCGATGAACCGTTTCTGGTACGGGATGGCGACGGCGTAGCACAGGGCCGCGCCGAGGCACATGAGTTGTCCGGTCAACTGGCTGCCGCCGACGCCTTGCCAGACGCCGAGCACGACCAGCACTCCGACGAATCCGACGGCGAGCCCGGCCGCGCGACGTGCGGTCATCCGTTCGGTGCGGAACAGCAGCACCGCCAGCGGCAGCGCCATCAGCGGGGTGGTGGCGTTCCAGATGCCGGCCAGCATCGAGGAGATGCGCTGCTCGCCGTACCCGAACAGGGTGAAGGGGGTGACGACGCCGATCGCCGCGACCACTGACAGGTGCAGCCACAGCCGTGGCTCGCGGGGCAGCCGTTCGCGGAGGACGGCGAGGATGACGAGCAGGGTGAGCGCGCCGGCGGCGGCTCGGCCGAGGGTGACGTAGAGCGGGTGCAGCTCTCGTACGCCGATCTTGATGAACAGGAAGCTGGAGCCCCAGATCGCGCCGAGCGTGAGGAAGCCCGGCAGCCAGGAGCGGAGACCGACGTGGTCAGGGGCGGTGGCGGTGGTCACCCCTGACACACTTCCGGATCGGTACGACGATGTCGCGCGGCTTTCGGACCTTGTGACCTAGCCGACAGGCGGCCGGGGCCGCTCGATCAGTGGGGGTACAGCCAGCGGGTGGGTTCGGCCAGCACGGCGGCGGCGTTGTCGATGTCGGCGAGCCGAGCGGCCAGGGTCGCGGTCGCGAGCCGGTGGGGCAGCGCTGTGCTGAACTTCAAACCCGCGAGTGCCTTGTCGTCGATCTCGGGCAGGCAGATTCGGTCTTTCGCATCCGCGATACCGGCCAGCCAGTTCTCTCGGGTGAGGTCGTCGCGCAGCCTGAGGTGCGTGTCGTCGTACCGCTGCTTCGGGTCGACCAGCTCGTCGAGTGTGGCGGCGAGGGTGGCGTTGGCCCGGAAGCCCGCCCATGTCCACCAGCGCAGTTCCCCGTCGCCGCTGCGCGCGATGACCGTGCCGCCCGGGTGCGCCACACCGGTCGCGTCGAGCCGCAGGGCGGCGAGGCGATGCCGGGCGCGCCGGGTCAGGCGTACCGGTGGGTCGGTCCCGAGCAGCACGTCGCGCATCGCGCGAACCATCGGGTACGAGAGGCCCGTCGGCGGCCCGCTGCCCAGCCACAACGCCTTGCCGCCGGTGTCGACGGGCTCGACGAAGCAGCGTCGGCGGGCCCAGTCGATATAGGTGACCTGCCAGCTTCGGCCGCCCAGCAGCAGCCGCCGCGGGCCGTCCACCCGTTCGGTGAGCAGCGCGGGGTCGGTCCAGCCGATCTCGGTTCGCCCGGCGAGGACGGTGAACTGCGGCGGCGCGGTGAACGTGACGGTCAGGTCGGCGAAGTGCCGCCGACCGAACCGCCGCTCGGCTTCGGGGCCGATGTGGAGCAGCCCGGAATCGGAGTCCAGGTAGCCCTGTTCGATCAGGTGCCGGACGATGGCCTCGGCGGTGTGGTCGAAGGGTGCCAGCCCGTTCCACTCGTTCGCCCACTGCCGGTCACCGATCCGATGCTGTTGCAGGCAGAGTGCGAGGATCTGTTGGGCGACGATGTGTCGTGGCTCGGGCGGTGGGACGACGGGTTCCACCCAGCCTCGCCCCCAGAGGGTCAGCAGGCCGGCGGCGTGCAGCAGGCCCGGGGTGTTTGAGGCGAGGAAGAGACAGTTGCGGGTGCTGCCTGGGCGACGCCCGGTGCGGCCGATGCGTTGGAGGAAGGCGGCGACGGTCTGCGGCGCGTCGATCTGGATCACCCGGTCGAGGTCTCCTACGTCGATGCCGAGTTCCAGGGTGCTGGTCGATACGATCACGCAGTCCCGTTCCTGGGCGAACGCCTCTTCGGCGCGTCGGCGTTCGTCGAGGGCGAGGGATGCGTGTGACAGGAAGGTGCGTACGCCGAGTCCGCGTAGCTTCTGCCCGAGATCTTCCACCAGTGCCCGCGAGTCGCAGAACACGAGCCGCTTCTCACCGCGGTGTAGGGCGGCGATGACGCGGGCGGCGTTATCCACCGAGCCGACGTAGTCCAATTCCACGTCTCCGGGCGGTGGTGCGGGTGGGGCAGTCGTCGCGGCGGGCGCGGTTGCGCCGCCCGGCCCGGTGAGGGCTGGAAGGTCCGGTGCGATCACCCGGGCGGGCCGATGACCACGGTTGGTGCCTTGCAGCCAGCGAAGTAACTCGCCGGGGTTGCCGATGGTCGCGCTGAGGCCGACTCGTTGCACGGGCCGGCCGGTGACGCGGCTGAGCCGTTCGAGTACGGCGAGCAGATGCCAGCCTCGGTCGTCGCCGGCGAAGGCGTGCAACTCGTCGACGACGACCACGCGAACCGATCCGAGGAACTCGTCGTGGTCGACGTTGACGCTGACCAGCATCGACTCAAGCGATTCCGGGGTGGTGAGCAGGACGTCGGGCCGCTCGCGCAGGCTGCGCCTGCGCCGTCCCATGGTGACGTCGCCGTGCCAGAGCGCGGCGCGGCGGCCGAGCCACTCCGTGTAGCGCTGGACGCGGGGCAGCAGGTTGTTGAGCAGTGCCTTCAACGGGCACAGGTAGAGGACGCCGGTGCCTCGCCAGCCATCCTGTCCCATGCGGGTCAGCAGCGGGAACATCGCCGCCTCGGTCTTGCCGCCGGCGGTGGGGGCGAGCAGCAGGGCGTCCTCACCGGCGAGGAGTGGCTCGATCGCGGCTTCTTGCAGCGGGCGCAGTCTGGGCCACTCCAACGAGTTGACGATGTGGTGCAGTAGGACCGGGTGCAGCAGATCGGCCGCGGTCATTCGGTTCCGAGGAGTTCGGCGAGGTCCGGGTTCATACCCAGATTCTTGCCTAGACGTCGAGTTGAATCTCGTCGGCGCTGGCCGCGTTGCGTTCGACCTCGGTCATCTCGTCGACCGACAGGGTGGGTGCGTAGTGCC
>DASVCA010000217.1:0-3109 GCA_036381835.1 Micromonosporaceae bacterium
CGACGGCGGACGCCTCTACCGCACCGGCGACATCGTCCGCTGGCTCCCCAACGGCCACCTCGAATTCCTCGGCCGCGCCGACAACCAAGTCAAAATCCGCGGCTTCCGCATCGAACTCGACGAAATCGAAGCCGTACTTCAGGAATGCCCCGGGGTGACGGCTGCCGCCGCCGCGGTCCGCCCCGACGCGCAGGGCGGGGATCGACTGGTCGGCTACGTGGTCACGGGTTCGGATGAGCCGGTCGACGCGAGCGTCTTGCGCTCCTGGTGCGCCCGCCGGCTGCCCGGATACGCGGTGCCGTCGGACTTCGTGGCACTGGACGCGCTGCCGGTGAACGCCTCCGGCAAGCTCGACCGGGCCGCCCTGCCCGACGTCCGCCCCGGTCGCGCCGCAAGCGACGTGGAGTACACCGCGCCACGCAACGAGCTGGAGCAGGTGATCGCCGACATCTGGGCCGAGGTGCTCGGCGTCGAGCGGATCGGCATCGACGACGGCTTCTTCGACCTGGGCGGGCATTCCCTGCTCGCCACCATGGCGGTGTCCCGCGTCGCGCAGCGGCTCGGCCGGGATGTCGAGTTGCGCATCCTGTTCGAGAACCCGCGCATCCGCGAGTTCGCCCCGGCGGTCGCCGCCGCGCGAGAGGCCACCACCACCGCCGCCGTGGTCGCGGTCGACCGTTGCGAGCCGCTGCCGATGTCGTTCGCCCAGGAACGGCTCTGGTTCCTGGACCGGATGTCCGAACTGGGCGACGACTACCTGCTGTGGTTCTCCTGGCGGGTGCGCGGCGGACTGAACCGGGAGGCGTGGCAGGGGGCCCTCAACGACGTGGTCGCCCGGCACGAGGTGCTGCGCACCGCGCTGGTCGAACTGGACGGCCATCCCGTGCAGCTCGTGCGCGACGGGGTGACAGTGCCGTTGGAGTGGCATCCGGTACCGGCCGAGGACGACGAGGCTGCTCGACTCGAACGGGTCCGGCGGCTGGCCGCCGAGTTCGCCACCCGACGGTTCGACCTGGCCGAGCCCCCGATGCTGCGCGCCGCCGTGTGGGAACTGGGTCCCCACGATCACGTCGCGGTCATCGCCTTCCACCATGTGGCGACCGACGGATGGTCCAACAACGTCCTCATCGACGAGTTGTCGGCCTGCTACCGGGCCCGGCTGGCCGGACGCTCGGCCGCACTGCCCCAGCTTGCCGTGCAGTACGGCGACTTCGCGGTGTGGCAGCGCAACCGGCTCACGGACGGGACGCTGGAGCGTCAGATGGAGTACTGGCGGTCGGCGCTGGCCGGGGTTCCGGTGCTGGAGCTGCCGACCGACCGACCCCGCCCGGCGACCCGTTCCGGCCGCGGCGGCGCGGTCGAGGTACCGCTGTCGCCGGAGCTGCTCGACGGTCTCGACGAGCTCGCCCGCCGGCACGGGGTGACCCGCTTCATGGCGCTGCTGGCCGTGGTGCAGATCGTGCTGGCGCGCTGGTCCGGGCAGCACGACGTGCCGGTGGGCACCCCGGTGGCGGGACGCGGCCGGGTGGAGCTGGAGCGACTGGTCGGGTTCTTCGTGAACACGGTGGTGCTACGCGGCGACCTGTCCGGCGACCCGACCTTCGCACAGCTGCTCGGCCGGATCCGCAGCACCGTGCTGAGCGCCTTCGACCACCAGGAGGTGCCCTTCGAACGCCTGGTGGAGGAGCTGCGGCCGGAGCGGGATCTGTCCCGCAACCCGCTGTTCCAGGTGATGTTCGACATCCAGGAGGCGCCGATCGGCGGGCCCCGGATCGACGGACTGGACGTGGAGGCCTTCGCCCTGCCGTGGGGGTCGGCCAAGTTCGACCTGACCGTCACGTTCCTGCTCTACCCGGATCGGTTCGCGGTCAACGTCGAGTACAGCAGCGACCTGTTCGAGCCCGCGACGGTCACCCGGTTGGCGGAGCACATGGGCCGGGTGCTGGCGGCGGCCGTGGCCGACCCGGACCGGGCGATCGGGCGGCTAGAGCTGCTGTCCCCGGAGGAGCGGACGAGCCTGCTCGAGCTGGCCGGGCCGGCTCCGTCCGGGAAAGAGACACCGCCGTTCGTCGTCTCCGGAGCGCCCGACGACATCGCCCTCATCTGCGGCGACCACACCGTCACCTACCACGAACTCGACCACCTCGTCGGCGGCCTCGCCACCACCCTGACCGCCAACGGCGTCACCCGCGAAACCCGCGTCGGCGTCTGCCTCCCCCGCAGCACCTGGTCCATCACCGCCATGCTCGCCACCTGGCGAGCCGGCGCCACCTACGTACCCCTCGACCCCACCCTCCCCATCGACCGACTCCGCCACATGGTCGAACAAGCCGACATCACCCACCTCATCACCCACCCCACCACCACCCACACCGCCACCACACTCGGCCTACCCGCCATCAACATCCAAGACACCCGACCCACCCCCGACACCCCCCACCACACACCCCACCCCCACGACCTCGCCTACATCATCTTCACCTCCGGCTCCACCGGCCGACCCAAAGCCGTCGGCATCGAACACCACGCACTCGCCGCCCACATCACCACCGCCCGCGAACACTTCGCCATCACCCGAAACGACCGGGTGCTGGCGTTCTCCTCCTTCTCCTTCGACGCCTCCCTCGACCAACTGCTGCCCGCACTCTCCTGCGGGGCGACCCTGGTCATCCGGCCGGACGAACAGTGGCTTCCCACGCAGGTCCCGGACGTGGTGGAGCGGCACGGAATAACGGTGGTCAACCTCCCACCGACCTACTGGGCCGAGCTCGCCTTCTCGCTCACCGACCGCAGCGCCGCCGCGCTGTCGTCGCTGCGTCTGCTGATCCTCGGCGGGGAGGTCGTCCCGCCCGCCGCGCTGGCCGCGTGGCAGACCCGGGTTCCGTGGGTGCGGGTGTGCAACGCCTACGGCCCGACGGAGACCACCGTGACCGCCACCGTGTACGACGTAACCGGTCCGGTGGCCGGCCGGGTGCCCATCGGCCGGCCACTCGGCAACCGCCACGCCTACGTCGTCGACCACGACAACCGACTCGTCCCCATCGGCGTACCCGGCGAACTCCTCATCGGCGGCCCCGAACTCGCCCGCGGCTACCTCAACCAACCCGCC
>DASVCA010000218.1:0-2793 GCA_036381835.1 Micromonosporaceae bacterium
GAGCTTTCGGCCGCCCTCCCCGCGCCAGGAACCGTCGGTCGGCTGGGCAACGGAAACGCTCCGTTCGGTATAGCCGTATTTGGTCTTGATCTTCTCCCAGATCCCCTGCAGTTCCGGTACCGCCGCGTCCCAGGCGTGCGCTGCTTAATGGTTCACCACGCTGTCCCGGTACCGGAGGTGCTCGGTGACCCGCCGCCCCGGATCGGTGAGCACCAGCGGGCGGTCCTGCTTGGTGGCCCTGTCCGCACCCGGGCTAGGGTCACGGTCGGAGCGCGCATCGGACGGCTCCGGCTGTTCGGACCGCTCAACACCCACCGCCACCATCCCGTCCGGCGACCCAATGTCGGACAGTCCGACCCAATTTCGTTACGTCTTCACCTAGTCACACTGGGAAACGAATACGCCCGACATTGGGTTCACCGTGCACTGACGAAGGCCTTCGGCAAGTCTGGAAAGAGTTCTGGCAAGCCGAGCGACGAAGGGCTACGACAGCGAACCGGTGAACTCCCGTCAGGGTGATTCCGCTGTTCACGACTGCGGCGTATGCTCCGCGCCATGAGCGTTGACGTGACCGCGAAGGCCGTCGAACCGACCCCCACGGCGGTCGTGGCGGCGGCGGTGACGTGGGCGGAGTTTCCACAGGCGTGGCGGCCGATGCTGGACCAGGTGTGGAGCTTTCTCCGGAGCGGCGCCGCGGAAGGCCTTTACAAGCAGGGCCACAACATCATGCTCTACAAGGACGACGTGCCCAACGTCGAAGTCGGCGTTCAGGTGAGCGGCCCATTCGAAGCCGTTGGCCAGGTGGTCGCGTCAACGCTTCCAGGCGGCCTCGTCGCCACCGCGACCCACACCGGCTCGGTTGCCACCCTTGGCGACACCCATCAGGCGGTGCGCGAATGGAGCGAGGCGAACGGATACCGGCTGGCCGGCCCTAGCTGGGAGGTCTACGGCGATCCCGACCCATCGACCGGCGACTTCGACGTCGAGGTGTTCTGGTCGGTGGCGACGCCGTAGCCGTAGTTTTGGGTTATGCGCAGCCGGGCCGGGTCTGATCGTGGGTCAAAGCGGGGGACCGCCCCGCAGCGCATGCAAATCGCCCTGTATGTCCCCGTTTGCCGCCCAGGGTTTCCGGGTGTTCGGGTGATCGTGGGCCATCCGTGTCAAATGGAGCCGCGGATGGCCCACGATCAGGAGAAACACCCAAAAACGAGCCGGGCAAAGCGGGGCAAAAGCGGACAGATCCGCCGCGTCGGCGGGGCGATTCCCCCGCCTGGCCCACGATCACGTCCCGGCCGCCCGCCAGGTTGCTGCCGGCACCTTCCCGAGATGCGCACCGGAGCCCCGGGTCCTCACGAGCGGCATCACCCGAGTCACCGTGGGCGGGAAGGCGTGCTGCGCGCCGCAGGTGAAGCAGGCCCGCGCGGCCACGACCGCGACCCGCAACGCCGCGTACGATTTCCCCCCGACGGTGACCGCCCGCCCGGCGGCGGGGCCGGCCGTCAGGGTATCCTTCCTGCTCCCCCGGGTGGGGCGGTGTTTCCTTACGCCCGCGACGTTACGGAAACACCCCCCGTCGGCGTGCCAGCCGCCAGTTCGACCCCGGGTGGAACCAACCCTCCGCAGCCGGGCGGAACCCCCGCAGCCCAGGTGGACCCGGGTGGAGACAAGAAACTCCACCCAGACAGCAAACCCCACGAAACCCCAGCCCGCATGCGTGCTGAGCGTGAACAGCGGAAAAGCAGTTTTGGCCGGCGGGAAGCCATGGCTAGCCTTGCGGCGTGGAACTCGCCTATGACGCTGCTGGCAGCGGCGAAACCGTTGTCCTGATTCACGGCCATCCGTTCGACCGCACCCTCTGGGCCCCGCAACTGGCTGCGCTGCAAGGCAGCTTCCGCGTCATAGCCCCCGACCTGAGAGGCTTCGGCCACAGCCCGGTCACTCCGGGCCAGGTGACAATGCGCGAGTACGCCGCCGACATCGAGGAACTGCTCGACAGCCTCGACATCACCAGGGCGGCGGTCGTAGGCCTGAGCATGGGCGGCCTGGTCGCCATGGAAATGACGACAGCGAACCCGGAACGTTACTGGGCGCTCGGCCTGGTCGCCACGACAGCGGAACCCCCGTCACCGCAAGACAGAAAGATGAGGGAAGAACGCGCCGACGCTACCGAACGTCACGGCATGAGCGTTCTGGTCGACTACATGCACACCGGCTTGTACAGCCCGGCCTGCCCGCCCGAGATCCGCGCCCAAGTCGACGCCATGATGGCCGCTGCCCCGCCCGCAGGTGCCGCGGCCGCCTTGCGCGGCCGCGCCTTGCGCCCCGACTACCGCCCGCTGCTCAAGACGCTCGACCTCCCCGCGCTCGTCGTCGCTGGAACGGCGGACCCGTGGTCCAACGCCGAGGTAACCGCCGAGATCGTCTCCAGCCTGAAGCGCCCCGAACTGGTAACCATCGACGGCGCGGGTCACCTGCCTAACCTGGAAGCAGAAGCCGAGTTCAACGACGCCCTCTCCGCCTTCCTCCGCACTCACTCACCTGACTGCGCTATGCCACGGACTTGATCAGGCGGGTCATGTCGTCAAAGACTCGCTGGCCCGCCGCCGCGGCGGCAGGGGACTGGGTGTCGAGGGTGAGGAAGCCGTGAATCATCGGTGGTCAGGTGCACCAGCCGACAAGCCGTAGGCCGGTAATGAACTGGGGCTCGATCGCGACGACCTGATTCATCTCACCGGCGATCCACGGCTCGGTGACGGCCGCATAGCGGGCGATGTCATCTGGATCGGTAACGAG
>DASVCA010000219.1:0-15521 GCA_036381835.1 Micromonosporaceae bacterium
CGGGTTGACGATCGCCGTGATCGCGGCGCTGTTCATGGTGTGGGCGTTGTCCGGCTGCGGCGCAGATGACGCGCCGCAGGCTGCGCAGGTGAGCCCGCCGACCGGGGGGCTCACCGTCCGGGACCCGTGGGTGAAGGCGGCCGATCAGGGGATGACCGCCGCGTTCGCGGTCCTGGTCAACAGTGGGCCGCGCGACGTGACCGTGGTGGGCGCCGCCTCGGACGTGTCCGAGTCGGTCGAGCTGCACGAGATGGCCATGCAGGACGGCGGCATGGTGATGCGGGAGAAGCCGGGTGGACTGACGGTCCCGGCGGGGGGCGAGTATCGGCTGGAGCCGGGTGGCGATCACCTCATGCTGATGGGTCTCGACCGGCCGGTGCAGGCGGGCGATCAGATCACCCTCACCCTGACGCTGAGCGACGGGACCACGGTCGAGTTCAGCGCGGTCGCCAAGCCGTTCACCGGCGCTCAGGAGAGCTACCAGCCGGGGCACGGCACCGGCAGCATGGGCGATTGACGGGCGCGCCATGACCGGAGGGTTTTCCGAGGTCAGCCGTCGACGGCTGCTCACCGGCGGCGCGCTCGTCGCCGGTGCCGCGCTGGCCGGCGCGGCGGTCGGTGCCGCCGCCACGGCACCCGATGACCGTTCGGCGGTGCCCGCAGCCGATCTCGGCGGAGAGTTCGAACCGTTCATCGGCGCACATCAGGCCGGGATCGTGACGGTCGCGCAGGCGCACGCCGCGTTCGTGGCGTTCGACCTGCGCGACGGCGTGGACCGGGCCGCGTTGGCCCGGCTGATGCGGCTGTGGACCGACGACGCGGCCCGGTTGACGCGGGGAGAGGCGGCGTTGGCCGACACCGAGCCGGAGCTCGCCGCCGTGCCCGCCCGGCTGACCGTCACCTTCGGGTTCGGCCCGGGAGTCTTCCGCGCCGCCGGCCTGGAGCATCTGCGTCCGCCCGCGGTCGCCGCACTGCCGCCGTTTCCGATCGACCGACTGGAGCGCGCCTGGTCGGACGGGGACCTGTTGGTGCAGATCTGCGCCGACGACCCGCTGACCGTCAGCCACGCCCAGCGGATGCTGGTCAAGGATGCCCGACCGTTCTGCTCGGTCCGTTGGGTGCAGTCGGGGTTCCTCGACCGGCGCGGTGTGCGGGCGGTCGGCGAGACGCCACGGAACCTGTTCGGCCAGGTCGATGGCACCGTCAATCCGAGCCCGGACGTGTTCGATCAGGCGGTCTGGGTCTCCGAAGGGCCGGACTGGCTGCGCGGCGGTACCACGGTGGTGATCCGGCGCATCCGGCTCGATCTCGAGGGCTGGGATCTGCTCGGCCGCGCGGAACGCGAGCTCGTCATCGGACGGCGGCTCGACAACGGCGCGCCGTTGACCGGCCGCAAGGAGCATGATCCGCCGGACTTCACGGCGACCGACGAGCACGGCCTGCCGGTCATCCCCGAGTTCGCGCACATCCGGCGGGCGCATGTCGGCGATGAGCGGTTGCGGATCCTGCGCCGGTCGTACAACTACGACCTGCCACCGGCGGCGGACGGCACAGCCGATGCCGGATTGATCTTCGTCTCGTACCAGGCCGACGTCGAGCGGCAGTTCCTGCCCATCCAGCGTCGGCTCGCCGAGCTGGACATGCTCAACCGGTGGACCACCCCGATCGGGTCGGCCGTGTTCGCCGTCCCACCGGGCTGCGCCCCGGACGGTTGGATCGGGGATCGTCTGCTGGGCTGAGCGGATCGACCGCCGGCGGCCGTACGCTGAGTTCGACAGGTTCCTTCGTTCGCCGGCGAATCCGTCTCCGCAGCCGTATGCAAGCCGCCGATCTGGCAGGCTGATGCTGTGCTGACCGTGCCGGTGCGCCAGGTGAAGGAGAGCGAACGCGGTGCGGTGGAGCGGTTGCTCGACCGCGATCCGTTCGGAGCGGCGCATGTCGCCGAACGGGTGGCTGCCCGGGGCCTGTCCTGGTGGCGGGCGCAGGGCCGCGTCCTCGGCTACGGGACCCGCCCGAGTCTGGAGTCGGTGTGCTGGGTCGGCGGGCACCTCACCCCGGTGCTGGCCACCGCACCCGCGATCGCGGCCTTCGCCGAACGGCTCGCCGCCGAGCCGCGCCAGTGCTCCTCCATCGTCGGCCGCGCCGAGCAGGTGCTGGATCTGTGGGAGCGGCTCGCCCCGCACTGGGGTCCGGCCCGTGAGGTGCGTCCCAACCAGCCCCTGCTGGCCACGGCCGAACCGGCACCGGTCACCCCCGATCCACACGTGCGCCTGGTCCGGGACCACGAGGTGGATCTGCTCTTCCCCGCGTCTGTGCACATGTACACCGAGGAGGTGGGGGTTTCACCGCTCACCGGGGACGGCGGCTGGGGGTACTGGCAGCGCGTGGCCGAGCTGGTGCGCTCCCGGCGGGCGTACGCCCGGTTCATCGACGGCCAAGTGGTCTTCAAAGCCGAACTGGCGGTGGTCACCCGCCACACCGCCCAGGTCCAAGGGGTCTGGGTGGCGCCCGATTGGCGGGGGCGGGGCCTGGCGACACCGGCGATGGCCGCGGTGGTGCGCGATGCGCTGGCGCGGGTGGCCCCCACGGTCAGCCTGTACGTCAACGACTACAACGTACCGGCCCGCCGAGTGTATGAGCGCTGCGGATTCCACCCCGAGGGCACCTACGCCACCGTGCTCTTCTGAGGCGGCGGCTACGCGGATGCGGTCAGTGGCGTTCGCCATATCACGACTTCAGCCGGGTCGGGCGAGGATTATCCTGACCCCCGCGTCAGATCCCGGCGCGGTTTCCCCTCGGCCGCCACCGGCGAGGGCTCACGGAAGGGTTCGCGAGCCATGACTGCGGCGTTCCTGGTAGCCGGTGTCCGTACTCCCATCGGTCGCTACGGCGGCGCGTTGGCGGCGGTGCGCCCAGACGACCTTGCCGCGCACGTGATCCGGGAGTTGGTGGCTCGCCACCCGTCGGTGGACTGGGCGGCCGTTGACGATGTGGTGTTCGGCTGCGCCAACCAGGCCGGCGAGGACAACCGCAACGTGGCCCGGATGGCGCTGCTGCTGGGCGGCCTGCCGGAGAGCGTGCCCGGCACCACGGTCAACCGGCTGTGCGGATCAGGGCTCGATGCGCTCCTCACCGCGGCCCGGTCGATCAACGCGGGGCAGGCGGACCTGGTCGTGGCCGGCGGTGTGGAGAGCATGACCCGCGCCCCGTTCGTCATGCCGAAGGCCGCCACGGCGTTCTCCCGCACGGCGGAGATCTACGACACCACTATCGGCTGGCGGTTCGTGAACCCCCTGATGGCACAGGGGTGGGGCACCGACTCGATGCCCGAGACGGCGGAGAACGTCGCCGCCGAGTACGGCATCGAGCGGGAGGCCCAGGACCGGTTCGCGCTGCGTTCTCAGCAGCGGGCGGCGCGGGCGCAGGCGTCGGGTCGGCTGGCGAAGGAGATCGTGCCCATCGCCGTGCCCGCGGGCCGGGGGGAGACCCGGCTGGTCTCGGTCGACGAGCACCCGCGGGAGACGTCGCTGGAGAAGCTCGCCGCGCTGCCCACGCCGTTCCGGGCTGGGGGCACCGTGACGGCCGGGAACGCCTCCGGCGTCAATGACGGGGCGGTGGCGCTGCTGGTGGCGAGCGAGGCGGCGGTCGAGCGCTACAACCTGACCCCGCTGGCCCGGGTGGTGGCGGGGGCGGCCGCGGGCGTGGCGCCGCGCACGATGGGCATGGGGCCGGTGCCGGCGACCGAGCGGCTGCTTACCCGGGTCGGGCTCAGCCTGCAGCAGATCGACGTCATCGAACTCAATGAGGCCTTCGCCGCGCAGGCCGTGGCGGTGCTGCGGCAGTGGGGCGTGGCGGAGGACGCGGAGCACGTCAACCCGAACGGCGGAGCGATCGCCCTCGGTCACCCCCTGGGGGCCAGCGGTGCCCGGTTGGCGCTGACCGCGGCACTCGAGTTGCGCGAGCGCGACGCGCGACGCGCGCTCTGCACGATGTGCGTCGGAGTCGGACAGGGGATCTCGGTTCTGCTCGAATCCGCATAGGACGGGCGGCGACACGCAGACGTA
Organism: Micromonosporaceae bacterium; assembly: GCA_036381835.1. Taxonomy (GTDB): domain Bacteria; phylum Actinomycetota; class Actinomycetes; order Mycobacteriales; family Micromonosporaceae; genus DASULK01. The sequence continues at coordinate 4,065 of DASVCA010000219.1, forward strand.
CCGCCGTCGATAGACTCATCGCACCCGGCCGCCGCGCCGGCAGCAGCGGACGAAGAGACGGTGCGATGATGGAGTTGCCGACCAATCTTCCGACGGAGATCGATCTCAGCCGGCCCAGTGCTGCCCGAGTCTACGACTACTAGCCATGGTGTCGTCCACGTCGGGATCCGCCGACGAGCGACTCGATCAGGCCGGGGCGCAGCGGTATGCCAGAGCCTGGGCGCGCGCGGTGGCGCGACTCGGGTTCCTGCCGGTGAGTCGCGCGGAGGCGGAGCGACTGCTGCTCACCCAAACGGTGGCGTTGGCCGATGCGGTGTTGGCTGAGCCGTTCACCGCCGAGCCCGGCCACCAGGTCGGTCAGGCTCTGGTGGCGGCGCATCTGACCGATCCCGCGATCCTCGATTGGTCGGTACGTGCGCTGCACCGGGAGTTCCTGCCGTCGGTACTGCCGCAGGCGCCCCCGACGGCCGTGCCGCGGGTGGCCGAGCTGCAGGGCGCATTGGCGGCCGGGTTCGCGCGGGCGCTGCGTGACCAGACCCTGATCCAGCAGGATCGGATCAGCCGTTCCGCCTGGGCGGCTCGGGACCTGGCGGAGCAGGCACTGCGCGACAGCGAGGCCCGGTTTCGAGCGATCTTCGCCGGCGCGGCGATCGGCATCGGCATCGTCGATCTCGACGGCCGGATGATCGACGCGAATCGGGCATTCGCCGAGATTCTCGGCTACTCGCCGGCCGAGGTGCGGCGGCTGAACGTGGCGGAACTGTTCGAGGACCCGACCGGAATGTGCGAGTTGCACGCCGAGCTGGTCCAGGGCCTGCGCGACGGGGTGCGCTTGACGCGGCCCTGCCGCCGTAAGGACGGCACCGCGATCTGGGCCGACCTGTCGATGTCGCTGATTCGTCACGACGACGGCCGACCGCGGTTCACCACGATCATGGTGCAGGACATCACCGACCGGCACGAGTTGCAGGAGCGACTGCGCTTCCAGGCGCTGCACGACCCGCTGACCGGGCTGCCGAACCGGACCCACTTCTACGAGCGGCTCAAAGAGACGTTCGACGCCGCGGCACCCGGGCGCAGGGTGGCCGTCTGCTTCCTGGACCTGGATGGATTCAAGGAGATCAACTACCGGTACGGCCACGCGGTCGGCGATCGTCTTCTCGACGTGATCGGCCGCCGGCTGGTCGATCGGGTGTCCGATCGCGGGCATCTGGTGGCGCGCATGGGCGGCGACTCGTTCGTGATGCTGATCGCCGACAGCCCCAGCGAGTCCGAGGCGGTCGCGCTCGCGCAGGAGATGCTCAGCGTGGTCGCGCAGCCGGTTCGGATCGACGATTACCAGATCTCGATCACCGCAAGCGTCGGCGTGGTGGTGCGTCCGACCGCGGAGAGCGACCCGGCGGACGTGATGAAGGCCGCGGACACCACCGTCTCCTGGGCCAAGGCGGACGGGCGGGGGCGATGGGCCGTGTACGACCCGGTCCGCAACGCCGAGGAGAAGACCCGCCTCGAACTGACCGCGGCCCTGCCGCTCGGGCTCGATCGAGACGAGTTTGTGATCGACTACCAGCCGATCGTGTCGTTGGCGGACGGGCAGGTGCAGGCCGTCGAGGCGCTGGTGCGCTGGCAGCACCCGTTGCTGGGCCGACTCGCGCCGAATCACTTCATCGATCTGGCCGAGAAGTCCGGCATCATCGTGCAGCTCGGTCGCTGGGTGTTGCGTCGAGCCTGCGCCGACGCCAGCCGCTGGCACCGCGACTACCCGGATCGCCGTCTGATGGTCAGCGTCAATCTCTCCGTACGGCAGGTGCAGGAGCCCGGTCTCGCCGCGGAGGTGGCGGACGCGCTGGCGCAGAGCGGTCTGCCCGCCGACCTGCTTCAGCTGGAGCTGACCGAGAGCGCGGTCATGGCCACCAGCGGGGAGCCGCTGCGCGTGCTCAGCGAGCTGGCCGAGCTGGGGGTGCGGCTGGCGGTAGACGATTTCGGCACCGGGTACTCGAATCTGGCCTACCTGCGTCACCTGCCCGTACACACGCTCAAACTGGCCGGTCCGTTCGTCGCGGGGATCCGGTCGGACGGGCCGACGTCCTGCGTTGACGAGCAGATCGTCGACGCCCTGGTACGACTGGCGCATGCGCTCGGTCTGTGCGTGACGGCCGAAGCGGTGGAGCGGGCCGAGCAGGCCGACCGCCTTCGGGCGCTGGGCTGCGACACCGGGCAGGGCAGGTACTTCTCGCCGCCGGTCGAGCGGGAGCGGATCCCCGCACTGCTGGACGGGACGACTGTGCCCGGCGGTGCGGTCCAGCGCGGAGCAGCCGCGATAGGCTGAGGGGCATGACCACCCGTGCTCCCTTGACGCCCGGCACCGTCTCGCCGTGGCGGCAGGTGCCTCCGCACATCCGGCGCCCGGAGTACGTGGGCAAGAAGCGGCCCAAGGAGTGGCGCGGCTCACATGTTCAGACGCCGGAGACGATCGAGAAGATGCGGGTCGCCGGACGGATCGCCGCGCAGGCGCTGCAGGCCGCCGCCGAGTACTGCAAGCCGGGCGTGACCACGGACGAGATCGACCGGGTGGTGCACGAATTCCTCATCGACCACGGCGCCTATCCGTCCACGCTCGGCTACAAGGGCTTCCCCAAGTCCTGCTGCACCAGCCTCAACGAGGTGATCTGCCACGGCATCCCGGACTCGACGGTGCTGCAGGACGGTGACATCATCAACGTCGATGTCACCGCCTACATCGAGGGCGTACACGGTGACACCGACGCCACCTTCTGTGTGGGTGACGTCTCGCCGGAGGCGCGGCTGCTCGTCGAGCGCACCCACGAGGCCATGATGCGTGGCATCCGGGCGATCGCGCCGGGGCGGCAGATCAACGTCATCGGTCGAGTGATCGAGTCGTACGCCAAGCGGTTCGGCTACGGCGTGGTCCGAGACTTCACCGGGCACGGCATCGGGGAGGCGTTCCACAGCGGGCTCTACGTGCCCCACTACGACAACCCCCGCGCCGACCTGGTCATGGAGCCGGGGATGACCTTCACGGTCGAGCCGATGATCACGCTCGGTACGCACGAGTACGAGGTGTGGGAAGACGGCTGGACGGTGGTGACGAAGGACCGCCGGTGGACGGCGCAGTTCGAGCACACGGTCGTGGTGACCGAGGACGGCTACGAGATCCTGACGCTGCCATGACTTTCGAGCCGACCATCAGCCCCGCCGGGACGGGCGACGAGTCCGACGAGACGCCGGCCGCGCTGCGCAGTGACCACCACGCCGACGTATCGGGTGGATGGCTGCGCCCGGCGGTGTTCGGTGCCATGGACGGCCTGGTCACCAACATCGCGCTGATCGCCGGTGTCGGCGGCGGCGGCGTGTCGCCCGACAACATCGTGCTGACCGGGGTTGCCGGGCTGGTGGCCGGCGCGATCTCGATGGGACTTGGTGAATACACCAGCGTCCGTTCGCAGAACGAGCAGGTTGCCGCCGAGGTGGCCAAGGAACGCCGCGAGTTGGAACGCAATCCGGAGGTCGAGGCACAGGAACTGGCGGAGCTGTGGGTGCGGCGCGGACTGCCCCGCGAACTTGCGGAGCAGTTGACCGCCGCGCTGCGCAACAACCCCGAAGAGACGCTGCGCATGCACGTCCGAGAGGAGTTGGGGGTCGACCCGGATGAGCAGCCCAGCCCCTGGGCCGCGGCCATCTCCTCGTTCGGTTTCTTCTCGGTCGGGGCGCTGGTGCCGCTGCTGACCTATCTGCTCGGGTTCACCAGCTTGTGGCTCGCGCTTTCCGTGGGTGGTCTCGGCCTGTTCATCACCGGTGCGATCGTCGCCCGTTTCACCAACCGCCCATGGTGGATGAGCGGCCTCAGACAACTGTTGCTCGGCGCCGCCGCCGCGGCGGCGACCTACGTCATCGGCGTCATGATCGGGGTCCAGGGCGGGCTCGGCTAGGTCGCGCCCCTCAGCACGCTGCGCCCACGTGCCGGCGCGCACCGTCGAGCAGTTCCTCCACGGTGCCGTCCACCGGACGGCCGCGCGCGGCCAGCTCGTCGGCCTGGGTCTGCAGCACGGCGCCCAGCTCTCGGATGCCTGCGCTGGCCAGCCCCGTTCGGATCACCGCGTCCGCGGAGTTGCGAAAGTAGGTGCGGGTGAGCAGGCCGACGACCGCAGCCGCCGCGATCCGTGCCTCGGCGAGCATGAGCAGGGCGGCCTCCGTCTCGCGCCGGGCCGCCATCCGGGTGGCCCGGGCATGCGCCGCGGCCCCCTGGAACCAGGCTTCGCGGGCGAGCGCGGCGAACTCCGACTCCCGCGCGTCGGCGAGTCGGCTCAGGTGTACGTCCCGTAGGCGGTCCAGCCATCCCTGTGGGTCGTAGACGGGCTTCGCCGTCATGTACCGGTCGGCGGCGAGCGGCCATGACGTGGTCAATGTCCGGGCGTGCCGGAGATAGTCGTCGGCGCTGATCACACCGAGGTCGACCACGATCCCGTCGACTCGTCGGGTGGCGGGCCGTGGTCCGATTCCGGGACGACGGGTGACCACCACGAGATTCACGTCGCTGGCGTCGGTGTCGTCGCCGTGGGCGAGTGAACCGTGCGCTCCGATGGCCAGTACCGCATCGGGGAAGTGTCGTTGGGCGGCGTCGGCGACCTGCTCGGCCACGACCCACCGGGGGTTGGCTAGCCGGTGCTTCTCCGTCACGGCGTCATTGTGCGCCACTAACTGCTGATATAAGGGCTTTAATGCCCGCGTGTCCGTGTTTTTAATTCTTCGTCTGCTCTGAGCCGGCCGGCACCAACCGGAAGACGTGTATCGGCCGGTCGCCCGCCCGCTCCCGGTAGGTCTCGTACGCCGGCCACTCGAGCACCAGGAGTCGCCACAGCCGCTCCCGTTCTGCGCCCTCGGCCAGGCGGGCGCGCACCGCAAGGCGCTGTCCGGACACGGTCACCGTCGCGGTCGGGTCGGCGAGGAGATTCAGCGCCCACGCCGGTTGGTGCCGCTGGCCCCAGTTGGAACCCACCACCACGAAATCGCCGCCGTCCCGCACGTACAGCAGCGGGTTGCTGCGCGGCCGACCGGAGCGCCGACCGGTAGTCGTGATGATCAGCGAAGGGACGAGGCCGAGCGCGACCACCCGACCGCGGGTGAGCCGGCCGACGAATCGATCGGCGGGCACCAGAAAGCGGCGAACGAAAGCGGCGAACCAGCGACGGTGACCCAGACGTCGGGTGAGTTTGCGCACCCGCACAGTGTGCCGCAACACCGGCACCGGCCCGTCGAAGGCGCAACGGGGTCAGGCGGGGCGGCCGGGGAAGACGACCGTGGCGGGGGTGATACCCGCCACCCGGCGCCAGCGCACCGCACGGACCGCGCAGTCGGTCAACCCGTCGAGCGCCTGACGGCGTCGCTCGCCGGTGGTCACCGGCAGCACGGCTCGCCAGACCGCGGCGGTGCGGGTCTCGATCTCGATGGCCAGACGCAGTGCGCTGACCCGATCGGTGACCGGGAACGGCAGCGCGTAGGCGGGTTCCGCGGCCGGCACGCGAGCACTGTCGCCGGACAGCAGGACGGTCAGGGAGTCGCGCCGGTCGCGGTGCGCGCTCTCGGCCGCCCGGGCCGTGGCCGCGCTATCGCCTTTCAGCCGGGCCCCGATCACACCGTACGCGAAGATCGCGGCGTACTCAGCGCGCAGCGCCGCGGTGAGCTGCTCGTTCACCGCAGCATCTCCAGATGAGTGGCCCGGGCGGCGGCGATGCTGCCGAGGAGCGCCGCCCGGTCGTCCGGCGCCGCGAGGCAGGCCGCTATCGCCTCCTCCAGCCCCGCCTTCTCCACTGCGCGCAGCGCGTCCAGCGCCGCATCGAGATCCCCGGACGGCCCGGTGGCCGGCGGGGCGGCGGGGGATGGCGGCTCGGTCGCGGTCACCCGGTTCAGCTCCGCCGCGTGGGTCCGGTGTGCCCGAGCGATCGGTTCTAGTCGTTCGGCCAGCTCGGGAAAGGCGTCAACGGTCGCGTCGTAGCGTGCGGCGAGGGCGAGTGTGCCGGTGATGAACGGTACGAGAGGGTCGGCGGTGGGGGTGGGCTCGGGTGCCGGGCCGATGAGATCACAGCCGGTGATCGGGAGCACAGTGGCGAGCACGCAAGCTGCCCGCAGCACCGATCGTCGGGAGGGTGCGGGTCTGCCGCCGCCCCCGCTGCCTGTTCCAGTCCGCACCCGCCTAGTCAACACCATCCGTCGTTGCGTCGGTGCCCGCCCGGGCCTCTGTCGGTGTGCCTGGTCACGGGCCGATCGTCGGACAGGTACGCTGCTGCCCAGCCCCCGACTGTTCCAGGGCGGGCATGGTCACCGGCCGGGAGTCGTTGCAGACTGAGGTAGGAGGTGGGCAGATGGCACCACGTGGTCGAGCCGCGGGTAGGCCGGCGGTCGGCCGCGGCGCCGGCCGGTCCACCGCTAAGCCGGTCCGAACTCAGCGGCCACGCGGCGATCTGGCAGCGCTGCGGTCTCGGCTGCGCGAGGTCATCGCGCCGGTGGTGGCTGCCACCGGTCACGACCTGGAGGACGTGTCCGTGTCGCGCGCCGGCCGCCGTCACATCGTACGGGTGATCGTCGATGCCGAGGGCGGGGTCACGCTCGATGCGGTGGCTGACGTCTCTCGGGAGGTCTCCGCGGCGCTCGATGCCGCCGAGGCGACCGGTGGCGACCTGATCGTGGGGGAGTACCAGCTCGAGGTGAGCTCGCCCGGGGTGGATCGGCCGTTGACCCTGCCTCGTCACTGGCGGCGCAATGTGGGCCGGCTGGTCCGAGTCACCGCCGGCGCCGAACAGGTGACCGGCCGGGTGATGCGGGCCGATGATGAGCGGGTCACACTGGATCTCGGCGGTCGTCTGCGGGAGTGGGGTTACGCCGAGCTCGGACCCGGCCGGGTGCAGGTGGAGTTCAACCGCCTTGACGAGTTGGCCGATGAGGAGTTCGACGCCACCGACGAGATCGACGGGGACGAGGAAGAAGAAGCGGTGATCAGGTGAACATCGATCTTGCGGCGCTGCGTGCGCTGGAGCGGGAGCGGGAGATCCCGTTCGAGACGATCCTCTCGGCGATCGAGACCGCACTGCTGACCGCCTACCGGCACACCGAAGGCGCGTATTCCAATGCCCGGGTCGAGATCGACCGTAAGACGGGCGCGGCGTCGGTCTACGCGCAGGAGCTCGACGACGAGGGCAACGTCGTCCGGGAGTGGGACGACACCCCGCAAGGGTTCGGCCGGATCGCCGCGATGACCGCCAAGCAGGTGATCCTGCAGCGGCTGCGGGAAGCGACCGACGAGGTGCACTTCGGGGAGTACGCCGGTCGTGAGGGCGATCTGGTCACGGGCGAAGTGAAGGCGCACGGGGCGCGTAGGGAGAAGGGCATCGTCACGGTCGATCTCGGCAAGCTCGAGGCGGTGCTGCCGGCGGTGGAGCAGGTGCCGGGAGAGACGTACCCGCACGGTCAGCGGATCCGGTGTGTGGTGGTGCACGTCGCCAAGGGGTTGCGCGGTCCGCAGATCACCTTGTCGCGAACCCACCCGAACCTGGTCCGCAAGCTGTTCGCGCTGGAGGTGCCGGAGATCGCCGACGGCACGGTGGAGATCGCGGCGATCGCCCGCGAGGCCGGGCACCGCACCAAGATCGCGGTACGGGCGACGGTGCCGGGTGTCAACCCCAAGGGCGCCTGCATCGGCCCGATGGGCCAGCGGGTACGCGCGGTGATGAGCGAGCTGCACGGCGAGAAGATCGACATCATCGACTGGTCGGAGGATCCGGCGACCTTCGTCGGCAACGCGCTGTCGCCGGCCAAGGCCCTGCGGGTCGAGGTGGTGGACGCCGCGAACCGCACCGCCCGGGTGATCGTGCCCGATTTCCAGCTTTCGCTCGCCATCGGCCGGGAGGGGCAGAACGCCCGGCTCGCGGCGCGTCTCACCGGGTGGCGGATCGACATCCGGCCGGACACCGAGCCGTCGGGGTCCCCGTTGGTGCCGAGCGGTGATCGTTCTGGTGAGACGGGCGGTTCGCTCTCCGTCGGGTCGGGGTAGACTTGACCGGTGGTTCGAAGCGCGTGGCCGGAGCGCACCTGTGTGGGTTGTCGGCGACGCGCGTCGACTGCTGAGTTGCTACGGATAGTCGCGGTCGGCGGTGAGGATGGTCACATCCTCCGGCCCGATCCGACCCGTAGCTTGCCGGGCAGGGGTGCGTATCTGCATCCTGATGCGGCTTGCTTCGCGCTGGCTCAGCGCCGTCGCGCCTTCGGGCGGGCGCTGCGTATCGCAGGTGTCCCAGACGTCCGTGAGCTGGCCGAATGCCTCAACGCGTCAACCGCTACGTCCGGTCCCGGATCGGGCGAGGGTCGCACAAGTAGGTAGGACGACCGACATGAGCACACGATGAAGTCCCGGCAATGAGCAGGCTTCAAGTGCACGAGTGAGGCCGTTGCGGGTGCTGCCCGCACGGCCTCGGAGTGAGGAGTGCAGTGGCAGGAAAGACCCGCGTACACGAGCTGGCAAAGGAGCTCGGGGTCGAGAGCAAGACCGTGCTCGCCAAGTTGAAGGAGATGGGCGAGTTCGTCAAGTCCGCGTCGAGCACCGTGGAGGCACCGGTCGCACGTCGGTTGCGCAGTGCCTTCACCGCGCCGACCGGCGCCGCGACGGCAGCCGACGGGGCAGCGACCCCGACCGCGCCGAGCGGCGACACCAAGGCTCCCGCCAAGCCGACGCCGTCGGCGCCGCCGGCGGGGAAAGCGCCGAGGCCCGTCCCGACGCCGCCGCCGAGCGCGGCGGCGAAGCCGGCGAGCGCCCACGACATCGAGGTCGCCGCAGCCGAGGCGCGTGCTGCGGCGCTGAAGGCCGAACAGGAGGCGTCCGTCAAGGCCGCTCGTCAGCGGGAGATGACCCGCCGGGAGCCGCCGGCGGACGGCGGGGCGCCGCGTCCCAAGCCCGGCCCCGGCACCATTCCGCCGCGCCCGGGCTCGCCGGCTGCCAACCGGACGGCTACCCCCGGCGCCCGGCCTCCGGCGCGTAGCGCCGGCAACAACCCCTTCGGGATCACCCCGGCGGCCCCGCGTCCGGCTCCGCCGGCAGGTCCCCGGCCCAGCCCGGCGAACATGCCGCCGCGGCCGAGCCCGGCGAACATGCCGCCGCGGCCGAGTCCGGCGTCCATGCCGGCCCAGCGGCCACCCCGTCCGGGCGCGGGGCGTCCGACGCCTGGTGGCGGCCGGCCCGCCGGCGGGGGTCGCGCCGGCGGTGGTCGGGCCGGTGGCGGTGGTGGCGGCGGCTTCCGCGGTGGCGGTGGTGGCGGCGGCTTCCGCGGTGCTCCGCCGGCACCGTCGGGTACCGGCGGCGGTGCCGGTCGTCCTGGTGCTGGCGGCCGTGGCCGTGGCGGCGGTGCTGCCGGTGCGTTCGGTCGTCCCGGCGGTAAGCCGACCCGGGGCCGGAAGTCGAAGAAGCAGCGCAGACAAGAGTTCGACAATCTGTCCGCCCCGACCATGAGCTCGGGTGCCCCACGGGGTAACGGCGAGCTGGTACGGCTGCCGCGCGGTGCCTCGCTGTCGGACTTCGCTGAGAAGATCAACGCGAACCCGGGCTCGCTGGTTCAGGAGATGTTCAACCTGGGCGAGATGGTGACCGCGACCCAGTCCTGCTCGGATGACGTCCTGCAGTTGCTGGGTGAGCACCTGGGCTTCAACGTCGAGATCGTCAGCCCGGAGGACGAGGACCGGGAGCTGCTCGCGCAGTTCAACATCGACCTCGAGGCCGAGGTCTCGGCGGACCGCCTGGTCAGCCGCCCGCCGGTGGTCACCGTCATGGGCCACGTCGACCACGGTAAGACCAAGCTGCTCGACGCGATCCGCAAGGCGAACGTGGTCGAGGGTGAGGCCGGTGGCATCACCCAGCACATCGGGGCCTACCAGGTGTACGTGACGCACGAGGGCGAAGAGCGTGCGCTGACCTTCATCGACACCCCGGGGCACGAGGCGTTCACCGCCATGCGTGCTCGTGGTGCCCAGGTCACCGACATCGTCGTGCTCGTGGTGGCCGCGGACGACGGCGTCATGCCTCAGACGATCGAGGCGCTCAACCACGCCAAGGCCGCAGGTGTGCCGATCGTGGTGGCCGTCAACAAGATCGACAAGCCGGAGGCCAATCCGGCGAAGGTCCGCCAGCAGCTGACCGAGTACGGCCTGGTAGCCGAGGAATACGGCGGCGACACGATGTTCGTCGACGTGGCGGCGAAGCCGGGTATCGGCATCGACGACCTGCTGGAGTCGATCCTGCTGACCGCGGACGCCACACTGGAGTTGACCGCTCCGATCGACGGGCCCGCTCAGGGGGTCGCCATCGAGGCACATCTCGACAAGGGTCGCGGCGCGGTGGCCACGGTGCTGGTGCAGAAGGGCACGCTGCGGGCCGGTGACGCGATCGTGGCGGGGGCCGCGCACGGCCGGGTCCGGGCGATGTTCGACGAGAACGGCAACCAGGTCGCCGAGGCCGGACCGTCCCGTCCGGTTCAGGTGCTCGGGCTGACTTCGGTGCCCAGCGCCGGGGACATGTTCCTCGCCGCGGAAGACGACCGCACGGTCCGGCAGATCGCCGAGCAGCGCCAGGCGCGGCGGCGGGCGGCGAGCTTCGCCAACGCCCGCGGTCGGGCCACGCTGGAGACGCTCATGGAGCAGATCAAGCAGGGCGAGAAGACCTCGCTCAACCTGGTGCTCAAGGGCGATGTCTCCGGTTCGGTGGAGGCGCTGGAGGACGCGCTGTTCAAGCTCGACATCCCGGAGGAGGTCCAGCTGAGGATCATCCACCGGGGCGTCGGGGCGATCACCGAGAGCGATGTGATGCTCGCCAGCGCGACCTCCGAGCCCGTGACCATCATCGGCTTCAACGTGCGTTCGGCGCCGAAGGTCCGGGAGATCGCCGACCGCGAGGGTGTGGAGATCCGTTACTACACGATCATCTACCAGGCCCTCGAGGAGATTCAGGCGGCACTTCGCGGGCTGCTCAAGCCCGAGTACGAAGAGGTCGAACTGGGTTCGGCGGAGGTTCGCGAGGTGTTCCGTTCCTCCAAGGTCGGCAATATCGCCGGGTGTGTCGTCCGGTCGGGTCTCATCCGGCGCAACGCCAAGGCCCGGGTGCTGCGTGACGGGGCGGTCGTGGGGGACAACCTCACGATCAGCTCGCTCAAGCGGTTCAAGGACGACGTCACGGAGGTCCGCGAGGGCTTCGAGTGCGGTCTGACCCTGGCGAACTTCGGCAACATCCAGGTCGGCGACGTCATCGAGACGTTCGAGATGCGGGAGAAGCCCCGCGTCTGACCGACGGTCCAACTGATCAGGGGGTTTGCGTCCACCCGACGCAAACCCCTTGGTCATTGGGGGTACCGGACCGATATCCTGCGTTCCGATGTTTACCGGAAGCGCACTTTTCGATCTGCT
>DASVCA010000220.1:0-27183 GCA_036381835.1 Micromonosporaceae bacterium
CGGTCGTACTCGGCGAGGATCAGTTCCTTGGTGCGGTACGTGCCGTACTTCGCTTCATCCTTGCGCTTGACGATCGGGAACGTCTCCATGATGTAGACAACGTCTTCTCGGGAGATCCCATAGAGGTGAAAGAAGAAGGCATCCAACTCGGCGCGTATAACCGCCCTTCGCTCCTCATCCCACTGGAATGGTGCCCCGACATCCCCGAGCTCACGGCCGAATGGCGCCATTTCGAGCGCGGTGTAGGAAAGCTCCATGACCCGTGGCACCAACCATGTGTCATGACGTGTGAGTGTATTTGGAGCAGGAACTGTAAGCTGATGCCAGATGAAGTAACTCATGCTCGTGCTGCCAGATTTCTGGCGACTTACAAAATCAAAGACAAAGGAAGCTTGACAGGCATACAAAGCTGCGACAGATTTTGCGGACAGGAGCGAGAACGCTAACGGGAACTTATGACCGACAGCCGTAAGAGGAATAGCAGCGATGATTGCCGTCCGCTCGTCTGTTGAGCGACACACTTCACGCCAGCCGAGGAGCCAGCCACGCTTCCAGTGCTTAGCTGCCAGCTTGGCGTCTACCTCGTTTTCATCGACCCAGTAGCGCGGGAGCACAACTGTCGAGGGGTCCTGCTTCTCGGCGAGGGTGAGATCGCGGATGGTGCCGTCCTCGTCGTACGTGGCCCAGCGGTGGTCGTAGTGGTGGAGCATCTTCGCCTCGTACAGGGGCAGCATCTTGGCGTTGCCCTTGGTGAAGACGTTGCCGGTGAGGGTCCAGCCGTCGGCTTCGAGCTCCTCGCGAGTGTGGAACAGGTGCGAGTCGTTCGACATGTCGAACATCCTCATGAACGAGACACCCCAAGGGTTCCCGTTCGGATCACCCTCCTTGATAAGGACAGGCACCCGGCGGTAGATGCCGAGGGTGATTTCGGCGTCGCGGCGGGAACGGAAAACGGGACAGGTGCCGGTGTTGGGGTTGAGGAGACTGATCTCCTCGGGCGTCAGGGTAAACGCCTTGTCGGCGTTGTCCAGTTCGGCAGGATCGTGGAGGAAGAACGCAAACTGGGCGGCGGGCTCACGAAGGCCACGGCCGACCAAAGACAGGATGGCAAACTTGAATGAGCGATGCACCCCGGGGAACAAGGGTGCAGCGTTCTCGAAATCGTACAGGGCCGAGATTGAGCCATTGCACACGAGGTCCTTGAAGAAGTATTGAGTGGTCGCGTCCGTGGCGATGCCGGTGGGGACGATCACCCCCATACGTCCGCGCGCACCCATCAACATCCGGTCGGCCTCTGCGAAAACCGCGTAGGTGTTGATGTCGCCCCGGCCGGTCAGCGGGTAACGGCCACCGTTACGTAGGAAGTGGCTCTCGCCTTCCGCTTTCCGCTTCGCCGCCTCGAACTCCTCATACAGCGAGCGGCGGTCCTTGTCCTCCTTCAATGCGGCGATGAGCGTCTTGCGGGCCGCGGCGTTCGGAGCTGTCGCGATCGCCGAATCGCGCTGCGCGAAAAACTCCTGCTCCTGGAGCTTGATGCGCTCCCACGGCGGGTTGCCCAGGACGCAGTCGAAGCCGCCGGCCCAACCCGTCGAGGGGTCGATGCCGGCACCACTCTCGGGCACCTCGAAGACGTCGGGGAACTCCAGATGCCAGTGGAAGAAGCGGTACTGCTCGCGCAGCCGTTCGATCTCACCATGCGTCGCCTCCGACGCGGCCGACGCGTCAGGGTCTTCCAGCGCGCGAAAAACGCCGTGGGTGACGGCGGGCGGGGCATCCTTCGTCTTCCGCCACATGAACGCCGCGCACCAAGCGTCGGCTACGTGCCGCGCACGCACATACTCGGGGGACTTCTCCCATTCGCGGTAGGCGGCCTCCTGCTCACGCACCATCCCCAGATCGTCGGACGGGGCGTCGAGGATGCGGCGCAGGCCCTGCGCGAACACGGTGTTGGCCACCTTCGCGCCTTCGTCCAGGTCGAAAAGACTCGCCTGTCCTGCTCGCTGCTCGGCGTTTTGCTTCGCGAGCCCCTTCGCGAACTTCTTGTCGTCGCCCTCGATCGGTTTGAACGCCTCGTCGGGGATACCCTTTCTCAGCAGCACAGGGGTAGCCCCGATCAGCGCGTTGCCGTGCTTGATGTGCGCGTCCAGGAAGCTGAGCGGCTTACCCGGCTCCAGGGCCTCCAGCCACAGCGACACCTTGGCAAGCTCCACCGCCATCGGGTTGAGATCCACGCCGTAGATGCACCGGGCGATCACCTCATGCAGGGCGTGCCGCACCGCGTCCAGGGTCGGCTCCGGGTTGCGCTCCCGCACCGCCGCGACCCGCTTCGCGATCCGCCGGGCGGCGGCGACCAGGAAGTGGCCGGAGCCGCAAGCCGGATCGCAGACCTTCAAATCCAGCAGCTCGGCGACGATCGTCTCCGACGGGTCGGGCCGACCGGCGGCCGACGCCTGCTGCTCGCCGCGCTTGACCGCGTCGTCGATCACCGGGTCGAGCGCCGAATCCAGCAGACACTCGATCAGCGAAGACGGGGTGTAGTAGGAGCCGGTGGTCTTGCGGGCGTTGCCGGGCAGCTCCACCAGCTCGAACGTGCGGTCCACCGCGCTGTGCTTCGGCACCAGCTCCAACAGCGACTCGTAGATCGAACCCAGCTCCTCCGCGTCCAGGTGCCGGTAGTCGACCGACCGCCACCGGCCCGATCCCGCGTCGCGCACCTGCGACAGGTGGCGGACCGCGGCCAGCAGATACTCGTTCGACAGAGACAGGCCCGCCAACGGCTCGTCCGCCGGCCGGTGGTCGAAGATGCCGCCGAGACCGGGCAGGCCGAGCTCGGGACGGCCGTTCTCATCACCGAGCGCGTCCAGGACGATCCGCAACGCCTGATACAAGTCGCCGTGGGCGGTGCCCCGACGCCGCCGCGCGAGCGTGCGCAGCCGGGCCGAGGAGAAGTACTTCGCATACCGTTCACGGGCCAGTTCGCTCGTACCCGGCGGGTGCAGGACCTCCCGGTCCTCGGCGACGAACAGGAACAGCAGCCGGTAGACCAACCGCAGCAGTGCGTTGTGGAACGCCTGGGCGTCGAAGTCCTCGCGGAGCCGGTTGTTGTCCGGGTGGCGCAGGAAACCGGTGCCGAGCGCGGTGATGGCCTCCTGCACACCCTTACGGAGCTGCTCCAGCGCCCGCAGGCCAGAGGAGATCGCCTCGGTGCGCCACTTCTCCAGCCAGCACGTCGACGGGGGCGCACCCTCGGCCACCTCGAAACGGGAGACGTGCAGCAGCCGATACAGCAGAACGAACTCGCTGAACAGCTCGCCGTCGAAGATCGCCTCCAGGTCGAACTCGACATACGCCGCCGTGGCCAGCGCGCTGGAGTCCCGCAGCAGTCGGAGCTGACGACCGTTGGTGAGCACCCCCCACAGGTGGGCGTCGGTGCGGTTCAGGCACTCCTGCACCAGCGACTGCGGTGGGACGCTGCCCGCGCCGGCCGGACGCCTGTCCAGCCCGACGTGCCACGGCGCGAAGTGGATCGGCACATGCCGCCAGCGGTGACTGATCGGGAACGTCTTACCACCGTCGTCCGCCACGATCCCCGACGGCCCGACCGCGGTCAGCCGACCGAAGCCGAGCTCGGAGAACAGCGGCTCCAGCCACTGCGTGACCGCCAGGCCGGTCGGATCGGCCGGGACCTCCGCCTCCGGGGCGACCGGCAACCGGTCGCGCAGCTCCTTCCACACCGACTTGAGGTAGTCCCAGTGCCGTTCCGCCTCGTCACGCACCGAACGTGAACCGACCACCCGGTAGTCGGCCGGCCGGGAGCCGCTGACGTCCTTGCCCTCGGCGATGCGGACCAGCATGTCGGCGGGCAGCAGCCCGCCGACGGTGTGCACGGCGGAGAAAACCTGGTTGCGGGAGATGGCGGACATCAGGCGTGACCTCCGGCGGGGGTGGCGGACACGGGCAGGTAGACGTAGGCGCCGAGAATGTCGGCGGGTTTCTGCGCGGTTACGGTCAAACCGCGGACGATCTCACCGGCAGCGCTGCGGACCCGGCGGTGCGAGGCGAGGAGCTCGGCGGCCAGCTCCTCCCCGTACCCCGTGAGATGGTCGGTGAGCGCGGGCAGCTCGTCGATCAGCCGTTGCATGGTGCGCTCCCCGAACATCGGGTCGGTGTTCTCGTCGGCGGTCGCATCCAGCAGGCCGCGGGCCTGCTCAGCCGGCAGCCAGGCAGCGTTCCTGGGCGGGCCGGTGAAGGCGAGCAGCCGGGCGTCCTCGGCGACGAGTTGCCGGGTCCCGGTCCGGGACGGCAGCGTGAGGTGGAAGCGGTAGCGGACCAGCAGCAGCGTGGTGCGGGTGTCGACCGCACGGGTGCGGATGACGCCGCAGCGGCGGGCCGGGCGGGGCCCGGCGGCCCGCTCGTCCAGGGCAGCGTTCAGCACGTACCCGGCGAGCGCGACCACTGCCGGATCGGTACGCACCAGCGCGGCCTCGCCACGGGCCACCGCCGCCGTGGTGCGGAACGGCACCGGCCGGCCCGACTCGACCGCGTCGCCGCCGAGCACCGGGGCCAGCACGTCGCGCAGCCCGGCCGGGGTGCCGCTCAAGTCGGCGGTGAAGTCACCGCTCGGGTCGTCGCGCAGCACCCCGTCAAGGCCGCGCAGCGCCTGGCGGACGAAGTCGCGGATCTCCCCCGCCCGGCCCAGCGTGTCCCGGATCGCCGCGACCTCCCGGGCCACCTCCTCCGGGCGGATCGAATGCTGGGCGAACCGGGAGCGGGACGTCTTCTCCCGTTCCGCGGCGGACTGCCACTGCGCCTGCAGGGCGGCGGCCTTCCGGTCGATCGCCCGGTACTCCTCCGCGTCGAAGAGGCTGCCCTGGCCGTCCTGTCCGCCGCGCAGCAGCAGCCA
The DNA here is from genome assembly GCA_036381835.1 of Micromonosporaceae bacterium. Classification (GTDB taxonomy): domain Bacteria; phylum Actinomycetota; class Actinomycetes; order Mycobacteriales; family Micromonosporaceae; genus DASULK01. The sequence continues at coordinate 4,904 of DASVCA010000220.1, forward strand.
TTCGACGATCGCGTCGGTCACCCCGGCCGAGGCCTCGTCCGGCACGGAGACGGAGATGCCGAGGTCCTTGCGGATCTGACGGTGCTTTTTGATCAGCACCTCGAGGACCTTGCCGTCGATGCCGTTGTCGCTGCCGTAGAGGGTGATGACCTTGACCACGTCCCGCTTCTGCCCGAACCGGTCGACCCGGCCTTCCCGCTGATCGTGGCGGGTCGGGTTCCAGGCCAGGTCGTAGTGGATCACGGCGTCGAAGTAGTGCTGGAGGTTGACGCCCTCGGAGAGACAGTCGGTGGCGACCAGCACCCGCCGGGCGGTCGGGTCGTCACCGGCCAGCTCCGCCAGTTCCTCGATGCGTTGCAGCCGCTGCTGCGGGGAGAGGGTGCCGGTGACCGCGCGTACCACGGTCTTCTTGCCGAGCTGGCCGTCCAGGTGCTCGGCGACGTACTCGGCCGTCGGGATGTAGCGGCAGAAGACGATCGGGTGGTAGCCGTCCTTCAGCAACGCCTTAATGTGGGTGATCAGGGCGGCGAGCTTGCGGTCCTCGGCCGGTCCCTCCAGGGCGGCCGCCCGTTCGGCGAGCGCGGCCAGCTTCGCGCTCGCGTCGTCGGTCTCCGCGCCGGGAGCCACATCGAGCCCTTCCATGGCGTCGTTGTCCACCGAGTCGCTGGCCAGCGGGGCGCCCAGCCGGTCGGCCTCCTCGGCGCTGGCGGCCGCGGCGGTCGCCGACCGGGTACGCAAGGTCTGGGCGGCGGCGCGCGGCGAGGAAACCAGCGAGCGCAGCAGGGCGATCGCCGACCACCAGGCGATGCGCGCCTCCCGCCGGCCCTGACTGCCGGCGGCGGTCACCCGCTCGCTGGCGTAGGCGATGGCGTCGTCGAGCAGTGCCCGGTAGGCCGGGGAGAGCCGGTAGGTCTCGTCCTTGAAATGCCGGTCGGCGGGGAACGAGGTCTGCTCGGCCAGGCTGTCGTCGGCCAGACCGTCCTTCCTGGTCAGATACTGCCGCACGTCGGCCCGCTTGCGGTGCACGAAATGCTGGGCCAACAGTCGGCGGCCGGCGTCGGTGCTCAGGTCCACCGTGGCCAGTTCCGGCCGGACCAGGCCGAGCAGATTCCGGAAGGCGCTCTCCTTGCCGCTGTGCGGAGTCGCCGTCACCAGCAGCAGATGGCGGTCCGCGTCGGCGGCGACCCGCTGCAGGAGCTCGTAGCGCAACTGGTTCTGGGTGGCGGATCTGCTCTGGGTGGCATCGTCAGCGGCGACACAGGTGTGCGCCTCGTCGACGATCACCAGGTCCGGGCAGTGCCGGACGAAATCGTCCCGGTGCCGGGTCGACTTGATGAAGTCGGTGGAGACGATCACGTGCGGGTGTTTGTCGAACAGGGACTGTCCCAGATCCAAGCCGCGCTCCAGTTTCGACACCGTCGAGGCCAGCACCAGCTCGGCGTCGATGCCGAACTTGCTGCGCAGCTCCGCCTGCCACTGCTCGGCCAGCGCCGGTGAGCAGAGCACGGCGAGCCGACTGGCACTGCCCTGGGCGAGCAGCTCGGCTGCGATAAGACCGGCCTCGACCGTCTTGCCGATACCGACGTCATCGGAGATCAGCATGCGGACGGTCCGCTGCCGCAACGCCATCATCAGCGGCACGAGCTGGTAGGCGCGGGGCTCGACGGCGATACCGGCGAGCGAACGGAACGGGCCGGCCCCGGAGCGGAACCCGATCCGCAGTGCGGAGCGCAGCAGCCCGGCCGCGCTCGCGTCACCGAGGTCGCCGGGGGTGGGCGGGGCGAACTGTGCGGCGGTCACATTCTCCAAGGTCGGGAAGACGGCCGCGACCTCGTCGTCCGAGCCGCCGAGCGGACGGAGGACGAGCATGTCGGGGGCGCTGTCGGGCAGCACCACCCATTCGCGACCACGGGCGGAGACCAGAGATCCGGGGGTGAAAGTGGTCGTCATCAGTCAGGGGTTCCTCACAGATCGAACGGGGGTGAATCGGGTGCCTCAACCGTCGCTTCTGGTGCCGAAGTAACGCGGGAGCCGGTCGACGATCGCCGACCAGTCGTCGTCGTACCGGAACCGGACCACGTCCCAGCCCGCGTCGTAGAGCCGCTGCTCCGCCTCCTGGTCGCGCTCGGCGATCACGGTGTGGTCGTGCACCGGGCCGTCGACGAAGACCGCGACGTTGACGCCGGGCAACCGGTAGACGAAGTCCGGCCGGGCCAGGGCCTCGGTGATGAAGGTCTGTGCCTCGTCCGGAAGCCGCAGCCCGCGCTCCTTCAGCCAGGTGAGCAGCTTCTCCTCCAGCCCGCTCTCCGCATTCCCGGACAGCCGCGTCAACTGCTGGGTACGGGACTCTCCCCGACCGGTGGTCCGCGCCTTCGCGGCGGCGAAACGCAGCAGCAGGTCCCGGGCGGCATGCCGGTCGATGAGGGCGTGGCTGAGCTGGTTGCCGTAGGTGAGCAGGCACTCGTAGCAGCCCCGCGCGCAGGGGCGGTCCGGGTGCGGGCCCCCCAGGTCGTTGCCGTCGGGGTCGAAATGGCAGATGGTCAAGGCCTCGGCGGCGGCACGGGCCAGGGCGTCCGGGTCGGACTGCATCAGCCGCAGCACCCCGGCGCCGCCCTCGGCCGCTTCGGTGAACAGGATCCGGTCGCGGGGGCCCTCATCGGGCGGCAGCAACTCGCTGGTCAGCTCCGAGTCCTCCAGCTCGAAGGCCGCTTCGATGCCGCGTTCCAGCGCGTACATCAGGGAGACCGCGGCCGGCTCCGGCAGCGGCTCGTCCAGCTTCAGCACCAGGATGTTACGTCGGTCCTCCACGTACGGGATGACCCGCTTCTTCCGGCGCTTCTCGTTGCCGTCGGCGTCGATGACCGGCATCTCGCTGGAGTCGCCGGCGGCTTCGGCGGCGTCCCGCTCGTTCAACCAGCGCCCGTCACCCGGGTCGAGCCAGAAGCCGTCCGGCTCGTCCGGCTTGGCCCGCAGCCGACCCAGGTTGGTGATCCGCACCGTCGCCGAGTCGCCGTAGGACAGGGTGGCGAATTGTCCGGCGGAGTCGCTGACCAGGGCGTCGCGGCGGCCGGGGCGCGGGCCGTGGTCGTGGAAACGATACGAGGTGACCAGCCGGAACCCGGCCCGCCGCCGCTCCTCCTCGTCCGAGGAGATCCGCTCCCGGCGCACCGTGTAGACGGTGTGCAACTGGAGCAGGCCCGTTGTCTTATCGGGCAGCGGCGCGTCACACATCTCGCACCGGTCGGCACGCTCCCGCACGTCGTGGTGGTAGCCGCACCGGGCGCAACGGCGCGCCTCGCTGGTCACGACCTCCCCGCTGGCGTTGGGCGGCAGCTGGATGCGCGTCACCTGGTACCGCGCGCCCTCGTGGTAGATCAGCGCGCCCGGCCCGAACTCACGGATGGCGAGGAACCGGGGGCGCTGCAGGTAATCCCCGTCGCCGGACCGCCGCCCGGTGGTCGGGATGTACGCGGCAAGCGGCAGCCGGGGGAACGAGTATCCGGGCAGGAAACCCTCGCTGGCGAGATAGCGGTACGGGTTGAAGTCGGACAGCACCGACTTGCTCTCCACGCTGTCGTTCTTCAACAGGTTGAGCTGGGTCTCGGCCTCACGCCGGCGGTTGACCGCGATCTTGCGGTCGCGTTCGGAGAGGGTGTGGTCCAACACCCGGCGGTTCTGCTCAGCCTGGTCGACGAGCGCGGCCCGGAACAGGTCGCGCCAACGGTCGAACGCCTGGTCGAAGCGCGTGGGGGCGGTGCGGACCGTCTCCTCGATCCACCGCTCATCCCACCAGGTGGTGTTCTCGAAGTCGGCGAGCAGCCCGGCGAAGACCTGCCTGGCCGCCCGCACCGCCCGTTCCTGGGCGTCGGTGTCATACAACGCTGCGGCGATGTGGTCGTGCAGGGGCAGGGCCGGGTCCGGGTGGCGGGCCCCCTCGTCGTAGCCGATGTCGATGACCTCGGGAATCGATCGGCCCAACTTGAGCCCGGCCTCCGCCAGCCAGATCGCCTGTACGTGCGAGCGCACCAGATCCTCGTTCGTCAGGTCGAGACGCGGCGGGGCGACCGCCCCCGCGACCATCCGCTCGGAACGGCGGAAGTAGTACTGGTCGTGGCTGTTGCCGGTGGCGCAGTACGTGGTGACCAGCGCGGGCTGTCCGGACCGGCCAGCCCGCCCGCTGCGCTGGGCGTAGTTGGCGGGGGTCGGCGGCACGTTGCGCATCAGGACGGCGTTGAGCTCGGAGATGTCGACACCCAGCTCCATGGTCGGCGAGCAGTAGAGCAGCTTCAGGTCGGCGTTACGGAACGCTTCCTCGCGTTTCTCCCGCTCTTCGGGCGCGACCTGCGCGGTGTGCTCGCGGGCGATGAGCCCGTTGAGGGTGGCGGCGGTGTTCCGGTAGAGGTCGCGGAAGAAGGTGTTGACGCGGGGCCCTTGGCCGCGGGCGTAGGTGCGGGTGAGCGGATCGTGCGCCCCGGTCTCACCGGTGCCGGCCAGCCAGATCAGACACGCCGCCGAGACCCGGTAGCCGGTGACGGCCGCGCCGGTCGAGCGGTGGAAGCGGCCCGCCCGCTGCGGGGCGGCCTCGACCTCCGTGACCAGACCGGCCCCGGCGAGCACCTTGAGCAGCTGCTCGATGATCCGCTGGGCGTCGTCGACCGGCAATCCGGTGAAATGCTCCCGCCGCAGGTACTTGCCGAACTTGCCCCGCCCGGACAGGAAGAGCCCGGAGCGGTCCAGGCCCGGCCGGGACGATTGCGGGTAGGCGGTGCCGACCCGGGGGCGGTCACTGGCGGAGAGCACCCACGGGTCAACCAGACGTTCCTCGCTGGCACGCTGCAGGCTGTCGAAGTCGTCGCGGAAGTACTGCACGTCGATGGCGAGGGAACGGCGCATCTCGTCGAGCAGCACCCGCATGATCTCGGCACGCCGGCCGGGTTCGGCGTCACGCAACAGCGCGTCGGTTCCCGACCACCTGTCCTGCTGTCGGGCGAGCCAGTCGAGGTCGGCGTAGTCGATCCTCAGCAGACCGGTCTGTTCCAGGTTCGGCATCGTGACGCGCCAGCCGCGTTCGAGATCCAGGTAGAGGCGGAAGGCGACAACGTCCCGCAGCGTCTTGGCCGCGTTGCGGGCCAGCGAGGGTGGCAGGTCGGCGATGCCGGTGTAGTCGGCCGGTCGCAGGTTCAGCGCCTCGGTGACGCGGGAGGCGAGATCCTCGTGGGTGATGCCGTCCTCGCCCGCCGCCGCCACCGCCCGGTAGAGCGCGCCACGAAGCTGAACGACCTGCACGAAGTCGTTGAAGTGGCCAGCCTGCAGGGAGGCGTCCTGCCGATTGTCGACGAAGGTGAGCAGCTTACGGGCCTTGGCGTCCAACACCTCGGGTGGCGCCGCCGTGAGGGAACGGACGATCGACGCGGAGATCAGCGAGGTCGCCGAGGAGCGGCCCTCCTGATCCAGGGTGGCCAACTTGGCGAAGTCCCGGCCCCGGACCTGCTCATAGCTCACGCCGCAATGCAGGCAGAACAGGAACGGTGCAGGGATGAAGGCCGCCCGCAGGTCGCCGCGGCCCTCCACACCGTACGGGTCGACGGTGACGGCGACCGGCAGGCGGCGTCGGTAGGAGTCCCGCACCTGCTCCCGGCCGTCACCGTCGACCTCCAGCCAGGACTCGGGCAGCCGGCGCTGGTCGATCGCGTCCTCCACCTTGGCCGGCCAGGGCCGCTCCGGATCGATGTAGAGGTAGCCGTCCCCGGTACGCCCGCCGGTGGCGATGGTGTCACGGCGGGGCTCGTAGACGACGCGGCCGTTCTTCTCCGTCCGCCACACCGTCAGGTACTCCTGGCCGCAGTCGCGGCAGAAAGCCAGCGGCAGCAGGATCTTGCCGTCGGAGCCGGGCTGGATCAGCTGGTAGTCCCGGGTCCGGTAGCGGGTCAGCTTGTCCTCGAGGGTGACGTAGACGGTGTCGCCCTTGGAGAGGAACTGGTGCAGCCGGAAGGCGAACAGCGGGCGTCCGGTGACCGGATGCTTGGCTTCCGACCCGGCTTTCAAGGTGGCCCGGATCGCATTGGCGCATTCAGCCTCGGTCAACCCGCTGTCCGCGGCGAGCTCCGCGGCGGCGTCTTCGATCTTGGCAGGCTTCTGCCGAACGAGACGTCCTGTTGCGTCCGTGGCCAGGCCGAAACGGGATTCGATCCAGCGGGCGAGCGGATCCTTCACCAGATCGGCGTAGGCGCGAGGGGCCCCCGGCGCTTTGATCCGCTCGACCGGCACCGTCTCCGGCGCCTCGTCGGTGGCGCGCACGAGGGTCTCGCCGATGACGTTCCCGGGCAGGATCTCGGTGCCGAAGAGCGTGGTCGCGAGTCGGGCGACCACTTTGCGCTGGTCTTCGAAACTGCCCTCGCTGGAGATGGTGGCCGAGGTGCCGATGCACTGCAGGCGCTCGGCTTCACAGGCCTCCCGCACGCGACGGATCAGCAGGGCCACGTCGGCGCCCTGGCGGCCCCGGTAGGTGTGCAACTCGTCGAAGACGAGGAACTCCAGCCCCTTCGCCATGCGGATGAGCGATCGCCGGTCGTCCGGGCGGGTGAGCATCAACTCCAGCATCACATAGTTGGTGAGCAGGATGTCCGGGGGGTTGTCGCGGATCTCCTTGCGCCGCTCGTCGCTCTCCTGGCCGGTGTACCGGGCGTAGGTGACCGGCTCACGCCCGGGGCCGTAACCGTCGGTGAGATATTTCTCCAGCTCCTTGAGCTGGCTGTTGGCCAGCGCGTTCATCGGATAGACGATGATCGCCCGTACCCGCTTTGCGGCCTGTCCGCCCTGCTGTTCACGGGTCTTCAGTACCCGGTCGACGATCGGCACGATGTACGAGAGGGACTTGCCGGAGCCGGTGCCGGTGGTAAGGACATAGGAGCCGCCGGACTGAGCGACGTCGATCGCCTCGCGTTGGTGCCGGTGCAACGTCAACGGGCGGCCGTCACACTGTGTGCCCCCCTCGGCCTTCCCGGTCTGGAAGATACGCGCGCACTCCGGGTGCAGCACCCCTTCGTTCACCAACTCGAGAACGGTGCCGCCGGAGGCGAAGAACGGGTTGAGCGACAACCAGGGATCGGGCCACTGCGACTTCTTCTCCAGATCCTCCTCGACGAAAGTGGCGATCCGGTCGTCACGAATGATCGTGCCGCCCTCGGTGAACGCCCGGTAGTCCTCGATGAGCTGCCTGTGCACCGCGAAGACGTCCATGCCCGGCCCGGTCGGGCGAGGCTCGGCAGGGGCGTTCAGCGGCTCGGCTTTCGGCTGAGGCAGACGATTCTCGGGGCGCACCACGGTGAAGCGCCGCACCGGGTCGAACTCCTCCCAGCCGGGCACCTTCGCCTCACCGACGGCGAAGGGTCGCAGCGCCTCGCGGACGGCCACAGCGTCAGCCGGCCGGTCGACGGGATCCTTGGCGAGCAAACGCTCGATAAGCCGCACCATGTCCTCGGGGATGTCGGAACGCAGCAGCTCCGGGGACGGCGCCGGTTCGGTGAGGTGCTTCTGCCCGAGCTCGTGCGGCGACTCGCTGAGGAAAGGCGGGACGCCCGTGAGAAGTTCGAACAGCACACAGCCGAGGGCGTAAAGATCAGCCGCCTGCGTCACCGCCGCGTCACGGAACTGCTCGGGAGCCATGTAGCGCGCCGTGCCGACGGTGACACCGGTGCTCGTCACCCTGCCGCTGTCGATGTCACCGATGATCCGCCCCATGCCGAAGTCGAGGACCTTCGCCACGCCGCCGCGCAGCAGCATCACGTTGGACGGCTTCAAATCGCGGTGGATCACCCCGGCGACGTGGGCCGCGGACAGGCCGTCCGCGATCTGCACACCCAACGCGGCGACCCAGGAAATCGGTAGCTGCGGGTGCTCGGAAACCAGGTCACGTAACGTGTCGCCGTCGAGCAGCTCCATCGCGAGATACGGCAGCCCGGACGGGTCCACACCACCGTCGATCGTACGGGGAAGGTTGGGGTGATCGCTCAGCGTACGCATGATGCGCACCTCGCGCTCGAACCGCCGGACGGATGTGTTGTCCGACTGCGTGTCGATCACCAGACCGGAGCGGCTGCGGAGAAGCAGCTTCAACGCGACGATGCGGTCCTTCGAATCCTCGGCCGCGTGCAGATCCTTCGCGCGGTGGACCTCCCCCATGTTCCCCTTGCCGATTGGGCCGAGGAGGAGGAACCGATCCGCCACCAGCTGCCGATTCAGTGTCACCTTGGTCTCCCCGTCCTGCTGTTTCCGCCCGCTACGCCCGTCGAGTCGCCGCGTGGCCGCAGAATGCCGCTCGCCAGACCGTCGGCGGTCAGCCGAATCAGGTCGGAGCCGAGTGCAGCCGCATGTCGTAGGGCGTTGTCGAAAGCCTCCAGCCGCTGAAACACCTCGCTGTGACGTCGTTGCTCGTCAAGGGTCAGCCGTGGCACCTGGGCCCGCTTGATGTCGAAGCGCAGCGACCCCGATGTGCCGCTCGCCTGTCGTTCGTTGGCGGTGGTACGTAGATGACCGGCGAGGAACCACGAGTCGAGTAACGCCGGGTTGGGACGCAACAGATAAAGACCACGGCCGAGAACAGCCCCGTCGTTTTCGACGACCCGTGCAGCGAGTTGTCGGGAGACCGCCGGGACGACGACATCGCCCCGTTCCACGACGATCCACGGGCTGAGCGGTCCATCGAGTTGACCGGACGCCTCGTTGCCGTTCATCACGTCCTCGACGGTCAGCACCGGGCGGTCGACACCGCTGTCCGTCACCGGTGAAGCCGCCGGCCGCACCGGTCCGAACACCTCGACGGCCCCGATCCTGGCCAACTCGGCGATCGACACTGTTTGCGCGGTAGGGTCCCGTTGCGTGCCGGTATCGACATCCGGCATCAGTGCCGGCATCTCCGTGACCAGGCTGGCGAGCTTGTCCCGAGTGCGGACCAGGCGTTCCCCGGTGCTGTCGACCCCCGACTCTCTGTGCCGGCGGGCCGGGGTCAGGTCGACCTCCTCATCGAGCAGCTCGATCGTCGGCACGCTCCGCGCGAAGCCCGGTTCGTCGATCTGGCTGTCCGGTTCGGCCAGGAAGGAACGGATCATCATCACCACCGACGGGTAGATCTCGTCGGTATCGCCGTCAATGGCGGCGGAATCGACCAGCAGCACGTTCATCGGTGGCGAGTCATCGGGCGCCGGTCGACGCAGCACCCACAGGTGCAGGGGGACCGCATGCGGGGTGACCGCCTTCGGCGGCAGCGCGATGACGGCGCGCAGCGCGCCCCGACGCAGCAGCTCCGCCCGGATCCGCCGCCCGGCCCGGCGGCCCGCCGCGGCGGGCGGCATCAGCACCACCGCGTACCCCCCGACTCGTACGTGGGCGAGCGCGTGCAGCACCCACGCCAGTTCCGGCTCGGTGCGCGGCGGCAACGAACCGTGGATCCATCGCGGGTCGCCGACCAGCTCCTCCTGGCCCCAGTTGGTGACACCGAACGGCGGGTGACAGACCACCGCGTCGACCGTCGCCCCGGTGAACGCGTCCGAGCGCAGGGAATCGCCGGTGCGGACCTCGCCGGCGACGCCGTGCAGCGAGAGCCAGAGCGCGGCGAGCCGGGCGGCGTGTTCGTCCAGCTCCTGCCCGTGGGCGAGGGTGCAACCGGCGCGCGCCGCCGCCCGCAGAAGGCTCCCCGTACCACAGGCCGGGTCGAGGACGGAGCCGCCGGAGGCGTCGGCGAGGGCGACCATCAGGTCCGCCAGGTCGTCGGGAGTCGAGCGCGGCACCGCGGCCGCCGAGTCGTGGAGTCGGCGCAGGAGTGCGTCGAAGACCGGCTGGGGGCCCTGTTCGTCGGCCAGCTCCCCCACCGTCTGCAGCAGCTCGCCGAGCTTCGGCTCGTCCTCCGCCATGGCCGGTCGGTCACCGCGCTGGTGGGCGAGCAGGTAGGCGCCGACGGTCGCGAGGGTGGCGGCGGGACTGTCGCCCGCCGCGGTCAGGTGCAGCCAGAGGCGGTCCTGTTTGGACAGCTTGGGCAGCTTGCCCTGCGCGCATAGCCACGCTTCGACCTGGGCGAGGTCGAACTCTGGGCTCGCCGCCGTGCCGCCCACCGGGGCGGGGAAGTCGGCGTGCCGCCTACGCCAGTTGCTGACCGCGGCACGACCGACGCCGGCCAGCCGGGCGATGTCGGCGGCGGTGACCGTCGCTCTCTCCTGCACACCGTTACTATACACATCCGTCAAGAGGAATCTCTGTTGACACGCTTCACGGACTATGCTTCCATCAACGGCGCACACATCCCATTGGAGGAGCAACATGCGTAACAAGATGGTGATCGCCGGTCTGGCGATCATGGGGGCCTTCGTCCTCGGCTGCGGCGCCGGCACGGATGACAGCGCCGGCGGATCCGTCTCCGGCAACTCGAACGCCGGGGGCGACGACCAGAAGGCGGCCAAGATCGGTGAGCCGGCTCGGGACGGCAAGTTCGAGTTCACCGTCAGCAAGATCAAGTGTGGGGTCGCCAAGGTCGGCAGCGACTTCCTCGAAGAGAAGGCTCAGGGCCAGTACTGCCTGGTCACGGTGAACGTGAAGAACATCGGCAAGGAAGCGCAGTACTTCAGCGACAGCGACCAGAAGGCGTACTCGTCCGACGGCACCGAATACTCCACCGACTCCGCCGCCGGGCTCGTCGCCAACAAGGACGCCGACACCATCTTCAACCAGATCAACCCGGGCAACCAGGTCACCGGGATCCTCGTCTACGACATCCCGAAGGACGTGACGCTCACGAAGCTGGAGTTGCACGACTCCGCCTTCTCCGACGGCGTCACGGTCGAGCTCGGCTGAGCGCCCGAGCCGGCAGCCGCCACCACGTCGGGGCGGGACACACCGCCCGCCCCGACCCCGTCCGGCAAGCCCGGCCGATACCCCCGCAGGACAACTCCCGCACGAAGGAGTCGAGAAATGACCGACCAGACCGGACCGCTGTCGGCACAGGAGCCCAGCAGCACCGACCATCCGCCGTCGCAGCCCGAACCCGATCCCGCAACCGGCGCGTCGGGCACCCCGCCGGAACAGCCGACCATCCCGCAACAGTCCGGCAGCCCGGACAGCGCCGTCACCCCACCTGCGACACCCCCGCGCCCCGGCACCCACCTGCCGAAATGGGTACCCTGGGCGATCGCCGCCCTCGTCACCGTCATCATCGTTCTCGTGGCCACCGTCGTGGCCCTGATAGGCGGTGGTGAAGACACCGAGCCCGTGGCCGACACCACCCCCGCCGCGGGGGCACCGGCACCCACCCGGGCTGCCCGGACGACCCAGCCACCGCCCATCACCTACTACACGCCAACGAAAGACGACTTCACGCTCGACGTGAAGATCCTGAAAAAGGAATGCTTCGGCAGCGCCGGCTGCAACATCACGTATCGCATCGAAGTGGCCTACAGCGGCGGGACCCTCGACCCGTACAAGACCTACGAGGTGACCTACGAGGTCAAGGGCGCCGAGGACCCGATCGTGAACACTCTTGAGGTCACCGGCGATATGGCGTCGGTAGAGCAGGAGGAGCGGGCCGGCACCAGACGGTCTTCCGACAAGCTCACCGCCGTCGTAACCGACGTCTCGGAGTTGTAGCAGCCACCAACGCGGGAGGGCGGATCGCTCGGTCCGCCCCCGCTACACCGCCTCGCCGCCCATCCGTCCCTCTACCGCGAACCTCATGATGTGAATGAGGATGTCATGCGTCTGGACGAGTTCGAACGCGACGTCAACCTGCTGCCCGAACCGCTTCGCGAACGGGCCAAGGCGCTCCGAGTCCACCTGCACCACCCCGAATGCGAGCGCTGCGCACGGATCACCGAAGAGACCGAGACTGCCCTCCTGGCCGCCCGCTACGACCAGCTCACCGCCGTCGACCAGCTCATCGCCCGCGCCGAGAAGCTCGCCCACGGCCACCAACACCCGACGGTGCAGGAACATCGGTCGGGCGAGCCACCCACCGCCCACTTCCGCCGCCGCGACGCGGTCCCCCACTGGTCCGAGGGCTGCGCGGACCTGGTCGCCGCGACCGACGCGAGCTGGAAATCCAGAACCCACGGCATCGGATACGTGATCAGCGACGGCCGGTTCGGCCTACACGGCTGGCCGACGACCTGGGTGGACCCGACCGGCCCCGCGCGGGTGCTGGTCGACGAGCTACGCGCCGTCGAATTCCTGCTGTCCGGGATCACCGACCGGGAGACCCCGCTGACCGTACTGGTCGACAGCGTCCCCGCACTGACATACCTAGACCGGTGGCGGGCCGGCGACCTGTGCCTGCCGGACGACTACAGCCTCCGACCCGGTATGCAGGGGGCGAAGGCAACCCTGATGCGGCTCGCCGAACTCGTCGCGGACCTGCCCAACGTGTCGTTCGAACACGTTGAAAGCCACACGGGACACCCGCTCAACGAGGCCGCCGACGCGCTGGCCCGGATGGCCCGCCGCCGGGTACGCGAGCGGTTCGACGTACGCACCCGCGCCGCCGACCTGGTCGACGCCTTCCTCCGCGACTGGCACACACACCACTGCCCGGCCCCAAGACCCTGCCAAAGACAGGCTTCACAACCCTCCGCCGGGTCAGCCTCGATCCCGCCGGAATCGGCGACATCGTCGGCGCGCCCTGGTTCTCCTCCACCTCGAGCACGACCGAACCACATGATCGGCTACCCAGCGCTACAACGCCGTTATCCGAGCAGGTTCAATGTTTGCCCAGCTCACACCCAAGATTCGGGCCATACCGATGCGAAGCTGCGGAACCGGATGAAATAAGACGTCCGAGATCATACCGGCCGGATGGGTGTCCGCTCATCACGGCTCGCTTCACCCATCGAAGTTTTCGATGATGTCTTCGAGCACAAGTCTCGCTCGATCCGGTACTGGCTCATCGGGAAAGACCTCGGCACATACCCGTAGCACCTCGTCAACCGACGTCAGGCCGAGGTGCCGTACGAGTAAGGCGATGTCACCCGAGTCACGACGACGGGCAGCGAGCACCTTCATCGCCAGCAGATGGCGGGGCGATGCGGCCACGACCCGAAGTCCTGGATGGTCGAAGACGCGAGCCGCCTCCGGGTCACCGCCGGGCGCAACGTATGCGCTTGCCTGCTCGTTTAGCCACCACCGTGGCAGGCCCAGCTCTCTTGCGACCGCAGCAGCTTCATCGAGCACGATTCCGTGTGGCTCGAACACCGCGTCTATGTCGCGCGTTGACCGGCGGGCATCGTAGGCAAGGGCCATAGCGGCGCCACCGAACACGTAGAGGTCAGCCAACCACGCCCCTCCGGGCGAGCCGGTCACCGAGGAGCTGAAAGGCACGCTCAAGGGCTGCCCGATCAAGTACTGGCTCCATCAAACGACCTGAAGTTCTTGTGGTGCCACAAACACTCCACGTCGGCGGAAGGCCGCTGGCGCGTGAACGATGGCGTCAGCTCGGGCGGCGCGAGTGTTGAAGGGGAACCAGAACCGGTCAAGGCTACGCCGTTCCGCCCAGCACGGGCCTCGACGCTTGTCACGCGCGGCGAGGTGCTCTGCGAGGGCAGCGAGGAAGACATCCCAACGCTCATCGCCGGTGTTCGGCGGCTCGACCGCCAGAAGCTCACGGCGCACCTCTGCCGGTTCGTGCCGATACTCCTCGAGGAATTCTGCGATCAGCCGCCACCGAAGATCATCATCTTCTCCGGCGCTGCGGAGGTGTCCGGCCAGCTCCGCCAAGGTCATCGGCCGGTACTCGGCTGCCGTCTCACTGGCGTTCGTCACCCTAACCCCACCCTCGGAATGCACGCCCAGAGATCAGCGTACGCGCTCGGGCACCAATCGGCCGACGACTCCGCCCCCCACCTAGACGATCTCCTCACGGATCTGCGCCACAGGCCAGCAGCGCCTGCCGCTGGCCGTGTCCGCCGCCTCGAACGGCTTTACCAATAGGAGATCACTGACGGCGACCCCACCACCCCACGTTGCTAAAAGATCAAATCCTGCCGACTACTTGACGGGACACCTCTCGCGTCCGCTTTGTGCGAAGCTGTACGCCACCTCGCGCGTACAGGAGCGGCGGGTGCCGTGGTCGAACGTGGAGTGTGGCGTGGCGGGGCCACGATTAAGGAAGGGCGTGTATGAGCCGCGGTCCGTCGATGCTGAACGTCCTGAGGATCCGTGATTTCCGCCGCTATTACATCGGTTACACGACGTCGGCCTTCGGGGACACGCTGACCCCGTTCGCGCTGGCGTTCGCCGTCTTGCAGCTCACCGGCTCGGCCTCGGCCCTCGGCGTCGTCCTGCTCAGCACACGCCTGCCGATCATCGTCTTCGCGCTGGTCGGCGGAGCAATCGGGGATCGGTTCTCGCGTCGGACGATCATGCTCACGACGGACGCGATCCGCTTTGTCGTGCAGGCGGCCACCGCCGCCATCCTGCTGACCGGCGTGGCACAGGTGTGGATGCTCATCGTGCTCCAGCTGATCGCCAGCGCCGGCGCCGCGTTCTTCAACCCTGCCGCGCAGGGTCTGATCACATCGGTGGTGGACAAGCCGGACCTGCAGCAGGCCAATTCGCTGCTCGCCGTCTCCCGCCATGCGACCTCGCTCCTCGCGGTCGGGTCGGCGGGTGCGCTCGTCGCGCTGACCGAGCCGGGCTGGGCGATCGGCGTCGACGCGCTCACCTTCCTCGTCAGCGCCATGGCGCTGTCGCGGCTGCCCCGGTCGGTCGCCGCCGAACACCTCGGCCGCAAGACCGGCCTGCTCGCCAGCATTCGCACCGGTCTCGGTGAGGTGCGCAGCCGGACCTGGTTGTGGGTGTGGACGGCCCACGTGGGTCTGATCAACCTACTGGTCATCTCGCCGATCTTCGTGCTCGGCCCGTTCGTCGCCGCCGAGTACCTCGGCGGTGCACCCGCCTGGTCCACCATCGGCATCGGCTACACGGTCGGCGGGCTCCTCGGCGGCCTGGTCAGCTCCCGATGGAAGACCTCACGGCCGATGGCGGCCGCGCTTGCCTGCTTCCTGATGATCGTGCCGCTGGCGGTCGCGCTCGCCGTGCCCGCTCCGCTGTGGCTCATTGTCCCGGCGAGCCTGCTCGGCGGAGTACAGGTCTCGATCTACAACGTCTTCCAGACCACCACTGTCCAAAGCGAACTGCCCAACGACCTCATCGCCCGTGCGACTTCTGTGCTCATGCTCGGCGGGCTTGTCGCGGCGCCGATCGGCATGGGCCTTGCCGGCCCGATCGCCGCCGCACTGGGCACCCACGTCGTCCTCGGCGGAGTCGCGGTGATCGCCGTCCTCGTCACCATCGGCACGCTGGCCGTTCCGGCTACCTGGCGGATTCGCCGGCCCGCGGGACCGGAGCCGGCGTCGGTGCCGACCCCGGCCGAGCCGCCGGAGGAGTGGGGGCCCGACGCGGTGGCGGACAACGAGACCGCCCACGCCGCCGGCCGCGGTGCCAGCCGGTAGAGGCAGGCCGCTCAGCCTTCACCGAGCGCGTGTCGGATCGCCCCGAACCGCACCCGCACGGCCCCGCTCCACCGGCATACTGGCTGATGTCCACAACTGGAGTTGGTGGGTGTCCACAAATTTCCCGGGTCCCAGGTGGTAGGTTCCGACGGTTTCCATACCGGGCGGTAGCGGCGAGGGTAATCAACGGACCCCTGCCTCGAAGGAGTCCCCGTTCTGTTGCAGACGTTCGGAGGAGGCTTACTCGGTGTTCAGCCGCATCGCCATCGTCAACCGGGGAGAGGCCGCCATGCGGCTGATCCGCGCCGTCCGCGAGCTCAACGCCGAGACCGGCGCCCCGCCGATCGAGACCATCGCGTTCTACACCGACGCCGAGCGCACCGCCACCTTCGTCCGCGAAGCGGACCACAGCTACTGCCTCGGGCCCGCGTCGGCGCGGCCATACCTGAATCACGGCGTCCTCGAGCGCGCGCTGGTCGAGACGCGCGCGGACGCCGCGTGGGTGGGTTGGGGCTTCGTCGCGGAGGATCCGACCTTCGCCGAGCTCTGCGAGAAGCTCGGCGTCACCTTCATCGGGCCGAGCGCCGAGGCGATGCGCACCCTCGGTGACAAGATCGGCGCGAAGCTGCTCGCCGAGAAGGTCGGCGTTCCGGTCGCGCCGTGGAGCCGTGGTGCGGTCGAGAGCCTGGCGGCGGCCAAGCGCGCCGCCGCCGAGATCGGCTATCCGCTGATGCTCAAGGCCACCGCGGGCGGCGGCGGCCGGGGCATCCGGATCGTCCGCAGCGCCGAGGAGCTCGCCGAGGCGTACGAGCGCACGTGCCTGGAGGCCGAGCGCGCGTTCGGCAGCGGGGTGGTGTTCCTGGAGCGACTGATCACCGGCGCGCGGCACGTCGAGGTGCAGGTGATCGCCGACGGGCAGGGCACCGCGTGGGCGCTGGGGGTCCGGGACTGCTCGGTGCAGCGGCGCAACCAGAAGATCATCGAGGAGTCCGCCTCCCCCGTGCTCGCCCCCGAGCAGATCCGCGAGTTGAAGGCGGCGGCCGAGCGGCTCGCGCTGGCCGTGGACTACCGGGGCGCGGGCACCGTCGAGTTCCTCTACCACCCCGAGGAGAAGCTGTTCGCCTTCCTCGAGGTCAACACGCGGCTGCAGGTCGAGCACCCGATCACCGAGGCGGTCACCGACTTCGACCTGGTCAAGGCGCAGCTCCACGTCGCCGCCGGTGGCCGGCTCGGCGAGCTGATCCCGGCCGAGGTCGGGCATGCCGTCGAGGCCAGGCTCAACGCCGAGGACCCGGACCGCGACTTCGCGCCGTCGCCCGGCCGGATCGTCCGGCTGATGCTGCCCACCGGGCCCGGCATCCGGGTGGACACCGGGGTCAGCGAAGGCGACGTGATCCCGGCCGACTTCGACTCGATGATCGCCAAGATCATCGCCTTCGGTCGTACCCGGGACGAGGCGCTCGGCCGGCTGCGCCGCGCGATCGCCGAGACGACGGTGATCATCGAGGGCGGCGCCACCAACAAGAGCTTCCTGCTCGACCTGCTCGACCAGCCCGAGGTGATCGACGCCCGCGCGGACACCGGCTGGATCGACCGGGTCCGCGCGCAGGGGCACCTCGTCTCCACCCGGCACTCCGGCATCGCGCTGGTCGCGGCCGCGATCGAGGCGTACGAGGACGAGGCGCTGGTCGAACGGCAGCGGCTGCTGTCCACCGCGCACGGCGGCCGCCCGCAGGTCCAGCACGAGGCCGCCCGGGCGATCGACCTGAAGCTGCGCGGCACCGGCCACCGGGTGACCGTCGCGCAGACCGGCCCGCACCGGTTCCGGGTCGGCGTCGGCGAGACGTCCACCGTGGACGTCGAGCTGGAGCGCTTCGACGAGCACACCGGCCGGATCGTGGTCAACGGCCGACGCTTCCGCCTTCTCACCGACACGCACGGCCCCGTCCACCTGGTCGAGGTGAACGGGGTCACGCACCGCATCAGCCGCGACGAGGGCGGCGTGCTGCGCTCCCCCGCGCCCGCACTGGTCGTCGCGACCCCGGTCGAGGTGGGAGACGAGGTCGAGGCGGGTGCCGCGGTGCTCGTCCTGGAGAGCATGAAGATGGAGACCGTGCTGCGCGCGCCGTTCAAGGCGAGGTTGCGCGAATGCCTGGTCTCCGTCGGCAGCCAGGTGGAGACGGGCGCACCGCTGCTGCGCCTGGAACCGGTCGGTGACGCGGCCACGGTCGAGGCCGCGGAGACCTGGGCCGTCGACCTGGATCTGCCGCCCGAGCCGGCCGGGCTGTCCGCCCGGGCCCGGGTCGCGCGCGGCATCGCCGACCTGCGCAGCCTGCTGCTCGGCTACGACCCCGACCCCCGCGACGCGGGTCGGACGCTGTCCGACTACCTGGCCGCGCGGGCCGAGCTCAGCCGCCGTCCGCTCGAACAGGAGGTCGAGCTGCTGCGGGTGTTCGCCGACCTGTCCGAGCTCAGCCGCAACCGGCCGGCCGGTGAGGAGATCCGCGCCGACCACCGCGTGCACAGCCCACGGGAGTACTTCCACACCTACCTGCAGTGCCTCGACGTCGAGCGTGCCGGCCTGCCGGACGCCTTCCGCGGCCGGCTCGCCCGGGCGCTCGCCCACTACGGCGTCGACGGGTTCGACCGTACGCCCGCGCTCGACGAGGCCGTGTTCCGGATCTTCCTCGCGCAGCAGCGGGCCGCGGCCGACGTCTCGGTGATCGTCACGCTGCTGCAGCGGTGGCTGACCGAGCCGCCGCCGGGCGACGGACTGCGCGAGCTGGTCGGCCAGGCGTTGGAGCACCTGATCTCCGCCACCCAGCTACGGTTCCCGGTGGTCGGCGACCTGGCGCGCAGCATCGTGTTCCGCTGGGCCGCCCAGCCGATGCTGCGCCGCAAGCGGGCCGAAGTGTACGCGGCCGTCCGCGGCCACCTCCGCTACCTGGACCGCAACCCCGACGCGGCCGACCGGGCCGAGCGGATCGCGCAGATGGTCGCCTCGCCCGAACCGCTGGTGCGGCTGCTCGGTCAACGCATCGGCAGGCCGGGCGCCGACCACGGCCCGATGCTCGAAGTGCTCAGCCGCCGCTACTACGGCAACCGCGGCCTGAGCGACACGCGATGCGTCGAGGTGGCCGGGCATTCGCTCTTCACCGCCGAGTACAACCGCAACGGCGAACGCTTCCGTCTGATCGCGGCCGCCACGGACTTCGGCCGGCTGCCCGCGGTTCTGCGCAGCGTCGCGGAACTGTCCGAGCCGGACACCGTCGCCGACCTGTACCTGACCTGGGCCGACCAGCCCGACGCGGACGCGATGGCCGCGGCCCTGCGGGAGGTCCTGGATTCCGCCGGGCTGCTGTCGGCTCTGCGGCGGGTGACGGTGTCGGTGGCCGGGCGCAACGGCACGGCGATGCACCACCACTTCACGTTCCGGCCGGGCCTGGGCGAGGACCGGCTCATCCGCGGGCTGCACCCGCTGATCGCCCGGCGCCTGCAACTGCCGCGGCTGCGCGACTTCGACCTCACCCGGCTGCCGTCGGCGGACGAGGAGGTCTACCTCTTCCACTGCGTCGCGCCGAACAATCCGGCCGACGAGCGGCTGGTGGCGATGGCACAGGTCCGCGACCTGACACCGCTGCGCGACGGCGACGGTCGGATCCTCGCGCTGCCCGCGCTGGAAGGCGCGCTGGACGCGTGTCTCGACGCGATCCGCATGGTCCAGGCGCAGCGGCCGGCGAAGAAGCGGCTCGACACCAACCGGATCACCATCTACGTCTGGCCGCCGAGCGACCTGGACCTGGCCGACCTGAACGCCGTCACCCAGCGGATGCTGCCGCTCACCGCCGGGGCGGGGCTGGAGGAGGTGCTGTTCCTCGGCCGTCAACGCGACCGGGCCACCGGCGAGCTGACCGAGGTCGCGGTCCGGGTCACCTACGACGCGGGCATGCGGGTGTCGGTCACCGAGCCGACGACCGAGCCGATCCAGCCGCTCGACGACTACCGGCAGAAGGTGCTCTCCGCGCGCCGGCGCGGCACGACCTACCCGTACGAGTTGACCGACATGCTGGCCGGCGAGCGCGGCACCTTCACCGAGTACGACCTCGACGAGCGCGGTGAGCTGGTCGCGGTCGAGCGGCCCAAGGGGCGGAACAAGGCCGGGATCGTCGCCGGCGTGGTGTGCACCCCCACCGAGCGGTACCCGGAGGGCGTCACGCGGGTGGTGCTGCTCGGCGACCCGACCAAGGCGCTGGGTGCGCTGGCCGAGCCGGAATGCACCCGGGTCATCGCCGCCCTCGACCTGGCCGAGCGGATGCGCGTGCCGGTCGAGTGGTTCGCGGTGTCGGCGGGTGCGCGGATCTCGATGAACTCGGGCACCGAGAACATGGACTGGGTGGCCGCCGCGCTCAAGCGGATCGTGGAGTTCACCCAGCGGGGCGGCGAGATCAACATCGTGGTCGCCGGGATCAACGTGGGCGCCCAACCGTACTGGAACGCCGAGGCCACGATGCTCATGCACACCAAGGGGATCCTGGTGATGACCCCGGACTCGGCGATGGTGCTCACCGGCAAGCGGTCGCTGGACTTCTCCGGCGGGGTGTCGGCCGAGGACAACTTCGGTATCGGCGGCTACGACCGGGTGATGGGCCCCAACGGCCAGGCCCAGTACTGGGCGCCGGATCTGCGGGCCGCCCGGGACCTGCTGATGGCGCACTACGACCACACCTACATCGCGCCCGGGGAGACACGGCCGCGCCGGGCGGTCACCTGCGACCCGGTGGATCGCAACGTCTGCGACTACCCGCACGCGGTCGCGGGCAGCGAGTTCACGACCGTCGGCGAGATCTTCTCCCGTGAGCTCAACCCCGATCGCAAGAAGCCGTTCGACATCCGCACCGTGATGCGGGCCCTGTCCGACCAGGATCACGCGGTCCTGGAACGCTGGGCGGGCATGGCCGACGCGGAGACCGTGGTGGTGCAGGACGTGCACCTCGGCGGCATCCCGGTGTGCCTGCTCGGCATCGAGTCCCGGCCGGTGCCCCGGCGCGGTTTCCCGCCCACCGACGGTCCGGACACCTACACGGCGGGCACCCTGTTCCCGCGCTCGTCGAAGAAGGCCGCCCGGGCGATCAACGCGGCCAGCGGGAACCGGCCGCTGGTCGTGCTGGCGAACCTGTCCGGGTTCGACGGCTCGCCGGAGTCGATGCGGCAGTTGCAGCTGGAGTACGGCGCGGAGATCGGCCGGGCGATCGTGAACTTCGAAGGGCCGATCGTGTTCTGCGTGATCTCGCGGTATCACGGCGGCGCGTTCGTGGTGTTCTCCAAGGCGCTGAACCCGAACATGACCGTGCTCGCCGTGGAGGGCTCGTTCGCGTCCGTGATCGGCGGGGCGCCCGCGGCGGCCGTGGTGTTCGCCGGCGAGGTCGACGCGCGCACGGCCGCCGATCCGCGGGTGGCGCAGCTGCAGGCGCGCGCCGCGGCGGCGACCGGTGCGAAGCGGGCGGAGCTGGTCACCCAGCTCACGGATGTCCGGGCCGCGGTCCGGGCGGAGAAGCTGGGCGAGGTGGCGGCCGAGTTCGACGCCGTGCACAGCATCCAGCGTGCGGTCGAGGTCGGCTCCGTGGACGCCATCATCCGGCCCGAGGAGTTGCGCCCGCAGATCATCGCGGCCGTCGAGCGGGGCCTGATGAGGTAGGTTCCGGGGTGCCACGGTCGTACCCGCACCCGCCCCGACACCGCTCGTGTCGGGGCGGGGGGCCGGGCCGGCCGGGACCTACGGCCCGATGGGCTCGGTACCCAACGGCCCTGTCCCGCGGGCGGTGACTGCCGTTGACTGGGTTCGACGATCCCGCGGGATCCCGAACCGCCAAGGAGGCCCCAGATGAACCCCGGACCCATCCTCGTCGGCTACGACGGCTCGCCCCACGCCGATGCCGCCATCGAGTGGGCGTTCGACGAGGCCGCTCGGACCGGCCGGCCGGTCGAGCTCGTCCACGCCTTCCAATGGCCGATCACTCCCGCGATGGTCGCCACGCCCGAGTATTACCCGTACGAGGCGGTGCGTGAGCAGGCCGAGAAGATGGTCGCCGACGCGACCGCGAAACTGGCGAAGGCCCACCCGGACGTGGCTGTGAGCGGCCTCATGCTCGACGGGCCGCCGGCGGCGGTGCTCGAGGAGCGATCCCGGGAGGCGGCCCTGGTGGTGCTCGGCAACCGGGGGCACGGCGGTTTCGCGCAACTGCTGCTCGGGTCGACGGGGGTCGCGGTGTCCGCGCACGCCCACTGCCCGGTCGTGATCGTGCGGGGTGAGGCCAGGGTGGACCGACCGGTGGTGGTGGGTGTGGACGGCTCGTTGGAGTCGCTGCTGGCGCTGCGGTACGCGTTTGAGCAGGCGGCTGGGCGCAAGGTGCCGCTGCGGGTGCTGCGCGCCTGGAACATGTCGGAGCCGCTGTGGAGTTCGGAGGACGACGAGCCGCGCGATGTCGTCGAAGCCGAGCAGGAGGCGCTCGACGAGCTGCTCGCCATGTGGCGCGACGAGTACCCGGAGGTCTCGGTGGCCGCGGAGGTGGTGTTCGACCGGCCGAGCCCGCTGCTGGTCAAGGCGAGTGAGGACGCCCAGTTGATGGTGGTCGGTTCGCGGGGGCGGGGTGGCTTCAAGGGTCTGCTGCTCGGCTCGGTCAGCCAGCAGCTTCTGCATCACAGCCACTGCCCGGTGGCGGTGATCCGGGAGGCGTCGAGGACGTCGGCGGACGCCGACTGACCTGGTGGTGGTGCCGCCGTGGGGCGCGTCGCGCC
>DASVCA010000221.1:0-8586 GCA_036381835.1 Micromonosporaceae bacterium
CGCCTGCGGCTAGCTGAACAAGGCGGTGAAGATCAGCGCTTCGAGTACTGAGGTGCCTTACGCGCCTTCTTAAGGCCGTACTTCTTCCGCTCCTTCACCCGCGGATCCCGGGTAAGGAAGCCCGCCTTCTTGAGTGCCGGACGGTCATCGCCGTCGACGGTGATAAGGGCCCGCGCAATCGCCAGCCGCAGCGCACCGGCCTGCCCGGTGATGCCGCCTCCCCGCAGGTTGGCGATGATGTCGAACGCCTCGAGCTTCTCGACGGTCACCAGAGGCTCGCGGATCAACTGCTGGTGAACCTTGCTCGGGAAGTACTCCTCAAGCTCGCGACCATTGCACACGATGCGGCCACTGCCGGGAACGATACGAACCCGGACAATCGCCTCCTTACGGCGGCCAACAGTCTGAATCGGGCGGTCGCCGCGGAACACGGGTGCGACTGGCGCGGCCGCCGGAGCCTCGGTGACGGCGGTGGTGTCGGTCATACTGCTTTCCTTCGCCCGCGCTTACGCGCGATCTCCCTGGCTCACGATCACTGAGCGATCTGCTTGATCTCGTACGGCACCGGCTTCTGCGCGCCGTGCGGGTGCTCGGCGCCAGCGTAGACCTTCAGCTTCTTGATCAGCTTACGGCCGAGCCTGTTATGCGGCAGCATGCCCTTGACGGCCAGCTCGATCGCCCGCTCGGGGCGCTTGGTGAGCAGCTCGTCGTAACCCACCCGCTTCAAACCGCCGGGGTAGCCCGAGTGCCGGTAGGCGACCTTGGTGTGCCGCTTGTTGCCGGTCAGCGCCACCTTGCTCGCGTTGACAATGACGACGAAGTCACCGGTGTCGACGTGGGGCGCGAAGGTCGGCTTGTGCTTGCCACGCAGCAGCGTGGCCGCGTGGCTGGCCAGGCGGCCCAGCACGACATTGGAGGCGTCGATGACATGCCACTGACGCTCGATCTCACCCGGTTTCGGGCTATACGTACGCACGGGTCTACCTTGTCTCGTCGTCGGTCTGGGGTCGTGCGCCGGTCACCAGACGCGCACGAACGGCTAGCGTACCGGACGGCACGCTAATGGCTGTCGCACAACAGCAGGCAACGATACTCGGTCATACAGCGTGCGGTCAAAACGGGTGGCGTCACAGCTCTTGCAGGATGCGCAACGCCCGGGAGACCCGGAACATCGTGTCCGTGTCGGCGACATCGACGCGCTCGGCGAACCACTGCTTCATGGGAGAGGAGATCCGGTCCGGCATGATCATGTATTCGCCCAACGGCACGGCCAAGGGTGAATCGCGTAACAGTTCCGCCTCCACCACCTCGGCGACGATCACGATTGGCACGTCGGTGCTGTTGTAGAGATCCGAGCTGATGACCAGGCCCAGACGGGTCCGGGCACCTTCGATCCGCCAGATCTCGCCCCTACGTAGCACGGTGTCTACGCCCCGCGCCGATCCGCATTCCCGAACAACACCGCGTCCACCATCTCCACCTCTTGTTCGTCTGCGAGCGCGGCTTCCTCGTCGTCGAGTCGGGCGCGGCGAACCGCCGCCGCGTGGGCGGCGAAGACCTCCCGTAACGCCCGCTCTCGGGCTGCCTGATCCATCCACGCGGAAAGGGAGACGCCCGCCTGCTTCGCCGACCGGCGGGCGGCTTCGAGGGTCTCGTCGGAGAACGACAAGGTCACTTTGGCAGTCATGCGACAAGGCTACTTCAGGTATGACCCAAGGTCATACCTGAAGTAGGAAGAGCGACCGCCCCGATCAGCCGACCGGAGTCGGATACCCCCGCTCGTGCTCCGCACGCAACGTGGCCATCGCGTGCTCGACGACCGTGACCAACACCTCCTTGACGGACTCGCGTTCGCGAGCGTCACACAGCACCATCGGCACGTGGGGGGCGATGGCCAGCGCCTCCCGAACCTCGGCCAGCTCGTAGCGCGGCGCACCGTCGAAACAGTTCAGCGCCACCACGTACGGCAACTTCCGGTTCTCGAAGTAGTCCAGCGGCGAGAACGCGTCGGTGATCCGGCGGGTATCCACCAGCACCGCGGCGCCCACGGCACCCCGGATCAACTCGTCCCACATGAACCAGAAGCGCGTCTGCCCGGGCGTACCGAACAGGTAGAGGATCAGGTCGTCGGCCATGGTGATCCGACCGAAGTCCATGGCCACCGTCGTTGTTTCCTTGCCCGGCACCTTCGATGGGTCATCGATTCCTACGCCGGCTGCCGTCATCACCGCCTCGGTCCGCAGCGGGGTGATCTCTGAGATCGAGCCGACCAACGTGGTCTTCCCGACGCCGAAGCCACCGGCGATGACGATTTTCGCGGAAGTGATTGCTCGGCTGCGGCGCGCTCCGGCCGGGTCAGAGCCTGCGAAGTCCACTTAGCACCCTCTCAAGCAGTTCCATCCGCTCCCCGTAAGCCTGGACGGGGGCGGCGTTGTGCAGCATCAGCAGCCCTTCGGCCACCATGTCGGCGACCAGGACTCGGGAGACACCCAGCGGCATCCGGGTGTATGCGGCGATCTCGGCCAGGGACAGCGGTCGGCTCTCGCAGAGCGTGGCGATGCGGTGCTTGTCGTAACCCGCGAAGCGGGCCTCCTCCACCCCGGTCGGGCTCGTCGTCAGCACCGCCTCGATCGCGATCTCCTGACGGGGCTCGGTGCGACCGCGGGTAACCGCGTACGGGCGCACCAATGCCCCCCGCGAGTCCGCGCGTCGTTGCTCCACCAGATCACCTCCTCCCGATACGGGTCATGACTCAGGGCGCGACAGCCTGTCGAGGCAGTGGCACCATCGCGGCTCCCACCCGTTCGACCAGCAACGCCATCTCATAGCCCACCTGCCCCACGTCGCAGTTACGGGCGGCCAGTACGGCCAGCGCGGAGCCGTCGCTCACGGACATGATGAACAGGAAGCCACTGTCCATTTCGATCACAGTCTGCATGACCCCACCGGCGTCGAACATCCGTGAGGCACCGTCCGTGAGGCTGACCACCCCCGACGTGATGGCGGCCAACTGATCCGCTCGGTCGGCGGGCAGATCCCGCGACGCCGCAAGCAGCAGACCGTCTGCCGATACCGCTACCACGTGTGCGATGCCCGGCACACTGTCTGCGAAATTCGTCAGCAGCCAACTGATGTCCTGTATCGGTGCAGGCCTGTTCATCGACTGTGCTCCTTGGTTGGGTTGCCGTACTGCTCGCTACCGACCGACCGACCACGCTGAACACCTCGGTGGTACGCGGACAACAAGCCCCGTACCTCCTCGGGAGCCCGCCGGGTCCGCTGACTGCTGCCGGTCTCCACCCCGCCGGGCACCAACTGCGCCTGCGGGATCCGCTTGGGTAGGCCGGAGGGTGTCGTGCCGCCGGTGAGTGGCTCGGCCGCCCGGTTCGCCCGCTCCCAACCCTCGTCCGCCGGCGTCCGCCACCGGCTCTCCGTGGCAACCGGTGCGGTCGGGGTCGGTGTCGGCGAGGCGGTCAGGCTCGGGTTCTGCCACCCGCTGGTCTGCCCAGGTGTACGGGTGGGCAGCGGGGGCGACGCCGGGGCCGGCCCCCCGGTGGATGCGCCGGTTGCCGTGCCGGACGACCCGGTCGGCGACGATGGCGCGTGATCGAGTTGCGGCATCGTGAAGATCTGGGTCACGTCCTGGCCGTGCGTGCGGAACCAGACCGCCTCCATCTCGCGGTAGATCGGCATCTCCGCCTCTTGCCGCCGTGGGCCGGCCGGAGCATCGGCTGGTGCGGTGGCCGCCAGTGCGGCACCGAGCCCGGCCACCGGCCCGACCGGAAGTCCGCTGAGCGGGGGTGCGGCCGGGGACAACTGGTGCACCACGGTTGGCTGCACAACCGGCTCAGGCCGGGCTTGCGGCGGTGCCGGCTGGGACGTCGCGGGGGTGTTGGCAACCGGCGCGAAGTCGCCCGAACGCGGCTGCGCCGGTGTTTCCCAGCGGGTCTGCCACGGCTCGACGGCGGGACGCCCGGCCGGAGCCGGAGTGGCCGGGCGCGGCTGCGCTGGGGACGGGGCGGGTGCCGGGCCGGACTCGACGGCGAGTGGCTGACGCTGCCGGGGCAGCAGGTGCTCACGGCGCGAGATCGGCAGCACCACCACGTTGCTGGGCAGCGTGATCTGGGCCAGGGTGCCGCCTTCAGGGTTGCGGCGCAGTTCGACCCGGATGCCGTGCCGGGAGGAGAGCCGCGACACGACGGCCAGACCCATGAGCCGGAACGCCGAGACGTCCATGTCCGGGGGTTCCGCCAACCGCTGGTTGAGGGCCTCCAGTTGCTCGTCGGTCATCCCGAGCCCGTGGTCCTCCACCTGGATGATCACGTAATCGCGGATACGCCGGCCGTCGGCGAACACGGTGGTCGTGGGAGGGGAGAAGCGGGTGGCGTTGTCCAGCAGCTCGGCGAGCAGTCGGACGACATCGTTGACCGCGCTGGCGTGGACCGAGATGTCGGTGTCCACCGTGCCGAACTCGATCCGGTTGTAGTGCTCGACCTCGGACTGAGCGGCACGCAGGACGTCGATCAGCAGGGCGTCCTCACGACGGGGTGGGCTGGAGTCGGCGCCGGCGAGCACCAGCAGGTTCTCGTCGTTGCGCCGCATCCGGGTAGCGAGGTGGTCGAGTTCGAACAGCTTGGCGAGACGCTTCGGGTCCTCTTCGTCCCGCTCGATCGCGTCGAGTTCACCGATCATCCGGTCAACCAGCGTCTGGCTGCGCCGGGCCAGGTTGAGGAACATCGCCGACACGCTGGTCCGCAGGGCGGCCTGCTCGGCGGCGACCCGAACCGCCTCTCGGTGGACCACGTTGAACGCCTGCGCCACCTGACCGATCTCGTCCCGGTTGGACAGCCGGATCGGATCCCGGACCTGCCGAACCACTTCATCGACACTGCCGTCGTCGAGGTCACGAATGTCACGCAGCCGGTTGACGGCCTCCGGTAGTTCTCGGTTCGCCACTGCCAGCGCCCCCTCGCGAAGCCGGCGCAGCGAGTTGTTGAGAGACCGGGCGAGCGCCACCGCGAGCACAATGGCGACCGCAAGGATGATCAGTACCGCGACGAACTCGATGAGCGCCTGCCGCACGACGGTGGTTCGGATCGAGTCGGCGTCCGCGAGCAGGTCCTGTTCCAACTGGACCTCGGCCCACCGCATCAGGTCGTGGACGGCGCCGATGGCCGCCATCGCCTGGTCGGCGCGGACGGGTGCCGGGCTGCCGACCGATCGGCTCAGCTCAGCCGACACTCGGTCGGCGAGCCCCACCGCGTCGCCGGTCACCACATTCTCTACCAGTTCGCGCTGTCGCGGCGTGGCGGCGAGGGCGAAGGTCTGCAGTGCCTCCTGCTGACTGGTCAGCGTAGCCACGAAGGATGCGTACTGCTCCTCGTCGAGCTTGCCGGAAGCGATGGCGGCGAAGGTGACGGCCTGTTCCTCGCCGATACCCGCCTTGGCGCGAGCGAAGGCTGCGATGGCGCGCAGCGAATCCGCGAGCCCACCCTCACCGGCGATCTGACTGACCGTGTCGGTGTAGGCGACGAGGTCGTTGAGGATCACGCCATACCGCAGGACCGCTTCGGCCACCGGCATCTGCTTGCGATCGAGCACCTCTTGCCGGGTGCCGTTGAGGGAGGCCAGGTGGGCGTCGATGATCTTCAGCCGGGACTCGACCGATGCGGGCAGGTCGTCCAGCTCGCGGCGATCCTCCTGGTAGGCGCGGATCCGCTCGTCCGTCTGCCGGACGTGCAGGTTGTAGGACTCCGCTTTCGTGCCGGGCGCGGCTAGCAACTGTGCCGCGGCCATGCGCTCCCGCTGCAGCTCGTGCGTGAGCGCCGACACATCGGCGGACAGAGCGGTCAGTGACCGTACGAGTTGTGCTTCCACGGCACGCTGGCCGATCGAGACGATCCGGATCCCGGCCAGGGCGACGACGGCGGCCACCGGCACGACGAGGATGAGTGCGAGTTTGGATCGGATCCGAATGTCTCGCAGCCGGGGAAACCACCGACGCCTGCGGCTGCTTCCTTGCCGCTCCGCCTCGGGCAGGGGCGTAGGTCCGGTGCTCACGACATCGCCTCCGTCGCTCTACTGCTCGTGTGACCTGCCGACGGTAAGTAACTGCATTAGCAACCGACCGCAGCGCAGGGGCTACGGACATGGGTTCAGCAGAAGAAAGCCGAGCTTGTAACTCTCAGCAGGGCATGAATCGGTCGGAGGGCACAGGATCCGTACTTTACACAGACCCGCATCTCGATTCCATAGCGGTCGCTGGCCGAATGGATGCGGCCCGAGGCATCGCCCACGGCTGGTGAGTTTAACCGATCATCTACTTCGGATGCTATTCCGGAATATGGAAGGCTGTTCCACATCGTGTGACGGACTCCGGACCGTGGTCCGGGGCCGGGCGTGCGAGTGTTCGCGTTCACCGGAGTACCCTCGGTGGCCGTCACCGCCACTCGAATTAGGACAACCGGAGATCACCCCGGTCGCCAACCGCGCCACACCCTGGAGGACTGAGTTGAGGCCAATCCGCTCCGTGGCACTCGCCTTGCTCGCACCGGTCGTACTGGCCGGCACGCTCACCGGTTGCCAATCGAGCCGCGAACAGACGGCAGCCGGGGACATCGTCATCGCGGCCGATCTGGAGCTTTCCGGTGCCATGGCCGACCTAGGCAAGACGTACCAGCGGGCACTGGAACTGAAGGTCGAGCAGATCAACGAGTCCGGAGCACTCGGCGGACGGAAAATCCGGCTAGAGGTCCGCGATAACCGCTCGGACCCGAGCGAGTCCCTGCGCAACATCAACGACTTCACCGGTAACCCCGCGGTCCAGGCCATCATCATGGGCCGGTGCATCGAGTGCGTGACCGGCTCGGCGAAGACCATCACCGACGCTCGGGTGCCGACCATCGCGCTCGCTCCGGCCAGCGAGGTGGCCAGCCCGGTGGCCGAGCGGAAATACCTGTTCAAGCTCGGACCCAACGCCGCGGACAACGCCGCCGCGCTGGCCGCCGAACTACGGCGGCAGAAGACGAAGTCCGTCGCCGTGCTATACACCGATGACAGTTACGGTCGAGAAGGGCTGGCGGCGGTGACCGCCGAGCTCGAAAAGGCCGGCATTAGACTGCGCGGATCGCAGCGGGTGAAGGTCACCGACACCGATCTCAGCCAGCCGGTCCGGCGACTGGTCTACGACGAGCCCGACGCGTTCCTGGTCTGGACCACCGCCGAGCAGGCCATGGTCGCCACCAAGGAAGCGCACGATCTCGGGTACCAGGGCCAGATGTATTTCGACGCCGGGACCGCGGACAAGCTTTTCCTCCCCAACGAGGTGACCGCGGCCGCCGAGGGCGCGCTCATGGTCTTCACCCAGACCATGGTCATCGACGACGTGATCGCGAACACTCCGGCGAAGGCGTCACGCAAGCAGTGGTTCCGGGACTTCACCTCCCGCTACGGCAGCTACGCCGGCTACTCGTCGATGGCGGCGGACGCGGTCCAGCTCATCGTCGACGCGGTGCTGCGCAGTGGTGTGGATCAGCCCAGCCGGGATCTGATCCGGGACGTGCTGGAGACGCTGCACCTGGACGGGCTCTCGGGACCGATCCGGATGACGCCCGACAACCACTCCGGTCTGATGCCGCAGGCGCTGACCATGCTCGTCGTACGCAGTGGACGCTGGCGGCTGGCCAGCAGTTGACGCCGGCGGGGGCCGGTCCGATCGGACCGGCCCCCGCCGATCAGCGCGCCGAGGTCGTCTCTCGCACCCAGGGCAGGGCCAGGCGCTCGATCGCGACCAGTGCGAAGTAGAGCAGGATGCTGATCACCGCGATCAGCAGGATCGCCGCCCATGCGGTCGCGGTGTCCCCGACCCCGCTGAAGGCCAGGATCGCGTAGCCGAGACCGCCCTTGCCGGCTTGGAGCTCCCCGATCACCGCACCGATCGCGGCCAGCGGCATGGCCACCTTCAATCCGACGAAGATCTGCGGCAGCGCGGCCGGCAAACGCACCTTCCGGAACGCCTGCCAACGGGACGCGTCCAGCGAGCGGGCCAGTTCCGCGAGGTCGGCCGGGGTGGTGGTGAGCCCGGTTGCGGTCGACAACACGATCGGGAAGAAGCACAGCAGGAAGACCATGGTCAGAATGGGCTTCTGCCCCCAGCCGAGGGTCACCGCCAGCAGCGGTGCGAGAGCGATCTTCGGCACCGCGTTGATCGCGACCAGCAGGGGCGAGAACATCCGCTCGACCACCCGGGAAGCGGCGAGCGTCAGACCGATCGCCACGCCGGCCAGGGTGGACAGCAGGAAGCCGACCACGGTCTCCAACGCGGTGGTCAGCGAGTACTCCAGCAGCAGTTCGGTGGACGCGATGAACGCGGTCCACACGTCTTGCGGCGGCGGCAGTGCCACCGGGTGCACCAACTCGAAGAAGGTCACCAGCCACCACGCGCCGACCGCCACCAGCAGGCCGAGCATGGGCAGCAGGACCGCGGCGAGCCGTGACCTTCCGGCCTGACCGGCCGACCCGACCTCGCTCATCTTGACTCCTCGTCTCGCTCTGCCGACCCGAAGGTCTCCGATGACGGGGCTGCGC
>DASVCA010000222.1:0-82385 GCA_036381835.1 Micromonosporaceae bacterium
GCCAGCTTCGGCTTGAGGATGCTGGCGGCGTCGATCGCGCCCTCGGCGGCGCCGGCGCCAACCAGGGTGTGCAGCTCGTCGATGAACAGGATGATGTCGCCGCGGGTGTTGATTTCCTTGAGCACCTTCTTCAGGCGCTCCTCGAAGTCACCGCGAGACCGCGAACCCGCCACCAGTGAACCCAGGTCCAGGGTGTAGAGCTGCTTGTCCTTGAGCGTCTCGGGCACGTCGCCGCGGACGATGGCCTGGGCAAGCCCCTCCACGCAGGCGGTCTTGCCGACGCCCGGCTCTCCGATGAGCACCGGGTTGTTCTTGGTGCGCCGGGAGAGCACCTGCATGACCCGCTCGATCTCCTTCTCGCGCCCGATGACCGGGTCGAGCTTCCCCTCGCGCGCGGCCTGCGTGTAGTTGCGGCCGAACTGGTCGAGCACCAGGCTCGTCGACGGCGTGCTCTCGCCGGACGCGCCCGCGCCGGCCGCGGTCGGCTCCTTGCCGCCCTGGTAGCCCGAGAGCAGCTGGATGACCTGCTGGCGGACCCGGTTCAGGTCGGCGCCGAGCTTGACCAGCACCTGGGCGGCGACGCCCTCGCCTTCCCGGATCAGGCCGAGCAGGATGTGCTCGGTGCCGATGTAGTTGTGCCCGAGCTGCAGCGCCTCACGCAGCGACAGCTCCAGCACCTTCTTGGCCCGCGGGGTGAACGGGATGTGCCCGCTCGGCGCCTGCTGGCCCTGGCCGATGATTTCCTCTACCTGCTGACGGACGCCCTCCAGCGAGATGCCGAGGCTCTCCAACGCCTTCGCCGCGACCCCTTCACCTTCGTGGATGAGGCCGAGCAGGATGTGCTCCGTCCCGATGTAGTTGTGGTTGAGCATCCGGGCCTCTTCCTGAGCCAGGACGACAACCCGCCGCGCTCGGTCGGTGAACCGCTCGAACATGCCCTCGTGCTCCTCACGTGCCGTGCGCACTCGATCTTGCTGGTCAAGCTGGGGGCCGGCGGCCCCGACGTCCGGGGGGACGCCCGTGCGCTTACTCTATCCCTGCGGACCGCCTCTTCTAAGGTTCCAGCGTTGCCGGATTCGTCCAGTCCGCGTCGTTATAGCCAACCCTGCCCGCTCGACGGATGTTCCCGTAACCCGCGCTGTACGCGCAGAGCGAAATCGCCGCCGTGCGTCGACGGGTGTCGCAAGCCGTCACCCGACGGTCGCGACGGCCGATGCCGGCCTCCGGCCGACCTTGACGGCCACCTGTCCACAGGTTGTGGACAACCTTGTCCACCGGTTGTGGATAACGCCGGGCGCGGGCGGGATCTTCCCCAGGAACGCCCTGGCTAGCGGCCACGCGACACGGGGCCGACCCGAGCTCCGGAAGCGGCCGGCCTGTGGAAAACCGGACACCGGGCGCGGCCCGGGGCGATCGGCCGATCCCGGCCCGAACGCGAACCGGGCCCGAGCGTGACGCTCGGGCCCGGTGAACGGAGGATCAGTCAGCGACCCGCCCGTGCGTGGTACTCGTCAATGATCTCCTGCGGGATGCGGCCACGGCCGGAGATCGGCTTGCCCTCCCGCTTCGCCCACTCACGAATCGCCTTGTTCTGCTCCCGATCGATCGTCGCGCGACCGCGCGCCGCCCGGCCGCCGACGACCACGCCACCGCGGCCCGCTCTACGGGCGCGGGCGATGAACGGCGCGAGCGCCTCACGCAACTTGGTCGCGTTGTTTTCCGCTAGATCGATCTCGTACTGGACGCCGTCGAGCCCGAACTTGACCGTCTCGGCCCCCTCCGTACCGTCCAAGTCATCGTAGATGACGACGATTTCACGTCGCGCCACTTAAGCCTCCCACATTTACCAGAGCTGTCGCTGCACGATAACCTGCGGGAACCAGATTACGCCAATAGACGCGCACGATTGATCGGGGTTGCCCAGCGGGGGCTTACTCCGGGCGGACCAATGGGAAGAGTATGGTCTCCCGAATTCCGAGGCCCGTGAGTGCCATGAGTAGCCGGTCGATTCCCATTCCCATACCGCCCATCGGGGGCATGCCGTACTCCATGGCCCGCAGGAAGTCCTCGTCGAGCCGCATCGCCTCCTCATCCCCCCGAGCCGCGAGCTGCGCCTGAGCGATCAGCCGCTCCCGCTGGATCACCGGGTCGACGAGCTCCGAGTACGCCGTGGCGAGCTCGACGCCGAGCACGTAGAGGTCCCACTTCTCGGTCAGCCCCGGCTGCTCCCGGTGGGAACGGGTCAGCGGACTGGTCTCCTCCGGGTAGTCACGGACGAAGGTCGGCGCGATCAGGCGCGGTACCACTAGCTCCTCGAACAGTTCCTCGGCGAGCTTGCCCGGCCCCCATTTCGGATCCACCGACAAACCGGCCTTGTCCGCGTAATCGCGCAGCGTCGCCATATCGGTCTCGACGGTCACCTCTTCACCGAGCGCCTCGGACAACGAGCCATAAAGCGTCACAGAGCGCCACTCGCCGCCGAGGTCGAACTCCGTCCCGTCGGCGTGCGTGACGACGTGGGATCCGCAGACCGCCTCGGCCGCCCCCTGCACCAGTTCCCGAGTCAGGGTCGCCATCGTGTTGTAGTCGCCGTACGCTTCGTAAAGCTCGAGCATGGCGAACTCGGGCGAGTGGGAGGAATCTATCCCCTCATTCCGGAAGTTCCGGTTGATCTCAAAGACCCGTTCGATACCGCCGACCACACAACGCTTGAGATAAAGCTCCGGCGCGATTCGCAGATACAAGTCGGTGTCGAGCGCATTGCTATGGGTCACGAAAGGTCGCGCCGCGGCACCGCCGTGCAGCAGCTGCAACATCGGCGTCTCCACCTCGATGAAGCCCCGGGCGTGCAGTGCGTCGCGCAGGCTGCGGACCGCCGCGGCCCTGGTCCGTACCGTCTTGCGGGCCTGAGGCCGGACGATCAGATCCACGTACCGTTGCCGGACACGCATCTCCTCGCTCAACGGCTTGTGCGCCACCGGCAGCGGGCGCAGCGCCTTGGCGGTGATCGCGAACGAGTCGGCCAGCACGGACAGCTCGCCGCGACGGCTGCTGATCACCTCACCGGTCACCCCGACGTGGTCGCCGATGTCCACCAGGCGCTTCCAGGCGTCGAGCTGTTCCCGGCCGACCCGGTCCAGGGACAACATCGCCTGCAACTCGGTGCCGTCCCCCTCCCGCAAGGTGGCGAAGCAGAGCTTGCCGGTGCTGCGGAGGAAGATCACCCGACCGGTCACCGAGACGACGTCCCCCGTGCCGGTGTCGATCGGCAGGTCGGCGTAGCGGGCACGGATATCCGCTAGCGTCGTGGTGCGGGGATAGCCGACCGGGTACGGTTCGACGCCCTCGGCGAACATCCGGTCCCGCTTCTCGCGGCGAACCCGCATCTGCTCGGGCAGGTCATCTGCGGCATCGGTCGAAACGACAGGCTGCTGGCTCACGGCGTGCTTCCTCGCAGGGAGTGGGACCGGGGTACGACCCCCGAGCGTACTCAGGCGCTTCGGACACCGTTACCGGATAATCGCGCCCACGGATCGACGTCACATCCGGTTACGCTCGTAGACCATCCGCAGACCGATCAGCGTGATCATCGGCTCGTGGTGGGTGATGGTGCGGCACTCGTCCAACACCACGGGCGCCAGCCCGCCGGTGGCGATCACCGCACGGAGCGTGCCGAGCTCCTCGGCCATCCGATCGACGATCCGGTCGATCAACCCGGCGTAGCCGAAATACATGCCGGCCTGCAGGCACTCCACGGTGTTCTTACCGATCACCGAACGGGGCTGGGCCGGCTCCACCTTGCGCAACTGCGCCGCCCGCGCCGCCAGCGCGTCGAAGGAGATCTCGATGCCCGGGGTGAACGCCCCGCCGAGGAACTCCCCGCGGGCGCTGACCGCGTCGAAGGTGGTCGTGGTGCCGATGTCCACCACCACCGCCGGCCCCCCGTGCAACGCGTACGCCGCCAACGTGTTGACCACCCGGTCGGCACCGACCTCCTTGGGGTTGTCGATCACCAGCGGGACGCCGGTCTTCACCCCCGGCTCCACGATCAGACTGGGCACGTCGCCGTAGTAGCGGTCCAGCATCGTGCGCAGGGAGCGCAGCGCGGCCGGCACCGTCGAGCAGGCGGCCACGCCGGTGATTTCCACCGCGTCGCCGGCGAGCAGCCCACGGTAGAGCAGACCCAGCTCGTCAGCGGTCGACCGGGCGTCGGTCTTGATCCGCCACGAGTGGACCAACGTCTCCCCGTCGAAGGTGGCCAGCACCGTGTTGGTGTTTCCGATGTCGATGCAGAGCAGCACGGTCGAAGCCTAGACAATCACCGGGTGGGCACCCACCGGCCGCCTCCACCGGATCATCGGGCGAGATCCAGGGCGATATCGAGGATCGGCGAGGAGTGGGTCAACGCGCCGACGGACAGATAGTCGACGCCGGTCGCCGCGTACTCCGCCGCCCTCGCCAGGGTCAGGCCGCCGGTCGCCTCCAGCTCCGCCCGCTCGCCCACCGCGGCGACCACCTCACGCAACACGTCCGGGGACATGTTGTCGCAGAGCAGAAAATCCGCACCGGCGTCGACCGCCTCGACCGCCTCCGCCACGGTGGTCACCTCGACCTGAACCGCCACCTCGGGAAACGTCTCCCGCACCCGACGGTAGGCGGCAGTGATCCCGCCCGCGGCGAGCTTGTGATTGTCTTTGATCATCGCGACGTCGTACAGGCCCATGCGCTTGTTGGTGCCACCCCCGGCCCGGACCGCGTACTTCTCCAGAATCCGCAGGCCCGGCGTGGTCTTGCGGGTGTCCAGCACCGTCGCCTTGGTGCCATGCAGCGCGTCCGCCCAGGCCCGGGTGTGGGTCGCCACCCCCGACATGCGACACAGCAGGTTCAGCGCGGTGCGCTCGGCGGTGAGCAGCGACCGGGTACGACCGGTGACCACGGCCAGCACCTCGCCGCGGGTGACCCGGTCCCCGTCGCGGGCCTTGAGCGTTACCTCCACCTGCGGCTGCCCGGTGCCGGCGAGACGGGACCAGATCTCATCGGCGAGCTCGAACACCGCGGCCGCCACGACCAGACCGGCCACCACACCGTCCCCACGGGCCACCAGCTCGCCCGTGTCGACCTGGTCGGGCGGGATGGTCGCGGCGGTGGTCACGTCCAGGCCGTCCGGGCCGAGATCCTCCTCCAGCGTGGCCCGGACGATCCGCTCGACCGCCGCCGGATCAAGCCCGTCGGCCCGCAACGCCGCCTCGGTTGACGACCTCATGTCAATGCCTCCCAGGTCTGAGTCAAGCTTCCGTCGGCGGTGATGGTGCCGACCAGGTGGCCCCGCCATTCGTCCCGCTCCGCCGGGAAGTCGTCCCGCCAGTGGCAGCCGCGGGTCTCCTGGCGAAGGTACGCCGCCGCGGCGAGCGCCGACGCGACGGTGAGCAGGTTGGTCGCCTCCCAGCTCGCCGTGCGGGCCGCGCCCCTGGTCGAACCCAGTCGGGCCAGCTCCGCAGCGGTCGCCGACAGCGATTCGGCCGACCGCAGCACGCCCGCGCCACGGGTCATCGCCCGCTGCAGGTCGGCACGGATCCGGGGATCCACCACCCAGCCCGAGCCGCCGGACCAGGCGCCGCCGGGCGCGGGATCAGCCTGCGGCGGCAGGTCGCGCGCGATGTCCTGGGCGATCCTCCGGGAGAAGACGAGGCCCTCCAGCAACGAGTTGCTGGCCAGGCGGTTCGCCCCGTGCACCCCGGTGCAGGCCACCTCGCCGCAGGCGTACAGGCCGGGGATGGAGGTGCGGCCGTGCAGATCGGTGCGGACACCGCCGGAGGCGTAGTGGGCGGCGGGCGCCACCGGGATCAGATCCGCGGCCGGCTCGATGCCCGCGGCCCGGCAGGACGCCACGATGGTCGGGAACCGCCGGGCCAGAAAGTCCGCCCCCAGATGGCGGGCGTCCAGGTAGACGTGGTCGGTGCCCTCGGCGAGCATCACCCGGTGAATGCCCTTGGCGACCACGTCGCGCGGAGCCAGCTCGGCCAGCTCGTGCTGGCCGACCATGAAGCGTTTGCCGTCCGAGTCGACCAGGTGGGCGCCCTCGCCGCGCAACGCCTCGGACACCAGCGGCAGCTGCGCCCCACCCGGGGTACGGGCCGACCGGGTGCCGTCACCCGACCCGTCGTCCGGACCGGCGTCAGGCAGATACAGCGCGGTCGGGTGGAACTGGACGAACTCCACATCGGTGACGGCGGCTCCGGCCCGCAACGCCAGCGCCACCCCGTCACCGGTCGACACCGCCGGGTTGGTCGTCGCGCTGAACATCTGACCCATCCCGCCGGTGGCGAGCACCACCGCCCGGGCGAGGATCGCCCCCACCCCCTCCTCGGTGCCCTCGCCCAGTACGTGCAGCGTCACCCCGCAGGCTCGCCCGTCGGCCGCCTTGATCAGGTCGAGCACCAACGCGTGCTCGAAGAGCCGGATCCACGGGTCGCGTTGCACGGCGACGTGCAGCGCCCGCTGCACCTCCGCGCCGGTGGCGTCACCGCCGGCGTGCACGATCCGGTCCGCGCGGTGCCCGCCCTCCCGGGTCAGCATCAACGAGCCGTCCGGGTTGCGGTCGAACTCCGCGCCGACCCGAATCAGCTCGCGCAACCGGTCCGGCCCCTCCGCCACCAGCACCCGCACCGCGGCCGGGTCGCACAGCCCCACCCCGGCGATCTCGGTGTCGCGGGCGTGGGCCTCCGGGGTGTCCATCGGATCGAGCACCGCCGCGATGCCGCCCTGCGCCCAGCGGGTGGAGCCCTCATCCATGTCCACCTTCGTCACCACGGTGACGTGCAGGCCGACCTCCCGCAGGTGCAGCGCCGCGGTCAGCCCGGCGACACCCGAGCCCACCACGACCACATCGGTGGTCTCGACCCAGCCGGGTGCCGGGGCGGCCAGCAACCCGGGCAGCACGGGCAGTTCGGGTGTCGCAAGACGCATAGGGACAGTCAACACGTTCGGTGGGCGCTCAGGTGAGCGGGTCAGGCCAAAGTGAGGCCGACCGCCGACCGGTGCCGGCGCGCACGCCGGTCAGCCGACGGCGACCCGATCGCCGCGAACCAGGTCGCCGAGCATGCCGGGGGCCGCGGCCGCGGGGTCCGACCCCAGGTCGACGATGCGGTTCGCCCCGTCCACGTGCACGATCCGCGGCTGATAGGTGCGCGCCGCGGCGTCGTCCATCTGGGCGTACGAGATGATGATCACCAGGTCTCCGGGGTGCACCAGGTGGGCGGCGGCCCCGTTGACGCCGATCACCCCGCTGCCGCGCTCGCCCGGGATGACGTACGTCTCCAGCCGCGCCCCGTTCGTCACGTCGACCACGGCGACCTGCTCGCCGGGGAGAAGATCGGCCGCATCGAGCAGATCTTGGTCCACGGTGAGCGAGCCGACATAGTGCAGATCGGCCTGGGTCACCGTCGCCCGGTGGATCTTGGACTTCAACATGGTGCGATACATCGCGTTTCCTCTGCTCGCTCAGCTAATCGGGCAAACCGGTGCCAGCCGCCCCGCATTCCCACACCGCTCAGCGGTGCCGGCCATCGGTGAGCGGCGCGGCCAGATCGACCGCGCAGTTGTCGATCAGTCTGGTGGTGCCGACCCAGGCGGCCACCAGCAGGCGGCCGGGGCCGGCCGCCGGCGCGGGCCCCAGCTCCGGGTCGGTGAGCACCAGATAGTCCAACCGGACGCTGCCGTCCGACGCCCCCGCCGCGCCGCGGGCGAAGGTCTCGTGCGCCACGGCCAGGGTGCCCTCCGGGCCGAGCCCCCGCTCGGCCGCGCCGGCCCCCGCCCGCAACGCGCCGGACAGCGTCAACGCGTCGGCGCGCTCCTGCTCCGACAGATACCGGTTACGGCTGGACAGGGCGAGCCCGTCCGGCTCCCGCACGGTGGGCACCCCCACGACCTCCACCGGCAGGTCGAGATCCCGGACCATCCGCCGGACCAAAGTGAGCTGCTGGTAGTCCTTCTCCCCGAAGAACGCCACGTCGGGACGGGTGAGCTGAAGCAACTTGAGGACCACGGTCAGCACCCCGTCGAAGAAACCCGGACGGCTGGCGCCCTCCAGCCGGCCGCCGAGCGGCCCCGGGTTCACCCGTACCAGCGGTTCGCCGCTCGGGTACATCTCCGCCACCGACGGCGCGAACACCACGTCCACCCCGATCCGCCGGCACAGTTCGAGATCGGCGTCCAGGGTCCGGGGGTAGCGATCGAAATCCTCGTTCGGGCCGAACTGCAGCGGATTCACGAAGATCGTCACGAGCACGTGATCGGCCCGCTCGCGGGCGGCACGGATCAGCGCCTCATGTCCGGAATGCAGGGCGCCCATGGTCATCACGACCGCCACCGTCCCGGTCAGCTCCCGACGCGCGACACCCAACTCGGCCCGGGTACGAATCAGACGGGTCATGCCACCGCCTCCCGCTCCCGGTCGGCCAACTCCCGGCCCCGACTGGCCAGAACGTCCAGCATCAGCGCCGCGTCGACCGTCCGCAGCCGGCCGGAGGCGATCGCCCGGGCCGCGGTGCGGTGGGCCAGCGCCAGGTAAGCGGGCAGCGACTCCGGGGCGGTCCGCGCAAGCTCGTCGAGATGCCGGGCGACGGTTCCCGCATCCCCCCGGGACACCGGGCCGGTCAGCGCGTCGTCACCCATCCGCAGCGTGTTCTCCAACGCGGCGCGCAACAGCGGACCGAGCACCTTGTCCGGCCGGGCGACCCCCGCCTCCCGCAGCCGGTCCGCAGCCTCGCTGACCAGGGTGACCAGGTGGTTCGCGCCGTGCGCGAGCGCCGCGTGGTAGAGCACCCGGCGCTCCTCGGCGACCCACTCCGGAACACCGCCCAGGTCCGCGACCAAGCGGGCCGCGAGGGGACGCAGCTCGGCCGGGGCGGTCACCCCGTACGAGGTGCCGGGCAGATTCGCCAGATCGGCGGCGGTGCCGGTGAACGTCATGGCCGGGTGCAGTGCGAGCGGGCGGACACCGATCGCGACGAGGGGAGCCAGCACACCGAGCCCGTGCGCGCCGGAGGTGTGCGCCACGAGCTGGCCGGGCCGTACCGCCCGGGCGGTGGCGAGACCGGCGACGACCTCGGCGAGCGAGTCGTCCGGAACGGCGATCACAAGGAGGTCGACGGCGGCGCGCGCCACCCGTTCCGGTGAGCGGACGGGAACCTCGGGCAGCAGGTCGGCGATTCGTGCCCGCGCGGCGGCGGAGGTGCCGGAGACGGCGACGATTCGGTGACCGGCGCGCGCCAGAGCTGCTCCGAGGACAGTGCCCACCCGGCCGGCACCGATGACACCGAAGGTGAGAAAACGGGGGAAATCGGCCGGTGGCGTGGCGGCCCGGCCCCGGTCGGCCGGACGCACCCGAGACGGTGCGTTCATGGCATGATCCAGTCCTCTAGCAGTGGTACCGGTCACCTGCCAGTATCGGCCGTCGTCTGCACGGCACAAGACTGATGTGAAAACCTTCACGAGCCGGCCCACCGGATCGTCGTTCTACCGCGGGAGGAGACGCGTGAGGGTGCCCTGGCGTACGGCGATGACCGCCGCCCTGTACGGACCGGACGGGTTCTTCGTCAGCGGCGGCGGACCCGGCGCACACTTCCGGACCAGCGCCAACGCCTCGCCGCTGCTCGGCACGGCGCTGCTGCGACTGCTGGAACGCGTCGACACGGCACTCGGACACCCGGACCCCCTCCACGTCGTGGACGTCGGGGCGGGCCGCGGCGAACTGCTCACCGTCCTCGCCGCCGGGGCCGCACCCCGGCTCCATCACCGGCTGCGGCTGACCGCCGTGGAACTCGCACCGCGCCCGGAGTCGCTGCCCGCGGCCATCGAATGGCGCGACCGCCTGCCCAGCGGGGTGACCGGCCTGCTCATCGCCACCGAATGGCTCGACAACGTCCCGCTCGACGTGGCCGAGTCGAGCCTGACCGGGTGGCGTTACCTGACCGTCGACCCGGCGACGGCAAGCGAAGCACCCGGCGAGCCGGTCACCGATGCGGACGCCGACTGGCTGGCCCGATGGTGGCCGGCCACCCCGGGCGGGCGGGCTGAGATCGGACTCCCCCGGGACCTCGCCTGGGCCGCCGCGGTACGGGCGCTCGACCGCGGGCTGGCCCTCGCCGTCGACTACGGTCACCTGCGCGACGCCCGACCCCACGGCGGCACGTTGACCGGCTTCCACGCCGGCCGCCAGGTGCCCCCGGTACCCGACGGCACCTGCGACATCACCGCGCACGTCGCCGTGGACGCCGTAGCGGCCGCGGGCTCGGCCGCCGCCGGTCGGCCGTACGTGCTGGTCCCGCAGCGGAAGGCGCTGGCGGCCCTCGGCGTCGACGCGACCCGACCGCCGCTCGCCGACGCCACCACCGACCCGGCCGGCTACGTACGGGCGCTGGCCGCCGCGTCGGCCGCCGCCGAGCTCCTCGACCCCACCGGGCTCGGCGGTCACTGGTGGCTGTTGCAGCCGGTCGGGCTGTCCCCGGCGGTCGCCGAGCTCAGTCGGTGATCCACCCCCGGGGAATGGCACGATGGGCGGCGTGAGTCTGCGGAGCGCGCCCCGTGCGGTCACGGCGGGAACCGGAACCGGCCTGGACCCCGACGACCTGGTCATCAACCTCGGCCCACAGCATCCGTCCGCGCACGGGGTGCTGCGACTCAAGCTGGTGGTGGACGGCGACCGGGTGGTCTCCTGCGAGCCGATCGTCGGCTACCTGCACCGGGGCGCGGAGAAGCTGTTCGAGGTCCGCGACTACCGGCAGATCGTCATGCTCGCCAACCGGCACGACTGGCTGTCGGCGTTCGCCAACGAGCTGGGCGTGGTACTCGCCGTCGAACGGCTGATGGGCCTGGAGGTGCCGGAGCGGGCGGTCTGGCTGCGCACCGCGCTCGCCGAACTTAACCGGGTGCTCAACCACCTGATGTTCCTCGGGTCCTACCCGCCGGAACTCGGTGCCACGGCGATCGATGCGTTCCGGGCCCGCGAGGCCCTGCAGGCGGTCATGGAGGAGGTCAGCGGCGGCCGGATCCACTACATGTTCAACCGGGTGGGCGGCCTCAAGGAGGAGGTTCCGGCCGGGTGGACGCGTCGCGCCCGGGCGGCCGTCGGCGAGGTCCGGCGCCTGCTTCCCGGCCTGGACCACCTCATCCGGCACGACGAGCGCTTCCTGGCCCGTACCGTCGGGGTGGGGGTGTTGACCGCCGCAGACGCGGC
This sequence comes from Micromonosporaceae bacterium, assembly GCA_036381835.1. Taxonomy (GTDB): domain Bacteria; phylum Actinomycetota; class Actinomycetes; order Mycobacteriales; family Micromonosporaceae; genus DASULK01. The sequence goes on from DASVCA010000222.1 coordinate 11,237, forward strand.
GGCGTTCGGTGTGTCCGGTCCGGTGGCCCGGGCCTCCGGTCTGGACATCGACCTGCGCCGCGACGAGCCCTACCTGGCGTACCGGTGGCTTACGGTGCCGGTGGTCACCCGCACCGCCGGCGACTGCCACGCCCGGTTCGAGGTGCTGCTGGATCAGGTGCACGTCTCCCTCGACCTGGCCGAGGAGTGCCTCGAACGAGTCGACCGGATCCGCGGGCCGGTCAACGTGCGCCTACCGAAGGTGGTTCGGGCACCCGAGGGGCACACGTACGCGTGGACGGAGAACCCGCTCGGCATCAACGGCTACTACCTGGTCTCCCGGGGCGACAAGACGCCGTGGCGGCTGAAGCTGCGGACCGCCTCGTACGCGAACGTCCAAGCTCTCTCCGCGCTGGTCCCCGGCTGCGCCGTCAGCGACCTGATCGCGATCCTCGGCTCGATGTTCTTCGTCGTCGGCGACGTCGACAAGTAGTTCCGGCGGCTACCGCCACCGCTCGTCGGCCGGCCCGAAGTCCACTTGCGGTGCGAAACCCCGCGCCGGATACCCGTAGTCGCCGGGGTGGCCGGGTCCGGTGTCGGACCGGTCCCACCCGTCCGACCAGGATCCCGCCGCCGCCCAGCGGTCCTCGACCCGCAACTCCATGCCCGCCTCGTCGGCGCGTATCGCGGCCCGCCGCTCCCCGACCCGGAACTCGCGGCCCCGCTCGTCGGCGTGGGCGGCCGCCCACCGGTCACTGGTCCAGCCGTCGGTCCAGCCGGTCTCGTCCGCCGCGTCCGTCAGCGGCTGCCGCGGCGGTGCCGCCCGGCCGTAGGTCACTGCGCCCGACGGCTCGTCACCCGAGCCGACGATCGTGTGTCGGGTCACCTGCACCGTCTCGGTGTGCCGCACCACCCCGGTCGGCGGCCTGGCGACGGCTGCGGCACCGGCCGGTCGGCCGAAGCGGGCACGCCCCGGTGGTTCGGGTACCCCCGGGCGCACGTCCCCGCCAGGGTGACCGTCCACGCCCCGGTGACGAGCAGCATCCGATCGCCCGGACTCCCAGGCATGCCCTGGGCCGTTGCCGGCCGGTTCGGGATCCGCGGTGGGCGCATGGCCACCCGGTGGGACGGCGGCGCCGCCGACTGGTTGGGGATAGCCCGCCGCCAACTGCTCGCGGAGCAGTTCGACCTGGCTTTGCAGCGCCTGCAGTTTCTCTCCGAAGGACCGGTGCGTGGCCCGCGCCGCGGTTTCGATGTCCTTGCGCACATCGCGGTGCAGGCCGTCGATCTCTTCGAAGAGGACCTCCTCCAGTTCGTCCCGGAGCGATCCGGCGTCCCCGCGCAGGGAGACCGATAGTCCGATGAGGACGACGGACAGCAAAGCGAGCACGGCGGCGATCCGCAGCAGGCCGTTGCTGTCCGCGACCAACAGCAGGACAGCGGCGATCGCGGCCAGGCCGACCCCGATCCAGAACAGCACGGTCAGCAGCGGCCGCCCCCCTTTGTGCGTGGTGGCATCTGGGGCCGGCATGCCTGGAGAGTACCGAGAGCGAGCCGCTCAGCAAATAGGCCGGCGCCGGGTTCGGTTCGACGCCGGCCCGCTTCCGGACGTCCGCGGCCGGTCAACCGTTCGGTTGACACTGGTCAACCGACGGCTAGCTCGGCATCGGAGGAAAACACCAAGCCCACACTGATCGCACCGGTACGCAGCGCGTTCTTGGTCTGGGGACCACCCGCGTCGAGCGTGCTGAACGATCCGGCGTGGAAGTCGTACACCTCGACCAGGCCGAGCTGGCACTTCGGCCGTTGCGGGCATTCCGGCGGACCACCCAGGATCGTCGCCGCCCCCGAGCATTTGGCCGCCAGCTCCGACAACGACCGCACACCGTACCTGTCGGCGAACGCCTCGGTCACCGCGAACGCGTTCTGGTTCTGCGCCGGCGAGGGCTGGCCGAAGACGACACCGACCCGCTGCCCGACGGCGCGCAACCCCGCCACCGTCCGGTCCAGGTCCGGCGACGAGATCGGCTCCGCCTGTGCGCCGTTGACCTTCTTGTTGAGGAACTCGGCCATGGTCGCGGCGTACTCGGGGACCACCTGGATCTCACCCTTCTCCAGGGCCGGCTCGTACAGCTCCCGGTTGCCGATCTGCTGGACCCGCGCCTGGTAGCCGGCCGCGTCGAGCACGATCCGGTAAAGCTCCCCGAGGGTCTGGCTCTCGCTGAAGTTCCCCGCACCGACCACCACGCTGCGCCCCGATCCTCGGGCCAGCTTGGTGGTCAACCCGGCTCGGGCGGCGAACTCCTCTGCAGCGGCCTTCGGCGTGCTGCGCTCGATGTCGACCGCCTTGTTGAGTTCGATGAGTTTGCTCGTGTCGAGCGCGGCGGACACCCGGTCGAGCGCCGCGATCAGCTCCGGCTCGGCCGCCTGCGCGTTCACCGCGGGGATGATGTTGTCCGTGTTCTGCAGGGCCTTGTCGTCGGCGAGCACGACGAGGCCCTCACCGGGAACCGGAGCACAGCCGGCCCCGCCGGCCCCCGCCGTCGGAGGTGGCTGGGCACCGGACGATCCGGCCTCCCCGCACCCGGCGAGAATCCCCGTCGCCAGGACCCCGACGACGCCGAGCAGCAACGGTGCTCTCCGGCTCGGCTGCCGCTCCCTCATTCGTCTTCTCCCTTCGTTCAGCCAGGCAACGCGTGTCGGTCGTCTACCGCCGTGCCATCGTTGTCGCCGGGTCTGACGTTCCTCGCCCCGCCGCCCGGGCCGTGCGCAGCGCGCGCGGCGTGACCGCCCGTTCGACCACCGCCAGTCCACCCTCGACAAGCAGGGCGAAGACCGCGACGAGCAGCGCCCCGGCCAGCATCTGACCGCCGCCCACGGCGATCCCCAACCCGAAGCCGGCCCCGATGATCTGGCCGAGACCACCGCCGTTGACGAAGGTGGCGAGCGTGGCGGTGGCCACGACCTGCACAGCGGCGGTGCGCAGCCCGGCCGCGATGTACGGCGCCGCGAGCGGCAGCTCCACCCGGGCGAGTAGCTGCCAGGCGGACAGCCCCATGCCCCGGGCGGCGGCCCGGACCCCGTCGTCGACCTGCCGTACGCCGGTGTAGGTGTTGGCGAGCAACGGCGGCACCGCGAAGACCGCGAGCGCGACGACCACCGCCCGGCGACCGAATCCGAGGAAGGTCAGCGGCAGGATGGTCAACAGCGCGAGCGTCGGGATGGCCAGGGTCACGTTGGCGATCAGTACGACGAGCCCGCCGCCGCGACCGGTGTGCCCCAGCCAGAGCCCGAGCGGCCAGGCGATCACCGCCGCGAGCGCCACCGCACCGGCCGAGATGGCCGCGTGCTCACCGAGCCGGTCCAGAATCCCACCCGGGTTGGTCCAGTTGAGCGGGTCGTTGAGCCAGACGACCGCCTGCCGGATCGGCCCGCCGTCCGCCATCACCGCGCACCCCTGCGGGCCGCCCACGGGGTGAGCAGCCGTCCGAGTCCGGCGAGCAGCAGGTCCAGCGCCAACGCCAGGCCCACGGACAACAACGTGCCGGTGAGGATCTGGGCGCGGTAGAAGTTGTTCCGGAAGCCGCTGAGGATGAGGTCGCCCAGGCCGCCGTACCCGATCAACGCGCCCACGGTCACCAGCGCCACGGTCGAGACCGTGGCCAGTCGCACCCCGGTGAGGATGCTCGGCACAGCCAGCGGCAACTCCACCCGCAGCAGCCGCCCGAGACGGCCGTACCCCATGCCGGCCGCCGCATCGCGCACCGCCGCCGGCACGCCGACGAGCCCGGCGAGGGTGTTGCGGACCATCAACAGCAGCGCGTACAACACCAGGGCGATCAGCACGGAGGCGGGATTGGTCGTCCCCACGTACGGGGCGAGGAAGGTGAGCAACGCCAACGACGGGATCGTGTAGAGCACCCCGGTGAATGCGAGAATCGGCCCGGTGAGGGCGCGGAACCAGTACGCCGTGATCGCCAGCGGGATCGCGGCCAGCGCGGCCAGCAGCACGGCCGGCACGGTCAACAGCACGTGTTCGCCCAGCGCCTCTCGGATGAGGTCCGAGTTGTCCCGTAGGTACTGCCAGGAGAACCAGGGGTTGCCCGGGTCTTCCCGATAGGTCGGCCGGAGGAACACAGGTGGACGTTACCGTGCGGGCCCCCGACGTCGCCGGACCCGCGAATCGGCGCGGAGCGGTCCGGGCGCGCGAGGCCGCCGCGATCACCCTCGAAGGGGTCGGCAAACGGTATCCGGACGGCACGGTCGCGGTCGACGATCTGAGCCTTGAGGTCCGGGCCGGCGAGCTCCTCGTCCTCATCGGACCATCGGGCTGCGGCAAGTCCACCGTACTGCGGATGATCAACCGACTCGTCGAGCCGACCTCCGGTCGAATCCTGCTGGACGGCACCGACATCACCCGGGTCGACCCGGTCCGGTTGCGTCGCCGGATCGGCTACGTCATCCAGGACGTCGGTCTCTTTCCACATCAGACCGTACGCGCCAATGTGGCGACCGTGCCGCGTCTGCTCGGCTGGACCAAAGCGAAGATCCGGGCGCGTACGGATGAGCTGCTTGAGCTGGTCGGCCTGGATCCGGCGCAGGTCGGCGGCCGTTACCCGCATGAACTGTCCGGCGGTCAGCGGCAGCGGGTCGGTGTGGCGCGGGCGCTGGCCGCGGACCCGGTCGTGCTGCTGATGGACGAACCGTTCTCCGCGGTGGACCCGGTCATCCGGGTACGGTTGCAGGAGGAGTTCCTGCGGCTGCAGGCCGCGGTCCGCAAGACGATCGTGCTGGTCACGCACGACCTGGATGAGGCGGTTCGCCTCGGCGACCGGATCGCGGTGCTGTCCGAAGGCGGCCGACTGGAGCAGCACGCCCCACCCGCCACGATCCTCGGGAAGCCGGCCACCCCCTTCGTACGCAGGTTCGTCGGCGCCGATCGTGGCATCCGCCGACTCGCGGTGCTTCCGGTCGGCCACGAACTGCTGGACCCCCTGCCCGCCGCGGCGGGCGGCAGCGACGACCGCTTGCCCACGGTGCCGCTCGGCACGACGCGTTACGCGGCACTCGCCGCCATGATCGACGCGGGCACCGACCGGGCGCGCGTCACGGACCCGGACGGCGCGCTACTGGGTCTGCTGCGCCGTCATCGGCTGTTCGACCCGGTGGACGGGGTAGATCAATGACGGAGCAGGTAGTCGATGAAGGCCGCGCGCAGGAGCGGCTCCGCCTCGCCGTACCCGTGGCCGGTCAACTCCCGCCACAGGGCCACCGCCTCGTCAACGGTGGGCCCCACCGTGTTGGGTGCGCCGTCGAGCATCTCGGCCTCGTCCGCGTCCGGCAGGTGTCGCAGGACCGACCAGAAGAACCCGACGTCCCGCCGTACGCGCGCCAGGGCGAAGGCCCGCTCGCGCAGTTCCTCCGTGGTGAGCGCGTCGAGCTCAGCGAAGGTGGGGCGCCGCGGTTCCGTCATGTCACCGAGAGTAGCGGCATAACGACTCCCGGTCTGGCCGGTGGCAGCAGGCGGTCATCTGCCCCGCAGGTGCGATCGACGGTCGGTGGGCTGAGCGGGTAGCGGGAAGGACCACGAATCCTGCGGGTCCGACCAGGGCCCGCGCCAGTCGTCCGACGGATCATCCGGCGATCCGTCGTCGCCGACGGGCACCGGACGGGGCCGACCGAAGGTCTCCACCAGGCGGGTGACCACCAAACCGAGCAGGATGGCCCCCGCCGCCACCGCGCCCGGCCCGACATCCCAGCCCCGCTCGCCCACGTACGCGACGGTCAGCGTGAGCAGTGCGATCGCGAGCACGTTGCCGAAGATCCCGCCACGACGGCCGAAGGCACTCGCGCCACCGAGCAGCGCGGCACCGAGCGCCAGTCCGCTCCACTCCAGGGCCGACGCGGACCACACCTGCGGCGCAGCCGCCAACAGCGCCCCGGCGAACACCGCCAGCACCACCGACGCCAGCAGGACCGCCCCGCTCACCACGGCGGCTCCGACGCCCCGACGCTGCGCCGGGTCGGCCACCGGCCGGAACCGCCCGAGCGTCCGACGAATCACCTTGATCATGCCGAACAGACCCCCGAGGACCGACAGCGCCGCGACCCCGCCCGCGAGATAACCCGAGTAGCGCAGCGGGTCCCACGCCGGCGGGCCGAACACCTCGACCGACGGTTTCACCAGGGCGATCACGGCCAGACCGACAGCGAGGCTCGCCGCCCACGCCGGGACGTGCAACCCCACGACGATCACCGCGAGCGCCAACCCGAGCAGGGTCGCGGCGAGCAAGGCGGGACCGATGGCGGCCGCCGGATCAGGGTTCCCGTCGAAGTACCGTGCGGCGATGATCGTGATCGGGCCGAGCGCGAGATTGGGCACCGCGGCACGCAGGGTCAGCCCCGCCGCCACGGCCAACAACCCCAGCGCCGCACCGGCCACCAGGAGCCGGTTCAGCTCGTCGCCACTCAGCAGGTGGGGAACATCGCGGTGGATCCGCAGCACCAACACCGCTATCCCGACCAGCAGCACCGTCTCCCAGAGCAGATGGACCGCCATCCGGTCCCGACCGGGCTCGCCGTGCGTCGGGTCGTCGAAGAGGTCGTCGATCAGGTCCAGGTCCGCCCGGGTCACCTCGCGGGCGCCGGGGTCCGGCCCGCCGACGGAATCGATCGGCTGGGCGTCGCGAGCGTCCCGGCGGTGGATCGACTCGTCAAATGCCATGTCGCGGCCTTCCTCGTCGTACGCGCCGCCCGACCCGGCTCCCCGGGTGTTGGGTCGCCTCCGCGGTAGGCGGGGTCGAAACCGGCCAGGAGGACAGGTCCATAAATCGATGGACCTGTCGTTCGCACCGTACCGGGCAGGTCGCGCGCACGTCATCCCCTGCGCCGGGCGATCGGCCGCGCCGCTACTCGGGCCGCTGTTCGGCCTCCCGACCTTCCTCGGGTTGTTCGGGCACCCGGCAGGACCGCTCCAGCCACAGGGCCGCCGCGACGAGCCCCAGCGAGGCGATCAGGTTGGCGGCGGCCGCCGGAATGTCGTCGATCGCCGCACGCGTGCGTTCCAGCACCAGCCAGGCCAACAGCCCGGCCGAGAAACCCGCGAAGATGGCGCCGGCCAGCGAGGAAGCCTTCGCCAAAACCACATACCAGGCCACGGTCAGCGGGTCGACCGGTTCCCGGCCGGGGCGTCGTTCGATCCGCGCCCGGGTCGTGACCGCCGCGTAGCCCTCCAGCACCGCCAACGCCGCGATGGTCACCGCGGGCAGCCACGGCAGTTCGGGAAACGCGCCGTAGAACCGGCTGATCAACAGCCAGGCGACGGCCGCCCCCACCAGCCCGGACACGACGAGTGTGGCGGGACGGGTCGGGCCGATCCGCGGCCGCCCCGCCGCCGGACCTGAAGGGGGCTGATGGTAGGTCATCGGATCGACTCTAACGGCAGATCGGGGCGAGGATGAAGGTGCTGTGCATCCGCCGCCAGAGGCTCGGCGTTCAGCAGGTCGGTGAGCCACCCGTGTCCGGGTAGCCGACCGTACGGGTCGATGTCGATCCACGGCCGCAGCACGAACGCCCGCAGATGGGCACGGGGATGCGGAAGGGTCAACTCGGGGTCGTCCCGGAACACCGGCTCGCCGTCGGCGTCCCAGACCACGATCACGTCCACGTCGAGGGTGCGCGGTCCGAACCGGCGCTCCGGGTCGCGTACCCGGCCCGCGGCGGCCTCAAGCTGCCGTGCCCGATCGAGCCAGTGCTCCGGCGTCGCCACCGGATCCGCCACCAGAACGACCGCGTTCAGGTACGACGGCTGGTCGGGGTCGCCCCACGGCGGGGTCTCGTAGACGCCCGAGGCGACCAGCAGGACATCGCGCAGCGCGCCCACCGCGGCGCGCAGGTGTCCGATCCGGTCACCGAGGTTGCTGCCCAACGACAGGATCGCGCGAGTCACGGGTCCCTCCGGCGCACGACGGTGACCGCGACGTCGGCGAACTCGTACGGGATCGGCGCCTGCGGCTTGTGCACCGTCACAGTGGCCGCCGCCACCCGCCGATCCGTCAAGCAGACCGCCGCGAGCCGCTCGGCAAGTGTCTCGATCAGGTTCACGGGCTCGCCGGTGACCAGCGCGACCAGCCGCTCGGCGAGCACACCGTAGTCGACGGTGTCCCGCACGTCGTCGGAACGCGCCGCCACCGCGAGATCGAGTTCCAGCACCACGTCGATGACGAAATCCTGTCCCTCGGCGCGCTCGAAGTCGTACACGCCGTGCCGGCCGCGCGCCCGCAGCCCGGTCAGGACGATCCGGTCGGTCATGCCTGCGCTCCGGCCGGTGCGAGCCGCGGACGGCCGCTGGCCCGCCACACCGCCAGCGCGTCCACGGTGGCGCGCACATCGTGCACCCGTACCCCCCAGGCTCCGGCTGCCACCGCGAGGACGCTGGTGGCCGCGGTCGCCACGTCCCGTGCCAGCGGCGGACGGGGAACCCCGTCCGGGCCTGCCAGGAGGGTGCCCAGGTACGCCTTGCGGCTCGCGCCGAACAGCAGCGGATAGCCGAGGCTCAGCAGGTCGCCCAGTCGCTCGGTGAGCCGCCAGTTGTGCTCGGCGGTCTTCGCGAAGCCGAGGCCGGGGTCGATCACGATCCGGTCGGCGGCGACCCCCGCGGCGAGGGCGCTGTCGATCCGCCGGCCCAGCTCCGCGCGTACCTCGGCCACCACGTCCTCGTACGTGGCGAGTTCCTGCATCCGTCGGCTGTGTCCGCGCCAGTGCATGAGCACCCACGGGCAGCCCGCATCGACGACGACCTTCACCATGTCCGGATCGGCGAGGCCGCCCGACACGTCGTTGACCACGCTCGCGCCGGCGGCGAGCGCCGCGGCGGCCACCGAGGCCCGCGTGGTGTCGATGCTCATCGGTACGCGGTGGCGGGCGAGCTCCCGGATCACCGGGATCACCCGGGCGATCTCGGTCTCGGCGTCCACCCGTTCGGCACCGGGGCGGGTCGACTCGCCGCCGACGTCGACCAGATGCGCCCCGTCCCGGTGCATTCGTACGCCGTGCTCGACGGCCGCGGCGAAGTCGCTGTAGCGCCCGCCGTCGGAGAACGAGTCGGGCGTCACGTTGAGGATGCCCACGACGACCGGTTCGCTCCCGCACAGGAGGTCGCCGGCAGGGGCGACGGCAGGGTCGACGGCTCGCGGCGGGCCGGTGTGCTGGCCGAGCTGATGCACAGCTAGACGGTACCGGTCCCGCGTCCGCCCCGGCCGCCGGCCACCAGCGGATTCTCGCTGGCCACGACCGGGTCGCGGGGCGCGCGGAAGTCGGACGACCGGCTGCGGGTTGTTGGATGCCGGGACGGGCCGTACGCTTCTGGTACTGCCAGTCATCGAACGGTCGAAACCTTGAGGAGACGGGCAAAACGGGGATGAACGCCCAGTAAGGCTCGACAACCGCGTGGAGGTAACCACCGCGCACCGGGGAGGATGTCGGATGATCGCCGTTGAGCTGGTCGGCGGGGCGTGGGAGGCCGTAGCCCAGGCGTTCCACTCCATCGCCGCCGTGACAGCCGCGGAACCCGCGCCCAAGGGCATCGACACCGAAGGCGTCATCACCTTCTTCGCCAGCAAGATCGCTCCCATTCTGCTCGCCGTTCTCGGCGTGATCTTCATCGGGCGCGCCAGCAAGGGGGAGATCTCCAGAGTGCTGACGAGTTCGGCGATCGCCATCGTGGGTCTGGCGTTCATCGCCGGAGCCGCCACGCTCTTCTTCGTCGGCGAATACCTAATCGACCTGATCTTCGCGTAGCCGGGGCGACGAGATGCGGTTACGCACCGACGACGACATCTACCGGGCCCGGCTCGTCTACCTCGGGCCGCCCGGCTACACGCTGCCCGTGCACCTGCCGTACGCGCAGTACGGCCTGTTCATGCTGCTGGTGCCGAGCTACATGTTCATCCGGTGGCTGTTCACCTTCGAAATCGAGCTGTTCCCGGCCTGGGAGATCGCGCTCGCGATCGTGACCACCTCCGTGATCTTCCGCCACGTCGACCCAGACCGGCCGGCCCGGATGGTCATCCGCACGGCGCTGACCGACTGGCGCCGCACGCGCGAGCCGGCCAAGGAACTGCGGGACGCCCGGCTGGTCGCCCGCCACATCCGGATCGGTGAGCTGGTATGAACCATGCCTTCCCGCCGGGCTCGCGGGGCCCGGCCGATGATCCGCCTGACATCGCCGGTGACGTTCAGCGACGGGCTGACTACCCAACGCCCGATCCGGTGGACGACGACACCGTCAACGACCTGGTCACCGATCCCGGCCACGGGGCGGTCGCGGTTCTCCAAGCACCGAAGTCGAGGCAGCCGGTCAGCGCACCCGAACACACCGCCGGCGGCGAACCGGCCGACATCGAATCCCCGTTCCTCGACCTGTTCTCCGCCGACCAGCCCGCGGCACCCGCCGCGCCGAACCCGACCACCGGCCGAGCACGACCCGCCCTGATCCGGCAACGTCAACCGCAGGAACTCCCGCCCGCCGCGCCGGACACAGCACCTCCCGGATCGGACGGGAAACGCACCGCGGCCCGCCCGCGCGGCCAGGATCGCCCGCGCACCCGCCGAGACAGCCGGCCGGTCAAACCCCCCCGATTCAAGTTCGCCGACCGGGATCCGACGGTCGAACTGGCCATCACCGAGATCGCCGGACACCTCACCTTCACCGCGAACACCGTCACCGCCTGGTACTGGCTGCCCGAAGTACGGTGGGCCTTCCGGCCCGACGCCGAACGCGAGGCCCTGCTCTCCGCGATCTCCGAACAGTACGCCGGGCTGGCCGGCTTCCGACTGCACCTGCGGCGCACCACCCGCCCCTTCCCGGCCGACGAGTGGGCGCGCACGATCGACGCCCACACCCCCAACCCGCTGCCGGCCGTGCCGGGCGCACCCGACTGGGCGGACCACCTCGTCGCCGCGCAGCGGCACCTGCTGTCGGTCAACCACGCCGAAGGCCAGACCTATCTCGGCGTGACGTTCGCCCGACGGTCCCTCGGCGACTCGCTGCTGGAGCGGATGCGGCGGGCCTTCGGACGCGGCGTCGCCGACGGCGAGCGGCGCCGACTCGCCCGCACCGTGGACCAGTTCGACGAGGTACTGGGCAGCTTCGGCATGCGCGGTCGCCGGGTCACCCCGAAGGAACTCGAATGGCTGATCCTCCGCTCGGTGGCCCTGTGCATGTCTCCGCCCAGCATGCTCTCGCCGGTGACCAGCGAACACTGGGAAAGCGGCGACCTGCTCGCGCTCACCGAGCAGATCGAACGCTACCGCTCGCCGTACGGCTCCACGGTCAAGCTGGTGAACCGGATGACCGGCGAGGAACGGCACGTCGCGGTGCTCACCGTGGGCCGGATGGAACCGCTGGAGATCCCGGAGCGGCACGAGCCGTGGCTGCACTTCCACGAACGCCTGCCCTGGTCGATGGAGCTCTCCTCCCGGGTCGACATCCTCGGCCCCGCCGACTCGTTCCGGAACCTGGAACACCGGCTGCGGATGATCCGATCCCAGCAGCTCGACTACGCCGAACACGGCATCGACGCCCCGCCGGAACTGGAACGGCTAGCGAAACGGGCGCTGGTGATCGGCGACGAGATGACCACCGGCCTGCCGGTGGAGTCGGCACGCGCGCACGGCTGGCACCGCATCGCCGTCGGCGGACGCACCCGCGACGAGTGCCTCGAGCGAGCCCGCCGACTCATCCAGCTCTACTCCCGGGAACTGCGCATCACACTCCAGCACCCGAAGAACCAGGACTGGCTGGCCCGCGAATTCATCCCGGGCGAGCCGGTGGCCAACACGGGCTACCTGCGTCGGATGCCGGTACGGCTGTTCGCCGCCGCCCTCCCGCAGGCCGCCTCCACCGTCGGCGACCGGCGCGGCGACCTCATCGGCCGCACCGCCGGCACCTGCCGGCGCCCGGTCTTCCTCGACCTGCACTTCCCGATGGAGGTACGGGAACGATCCGGGCTGGCCGTCTTCGTGGCCGAACCGGGCGGCGGCAAATCCACCCTGCTCGGCGCACTCGGCTACCTGGCCGCCCGGCGGGGCGTGCAGGTGACGCTGCTCGACCCGTCCGGTCCGCTGGCCCGGCTGAGCGACATGCCGGAGCTGCGCCCGTACGCGCGGGTGATCAACCTGACCGGCTCCGAGCAGGGCACCCTCGCGCCGTACGCGCTGATCCCGACACCGCGCCGCGCCGAATTCCCCGGGGGTCAAGCCGGCGACCGGGAGTACCAGATCGCGGTCTCCAACGCCCGCGCCGAGCGGCGGATGCTCGTGCAGGACATCTGCATGATGCTGGTCCCCCCGCAGGTGGCCCGCGAAGCAGCCACGGCGACCCTGCTACGCCACGCGGTGCGGCAGGTGCCCGCCGAGGAGACATCCACGCTGGACGACGTGGTGAAGCAGTTGGCCGAGTTGGACGAGGACGGCAAGGAACTGGCCAACCTGCTTCTGGACACCGCGGAGATGCCGCTCGCCCTGCTGTTCTTCGGGCGGCCCCCGGAAGGGGCCCTCGGCGGCGACGCGACCCTCACCGTGATCACCATGGCCGGCCTGCGACTGCCCGACCTGAAGATCGAGCGCGAGTACTGGTCCGCCGAGGAAGCACTGGCTCTGCCCATGCTGCACACCGCGCACCGGCTCGCCGTGCGGCGCTGCTACGGCGGCGCCATGTCCAGCCGCAAGCTGGTCGGACTCGACGAGGCCCACTTCATGGAAGGGTGGCGGTCCGGCCGCTCGTTCCTGGTCCGACTCGCCCGCGACTCCCGCAAGTGGAACCTGGCGGCGCTCGTCGCCTCGCAGAACCCACGCGACATCCTCGGGCTCGACGTGCAGAACCTCGTCTCCACGGTCTTCGTCGGACGGATCGCCGAAGACGCCGAGATCGCCTCCGAGGCGTTGCGTCTGCTCCGCGTACCGGTCAACGCCGGTTACGAAGCCACGCTTGCTTCTTTATCTAATGTGGATTCTTCGTCGGCGACTCGACTCGGTTTCCGGGAGTTCGTCATGCGCGATGTGGACGGGCGGGTGCAGAAGGTACGGGTGGACGTGTCGTACGTGGCCGGGTTGCTCGACCACCTCGACACCACCCCCGGTGCGGCGCGCAGCGGTCCGGCGGCCAGGCCACCGGACCTGCCCGCGGTCGCGGCGGACTCGGACACCCCCGTGCTGGAGGTCTGACATGTCTGCGCGGACCAGGCAACCCGTCGCACTGGTCCTGGTCGTCCTCTTCGCCGCCATCGCCACCGTGTCCTGGCCCGCCGTCGGCAGCGCGGCCACCCGATCGGCCACCGGCACGACCGGCACGTTCGCCGCCCAGGCGCCGGTGGACCTGTGCAGCACCGAGGAGTGGCAGGCGGACTTTCGACGCTGTGTGAGCAAGCTGCAGGACGTCGGCCAGGCCCGCGCCCAGTGCCTCACGCCCCCCACGCCCACCGCACCCGACTCCGGGCTCGCCGGCTGGTTCGCCGAACGCCCGGCGTCCGCCGCCCAGCCGGGCCCGCGCGGCCTCTACAGCGACTACGGCTACGCCGGTTACAGCTACACCACGTACGACATCGGATGCGCCGCCGGGCTGATCAACCCGGAGTACAAGTTCACGACCACCGTGGCCAACGGGGAGTTCATGCTGGCCACCGCGATCGTCGGCGCATCGAACGCACTGCGGGAGCGGGCCTGGAACCCGGGCTCGATGTGGGGCTGGGCGGATCCGCTCGTCGAACGAGCCACCCGGGCCATCTACGACGAGGTCTTCACCGTCTTCGGGGTCATCACGCTCTGCGTCGTCGGCCTATACCTGCTTTGGCGCTCTCGCCAGTCGGACATGAACAACGCCATGACGACCGCGGGATGGGCGTTGTTGGTGATGGTGGTGGTGACCGCGTTGGCCGCCTGGCCGGTACGGTCGGCCAACCTCGCCGACCAGGGCCTGGTCGGCGCGCTCGGGGTCGTACACGACGCGGTGGGGCCAGGCGCCAAGAGCGTGCCGGCCGATAAGTGCGTGATGCCGAATCCGGAGGCGTGCATCGACAAGCGTCCGCCCGCGGTTCGCGCCGGGGACACGGTGACCGAGACGCTGCTCTACCGCAACTGGCTGCGCGGCATGCTCGGCTCGGCGGACAGCGAGACGGCTAAGAAGTACGGCCGGGCGCTCTACGACGCGCGGTCGCTGTCCTGGGAGGAAGCGCAGAAGCTGCGGGAGAACCCGGGCACCCGGGAGGCGACGATCGCGGCGAAGCAGCGGCAGTGGATGAAGATCGCCGAGCAGATCAAGGCCGAGGACCCGGAGGCGTACGAGTATCTGCAGGGCACTCGCGACATGGATCGGATCGGAGCCGGGTTCATCGCCCTGCTCGCCGCCGTCCTGTTCGCGATGTTCGACCTCACCGCCTCGTTCCTGGTGCTGCTGGGCTTCCTGGTCTTCCGCTGGGCGGTGGTCGCCGCACCCATCGTGGGTACCGTCGGCCTCCTGCGGCCCGCGAGTGCGGGGCTGCGCCGGTTGGGTAACGCGGTGGTGGCGGCACTGTTCAACATCGCCATCTTCGGCACCGGCGGGGCGATCTACCTGTTCGCCGTTGACCTGGTGATGAGCACCCCGACCCTGCCAGGCTGGCTGCAGGTGGTGCTCGTCTGGCTGTGCGGCGTCGTGCTGTGGCTGCTGCTTCGCCCGTACCGGCGGATCACCCAGCTCGGCGGTAAGGATCCATCGGCTGCGGTGACCTCTGCCGGATCGTGGCACCGCCGGTTCTTCCACGACGTGCGCGAGGCGGCGAAGCTCAACGTGGTGGAGTCCGGCGGCACGGCCGAGCCACGGATCAAACGCGACGCGCCTGGCGAACGCGTGGGCGTGCGACCGGAGGCGCGAGCGGAGGAGCCGGTGACGCTGGCCACGTCGCAGACGCCGACGGCCACCCAGTCGGCGCGTCCGAGGGAGCGGGTGTCCACCTGGAGCGAGCCCGACATTCCCGAGCCGGCGCCCTCGTACGCCATCTATCGGCCGGACGCCGCCCCCGAAACGGCGACGCTCGATCGGGAAGCACGCGCCGAGGCGAGGTGAGCGATGCGAGCGGTGCTGCGCTTCCTGGCCACCCGGGTGCTGCGTTCCCGGGCCGGACTCGCGATCGTGATCGCCGCGCTCGTGTTGGGGATCGTGACGGCCGCTCGGATGGTGGCCGGACCGGTCGGTCCGCCTCCTGCGCTCACCCCCGTCCCACCGCTGGTGGCGACCCTCCCGGCCGAGGACGACGACGGTCTCGCGTCGCCGGATGCGGTCGCATCGCCCACGTCGATTCCCGGTGCGGAGCCGCCCGTGGCCGTTGCCGTCGCCTTCGCCGGCGACTGGATCCGACACGACGGGGTCTCCGCCGCCGAGTGGCACGCCCGGCTCGCGGAACGGGCGAGCACCGAGTTGGCACGCAAGCTTTCCGGCGTGGATCCGGCTGGCGTCCCCGCCGAACGGATCACCGGCGAACCACTCGTGATCCCACACTCGACCGCCCTCGTCGAGGTCGTCATCCCGGTGGACAGCGGCAGGCTGCACCTCCGGCTGATGGCGGTCAACGACCGTTGGCTGGTCGACGGTGTTGACTGGGAGCGAACATGATTCCGTCGGAGATGCCCCGACCGGCCCGGCGTCGGGCCGGCATCGCGGCGGCGCTCACCGCCACACTCGCGCTCCTGTGCTGCTGCGGCGGTGTCGCCGCGTTCTTCCTCAGCGACCCGAGCGCCGAGGGCGACACCCTGCTGGCGGCCGCCCTCGGCTGCGGGGAGGGCGGGCCGATCGATCCGAACGGCGAGCTGCCCGACATCCCCGGTTACCGCGATGAGCAGATACGCAACGCCGCCATCATCATCAATGTCGGCGCGGCGATGGAGGTGGCGCGGCGCGGGTGGGTGATCGCGGTGGCGACGGCGATGCAGGAGTCCTCGCTCACGAACCTTCCCCACCTCGGCGACCGCAACGACCACGACTCCCTGGGTCTGTTCCAGCAACGACCCAGCCAGGGCTGGGGCACCCCGGAACAGTTGCAGGATCCCGAGTACGCCGCGGGCAAGTTCTACGAGCGCCTGCTCAAGGTCTCCGGCTGGCGGGAGATGCCGCTGACCGAAGCCGCGCAGGCGGTTCAGCGCAGCGCCTATCCGGACGCATACGCCAAGCACGAACCGGACGCGACCATGATCGTCAACCGGCTCACCGACGGTGCGGCCCGTTCGGTCGGCGACGCCACCGACCCCCGCTGCGCGACGCCGGGTGAGGTCACCGCTTCCGGCTGGACCGCGCCGATCCGAGCCAAGGTCACCTCCGGCTTCCGTACCGCGAGCCGTCCCGGACACGACGGGGTCGACCTGCCGGCGCTGCGGCACACCCCGATCTATGCCGCAGCCGATGGAATCGTGATCACCTCGGCCTGCGACACCGATAGCACCGGCCGGCTCTGCCTGCGTGACGGATCCCCGTCCACCCCGGGCTGCGGCTGGTACGTCAAGATCCAGCACGCCGGTGGCATCGTGACCATGTACTGCCACATGCAGGAGCGCCCACTGGTACGGGTGAATGATCGGGTCTCGGTCGGGCAGCAGTTGGGCACGGTCGGCAGCACCGGGCACTCGTCCGGGCCGCATCTGCACTTCGAGGTGCACGACCCGCGGGCGGGCGGGCCGGTGGACCCGGTTCCCTTCATGCACGAACGCGGCGTGGTCTTCGATGTCGATGGTTAGCTGTGGACGGTACGGATGAGACGCCAGCCGGAGGCCGGTGCGCCCGAGACTTCACCGCGGCCGATCGTGCCGGTGCCGGTGAGCGCAGCGGGCGAGCTGCGCGGCCGCCGCGTGATCGTCGGAGTGCCGGGACTGGGGTGGCGGGCGGATCTACGGGCCGACAACCCGGTGGTGCGCGGCAGCCGTACCTTCGTTCCGGTCATCCCCGAGCACGAGTGGTATCGGGCAGAGTTGGAACAGGTGGAGGTGTTCGCGCCACTCGTGCCTGCGGAACGAGTCTGGGTGGAAGGCACCGCTACCGGTCCCGTTGACAGCGGGCTCGGCGGTCTGCCGCGAACGGTGTCTCTGGATGCGCCCCCGCGCCGTGATCCGGTGCCGATCACGGCATCGCCCGTGGCCTCGGGGCACCGCGTCGTCTACATGGCCGATGGCGTCGAACAACGGGACCTGCGCGCGGTGACCGAGTTGCACACCGGTGACGACGGGGGTGTGTGCGTTCGGGTGGCGGCTGAGGCCGACTGGTATCGCTGGGCATGGACCGGTCAGACACCGCGGACCTTGGCCGTACCGGCGCACCTCACCTGGCTCGAGTAGCCGATCAGCTCACCCGAGTCGCTCCGCAGACTCGCCACCCGTCCTCATCTTCAGTCTCGAAGCGCCACGTCTGCAGGTCGTTCTGCGCAAAGCCATCGACCATCGCCGACAGCTTCAATTCAACAACTACGTCGGCTTTGTCGTCAGATTTTCTGAGGACGGCCAACTCTCCCCACGTCACGTTGAAGGCCGCTTGAAAGGTGTGCTCACGGCGGTCAAGGTCTTCTTGCATCGAGAGGATTTCGCCGAGTCGTCCCGTGCTCGAGCAAGCCCACAACTTCGCCTTCGCCCGATCACGGTCGGCGAAAAGGGCGCGCAAGAAGTTGTCGACGACGACGTCGGGGGCGCTGCGATCGATCGCGGTAGCTCGCTCGTACACCACGTAGACGATGCCGACCGTGCCGATGAGGAGCAGGGCAAGCACGCCGCCGAGCACGGTCAGGACGGGCCGCAGCCGGCGAGGGCGAGGCTGTGCGGCGAGGCGAGCACCATCATCCGCGGGCGGTTCGGTCGCGGAACGCTGAGCCGGCACCAAGGGAGGGGCGGGCACCATGGCGCGGGGGTCGGGATCAATCGCGTTGACGTTCGCCGGCTGCGTAGCCGCCGCGCCGTCCGTTGCGGCCCGCTGATCCGGGATTCCAGACGTACAGGCGTCGGTTGACCCGGAGCGCGATGGCTGCTGCGCTGAATCCACGCTCCGAGGCTACCGACCACATCGACCGCGCCCAACCCCTCGGGTCATCCACAGGGGACTGTTACTGATGGTGATCCCACGGTAACCTGCATGTCGCTACCGGTGGTCCTGGGGAGGAAACCATGATCAAACCCGATGAAGGCAGCGGCTCCCCCTTGGCCAAGGTCATCAAGGTCGACCTGGCCGGCCTCGCCGACCTCGCCACCGTCATCCGTACCGAATCTGAACAGACACTGGTACCGCAATCGCGCCGGGTATGCGCCGAGTTGCAAAACGGCGTCTGCTTCGGTAAGTCATCGGCCAGCGGATACATCCACGTCGCTAGAGAGCGTTACCAGCAAAGCTTGGTCCGGGCAATGGCGCAGCTGAGCGCCTACATCCGTGCCGCCGAGGTGCTCGCCGACGCCGCTGAACGAGTGGCCAAGGATTACCGCGCAACCGATGCGCTGTCGGCTGCGCGGCTGCGGGATGTAGAGGCGGCATTGCGAACCGCGATGAAGGCAGCGGATGGCACCTCGACCGACTCGGGCCAGGAGTCGCTGCGATGACACAGTCGACCAGCTGGTGCACCAACTGGGACGCCTACAACGTGCCTGCACTGTGGCGCATGATCGCGGATGAAGGCGATTTGCGGGGCTGGAAGCAGGTGCAAGCTTGGTTCCGGATGCGCAGCGCGATTGACGCCTATCGCGAACGGCTGGAGGCATGCCGGAAGGCGCTGCAGGAACACTGGCCGCCGGACCGGAGCCCCGCATCGGCCGCCTTCATCGCCCACCTTGACGGTCTCATCGCCTCGATGCTGCAAACCGCAGCTAACGCCGAACAGACGGCACGCGGGCTTGCCGGGATCATGGACACGCTAGCCAAGGCCAAGGATGAACTGGAACCGTTGTATGGACGGTGGCTGGAAGTCTCTGGCGACCTGACTCCGCACTGGTGGGACGGCGCGGAGGACGAATTGAACGCCAAGGCTCGCGACATCATGTGGCGAACCGAACTTGCCGTCCGGGATTACAGCTCGTTGATCGACATGCCACCCGAACACCAGTATCAAGGAGGCAGTTATCCGGGCGGGCCAGTTCCAATCGGTTGGAACGAAGGGAACAGAGGCCTGATCGGCCATAGCCAATACGGCTGGGACGAAAAGTCCGTTATCAAACAGCCCCAGGTCAGCGTGACCGAGCCGCAGCCGCCAGTAGAACTTACCGCACCGCCTCTGTCACATCCCGGGCCGGTGCTCAGCGACACCCCCACAGCACCAACGGCTCCACCGGTGACAAGTGTCCCGTCTGACGTGGGAGCCGATCCGAGCGTGAGCAGGCCCGGTGGTGCCGGAAGGCTTCCGCTCCCACCGATCCGAAACGCATTGCCGACGCGGGATCTGATGAGGAGATCATCGGAGCATCCCCGTACCGGACGTGCAGTGCTGCCCTCCCGAGCCCCGCTGAGCGGAACAACATCCACGACCATCCCTACCGGCCGATCCCCGATGACTCAAGTACCAATGCCAGCGGTACCTCCACCGCCAGCCGGCGGACGCCCAGGCAACACCGCACCTCGGCCAACCGCCTATGGCACCCATCGCATATCAGGCGGACATATCGTCACGATGGTCCGTGACGGTCGACGTGGCACCCGCCTAAGCCCGAATCAGTCAGACATGGCAGAACCCGGGGTGGCGGTCATCGTCCCTCCCCAGCCCCGACCACATGACCCAGGTCCCGGCATCATCGGGATCGACCGGTGACCACTCGGCGCTCCCGGGTGGTTCAGGCGTGCCTCGCTCTCACGCTCGGAGTCGGCACGGCTCTCGCACCGGCCCAACCTGCCCATGCGGACCGGATACGGGATCTGCAGTGGCACTTGGAGTTCCTCAACGTTGCGGCAGCCCATCGCATCAGCCAAGGAGACGACGTCACCGTCGCTGTGATCGATACAGGAGTAGATGCCCGCCATCCCGACCTCGCCGGCGCGGTGCTGCCCGGCGTCGACCTCGTCGGCGACAGGGGAAACGGACACACCGACCTGAGCGGGCACGGCACCGCCATGGCCGGGCTGATCGCGGCCCGCGGCCGCGGCAACGGCCGAGGGGTCCTCGGCATCGCGCCTCGGGCAATGGTCTTCCCGGTGCGAGACCGTCGCCTGTCCATTGCCTACGACCGCATCTCGGCTGGCATCGAATGGGCGATCAGCCAAGGCGCGGACGTCATTTGCATCGCTTCTACCGGACGCCCTTCAGCGGAGCTGCAAACCGCCATCGCCGCCGCGATTAGGGCTGACATCATCGTGGTGGCAGCGGTGGGAAACCGGCCTGAGTCGTCCAACGTCGGCTGGCCTGCGGCGTATCCCGGCGTGGTTGCCGCGGCCGGCGTGGACCGCAACGGCAACCACGCTGAGGTGTCCGTCACCGGCCCCGAGGTGATCCTCGCCGCCCCTGCGGTTGAGATCGTCTCTACCGATGCTGTTGGTGGAACGGGGTATAGCAGAGGCACCGGAACCAGTGGCGCTACCGCGATCATCGCGGGGGCGGCGGCGTTGGTCCGCGCGAGATTTCCCGACCTGTCGGCGGCCGAAGTGGTACACCGCCTGACCGCAACCGCAATCGACAAAGGACCGCCGGGCCGGGACGAACAGTACGGCTACGGGGTGATCGACCTGGTGGCGGCGCTCACCGCGGACGTACCCCCGATGCCGACTCCGAGCGCGAGCCCCGAGTCGACATCTCCACCGGCTGTTGCCCTACCTCCGCTGTTCGAACCGCAGGAGCCCCGGCCCCGTACCGGCGGGATCTTCCTCGTCGTCGGAATCACCCTGCTCGCCGTCGCCGTCACCGGTGTCGTCCTCAGTGCACGAGCCAAACGCCAAGGTTGACGAGTTGCCCCGCGCGCCAGCCGTCGCAACCGTCGCCGGTGCGTTACCGTGCTGCCAGCGGTGGGGAGGTGACCGTGTCCAGCGTGAGAGCGCGAATCAAGCAGGCAGCGGCGTTACATCGTCAGGCGAGCGCCCTGCTCGTCGCCGCCGGTGCCGCTTTGGACGCGACCCGGCCCGCCCCCGCCGACCAGCGCGTACAGCGTGACCTGGCAGAACGTCTCCGGGCCGCGGCGAACACACTCGCCCCCGGCTGGCTGGGCGCGCCGCTCGACGCGCAGGCGGAGGACAGCCCGCTCGGTGGGTCACGCCTGCCGGCGTTCGTCCGAGTCGGCACCGCGCAGCCCCTCGACGACGCCCGGTTCCCGGCGATCGTTCCGCTGCTCGGTACCGGACATCTGACCGTCGACGCAGACGCCCGTGACCCGCGGGTGTTCGGGTTCCTGCGCGCCGTACTTCTACGTCTGCTGGCCGCCGCCCCCGCCGGCTCACTGCTGGTACGGGGAGTCGACGCCGCCGGGGGCGGCCTGGTCTTCGCACCCTTCGCCCCGCTCGCCGACGCCGGGCTGATGCCCCCGCCGGCCACCGACCGCGCCGGGCTGCAGGCCACGCTCGCCGAGGCGGAACAGTGGGTTCGCCCAACCCGTCCCGTGTCGAGTCGGCCCGGTCGGCGCGAGCGAACCCTGCTGGTGGTGATCGCGTCGCTGCCCGAGCTGGCCGACGGCAGCGAACTGAGTCGGATCGCCGCGCTGGCCCAGTACGGGCCGGAGGCGGGCCTGCACCTGATCGTCGCCGGGTGGCCGCCTCCACCGCTCACCGCGGACACCCCGCACCCGCCGCTGGCGCAGAGCACCACGATCTCGATGCGCAACCCGTACGCCCTGGTCGGTGATCCACCGGGAGCGTCTTTCGGCGACTCCTCCCCAAAAGACTCGTCGTCGGGGCTGAACGCCCCGGTGTTCCTCGACGAGGATCCTCCGGGCCACCTCATCGATCGGGTGTGCCGGGAGTTGGCCGCCCGCTTCGACGCCGACTCCCAGGTACGACTCGCCGATCTGCTTCCGCAAGACGGCATCTGGCGGGATGATTCCACCGACGGGCTGGTCACCGCGGTCGGGCATGACGGCAACCGGCCGGTGGTGCTGGCATTCAACGATCTGACGCCGCACTGGATGATCGGCGGGCGGTCCGGCTCCGGGAAGACCGCATTCCTGATCAACGTCCTCTACGGCCTGTGCAGCCGGTACGGGCCGGATGAGCTGGTCCTCTACCTGCTGGACTTCAAAGAAGGTGTGTCGTTCGCCGAGTTCGTTCCGACCGAGCACGACAAGTCGTGGCTGCCCCAGGCCCGGGCGGTGGGTGTGGAGTCGGATCGGGAGTACGGACTTGCCGTGCTCCGGGAGCTGGACGCGGAGATGACCCGCCGGTCCATCGCCTACAAGAAGGCCGGCGTGACGAGGTTCGCGGATCTACGCGAGCATCAGGCCCTGCCGCGGATCCTCTGTGTAATCGACGAGTTCCAAGTGCTGCTGGCCGGTGGCGACCGGTTGGCGACGGAAGCGGTCGGCCTGCTGGAGTCGCTGGCGCGCAAGGGCCGCTCGTACGGCATCCACCTGATCTTGTCGAGTCAGACGGTGGCTGGGGTGGAGGCGCTCTACGCCAAGCGTGATTCGATATTCGGCCAGTTCCCGGTGCGGGTGGCTCTGCCTGGCGGCGGGGATGTCCTGGAGCCGACCAACGACGCGGCGGCCGGCCTGCCCTTGGGCACGGCGGTGGTGAACACGGCGGGTGGGCTCGGTGGTCCTCGGGGGGCCACCCGGGGGCACGAGCGCATGGTTCGTTTTCCCGACCCGCACGCGGACCGGGACACCCTGACCACGCTGCGGCGCAGGCTGTGGGAGGCGCGGCCGCCGGACAGCACGCCCCCGCAGGTCTTCGCGGGCTACGCCGATCAGCACCTCGACGAGGATCCGACCTATCAGGCGGTGCTGGTCCGGCCGAGCGCCCGTCCGGCCGCTCTGCTCGGGCGGTCGGTGGACGTGTCGTTGTCGACGGCTGCCTTCCCCCTCGACACGTCGCCGGGACGCCACCTGGCGGTGCTCGGGCCGAGCGGCATCGGAGCCGACCTGCTCGTCGCCGCCGGCCGCAGCCTCGCGGCGCACCATGCGCCCCGTACGGTGCGGTTCACCGTCGCTTCGCTGGTCGCCGACGGCGACGAACCGGCATCCGAACTGGTGGCGTCGGTGGCGCAGCGGCAGGAGGCCGAGATGGTCGACGCTGCCGGCTTGGCGAAGGCGTTGGACCGGGATCGACCGGGATACCTGGTGGTGTTCGGCATGGATGCGCTAGGTCCGGGCGGGTTGCCCGCCGACCGGTTCCGCAGCCTGCTGCGTGACGGACCGGGGCGGGGTGTGCATCTGCTTTCGTGGTGGCGTGGGGTGCGCCGGTTCAGTGAGGCGACCGGTGGCGGATTCGGACGAGAGGACGTGGCCGGGCTCATCTTCCTGAATGTTCCCGCCACCGATGTGTCGCTGCTGCTCGGTGAGCCGGTGGACTGGCGACCGCGGCCGAACCGGGCGCTGCTGCACGACCGGCACGCGAACCGGAGCACGGTGATCGTTCCGTTTGTGCGGGCGGAGGCTGACCGGTGAGCGTGGGCGCCTGGGAGGAATATCTGGCCGCGGCCCGACGGCTCGATGCGGCCCGTCGGGATGCGGCCGAGGCTGCCGGCGAGCATGCCCGGTTGGTGCAGGCGGCGCGGGAGGAGGCGACTCGGCTACGCGCCCGCCTGGCGCCCCAGCAGGCCCGCCTACGTGACCTTGGTGTGGCGGCAACCGAACTGCAGCCGTCGGACGAGGAGTTGCGGGCGGCCGCGCAGCGGGTGACCGGTGAGCCGGCCGAGGTGCTGGCGGTCCTGCATCAGGCGCGGGCGATGGCCGATTCCGCCGATGCCAGCCTCACCGCCCATACCGACCATCTGGCCGCGCCCGATCGGGCCTGGCTGCGAAATCTGCTGGTTTACGGGCCGTACGCGCTGGTGGTGCTCGTGGTGCAGTCGGCTCTCTATCTGCTCGCGGACGCGGTGTCCCTGCCGGCGCTGCTGTGCGGGCTGACCATGCCCGCTATCGCGTTCGGGCTGGGCTGGCTGACCATCGGTCTGCTCTTCTCCGACCGGCCGGCCGTGGTCGGCGGTCGGGTGGATCGCACCCCGCTGCTCGGTGCGGCGGTCTGCATCGTCGCGCCGATCCTGCTGTCCTGCGTCGGCGCGGTGGCGTTCCGGTTGCTCGGCTAGGAGTCGATCATGCCCAGTGTGGAGGAGCTCAAGCTGCACGTCGCGGCGTCGGTCGACCAGACCGGCCGTGCGGTGGCGACGATGCGTGCAGCCGGACAGGAGATCGATGAGGCGCTGGCCCGGCTGCGGCTGACCGCGGTCGGATCCGCCCATCCCACGATCATGGAGGCGGTCGCCCGCCTGGAGCAGGCGCGGGCCCGCCTGGAGGAGGCCCAGACTCTGGCGCTCGCCTCGATCGACTCCGCCGACGCGTATCGGACGCTGGTCTGAGACGCCCGCCAGGCGGGCCCCGGCCGCTCGGTGCCGGGGCCGCTCAGGCGCGCAGGATCAGGGACATGGCCTCCGCTCGGGACTTCGCGTCCCGTTGCAGCAGTCCCCGTACGGCCGAGGTGGTGGTCCGGGACCCTGACTTGCGGATGCCGCGCATCGCCATGCACATGTGCTCGCATTCGAGCACCACGATGACGCCGCGGGGCTCCAGCTTGGCCATGAGCAGGTCGGCGATCTGCGACGTCAGGCGCTCCTGCACCTGGGGCCGTCGGGCGAAGACCTCAACGAGCCGGGCGAGCTTGGACAGCCCGGTGATGCGTCCGTGCTCACCGGGCACGTAGCCGACGTGCGCCACCCCGTGAAACGGCAGCAGGTGGTGCTCGCACAGGCTCATCACGTCGATGTCCCGTACGAGCACCAGTTCCTCGTGGTTGGCTTCGAAGGTGGTGCTGAGCACCTCTGCCGGATCGACGCGCAGACCGGCGAAGAGCTCGGCGTACGCGCGGGCGACCCGAGCCGGTGTCTGCACCAGTCCGTCCCGGTCCGGGTCCTCGCCCACCGCGATCAGGATCTCGCGGACGGCCCGCTCGATCCGCCCGAGGTCGACGGTCTGCTCGACGGGAACCCCGCTGAGCTTGCCGTCGACCAGCCGGGCGGCGAGGAAGTCGAGGACCGGGTCGTCGTTCGGCTCGGTCGCCGAGCCGTCGTCGGCCTGGGCGGTCTTCTGCTCGACGACGCCGGCCGGATCGGCCGGCGCCTCCGGCTCAGGGATGGTCGTGCTCAGTGCTAACCCTCCCCGTTCGAGGTGGTGGTACCGCCCACCGCTGCTTCGGCGCCGTCGGCCTCCGCCTTGGCCTTGAGCGCCTCCCGCTCTGCCGGCGTGAGGACGGGCGGCTGCGAGGACGGCTGGCGCTTGCCGAAGCCGTTGTAGGGGGCCATCGGGGGACGCTTGGCCACCCGCGCGCAGATTCGTGCCATGTCGGCCGTGGAGAGGGTTTCCTTCTCCATCAGCTCGAGCACGATGTTGTCCAACACGTCGCGGTATTCAACCAGGATCTCCCAGGCCTCGTCATGGGCGAGTTCGATCAGCGCCCGAA
The DNA here is from genome assembly GCA_036381835.1 of Micromonosporaceae bacterium. GTDB lineage: Bacteria > Actinomycetota > Actinomycetes > Mycobacteriales > Micromonosporaceae > DASULK01. Next base: position 36,792 of record DASVCA010000222.1, read on the forward strand.
CCTCGGCGTCGATCTCGGCAGCGACCGCGTCGGAGTAGTCCCGCTCGTGCCCCATGCTCCGGCCGAGGAACGGTTCGTCCCCGCTGGTGCCGTACTTGATGGCACCCAGCTTGGCGCTCATGCCGTACTGGGTGACCATGGCCCGGGCCAGCTGGGTGGCCTTCTCGATGTCGTTGCCGGCACCGGTGGTCGGCTCGTGGAAGACCAGCTCCTCCGCAGCGCGCCCGCCGAGCGCGTAGGCGAGGGTGTCGATCATCTCGGACCGGGTCTGGGTGTACTTGTCCTCGGTCGGCAGCACCAGCGTGTGGCCGAGCGACCGGCCGCGGGACAGGATCGTCACCTTGTGCACCGGTGCCGCGTGGGGCAGCGCCCACGCGACCAGGGCGTGGCCACCCTCGTGGTAGGCGGTGATCTTCTTCTCCTGATCGCTCATCACCCGACTGCGCCGCTGCGGTCCGGCGATCACCCGGTCGATCGCTTCCTCCAGCGACTCGTTGGCGATCGCCCGCTTGTTGCTGCGGGCGGTGAGCAGGGCCGCCTCGTTGATCACGTTGGCCAGGTCGGCACCGGTGAAGCCGGGGGTACGGCGGGCGACCGCGTCGAGGTCGACGTCCGGCGAGAACGGCTTGCCCTTGGCGTGGACCCGGAGGATGGCCTTGCGACCTTCCAGGTCGGGGCTGTCCACGGCGATCTGCCGGTCGAATCGACCGGGCCGCAGCAGCGCCGGGTCCAGGATGTCGGGACGGTTGGTCGCGGCGATCAGGATGACGCCGCCCTTGGTGTCGAAGCCGTCCATCTCGACGAGCAGCTGGTTGAGGGTCTGCTCCCGTTCGTCGTGGCCGCCGCCCATCCCGGCACCCCGGTGTCGGCCGACCGCGTCGATCTCGTCGACGAACACGATCGCCGGCGCGTTGGCCTTGGCCTGCTCGAACAGGTCGCGGACGCGGCTGGCGCCGACACCGACGAACATCTCCACGAAGTCGGAGCCGGAGATCGAGTAGAACGGCACGCCGGCCTCGCCGGCGACGGCCCGGGCGAGCAGCGTCTTACCGGTGCCGGGTGGACCGAAGAGCAGCACACCCTTGGGGATCTTCGCGCCGAGCGCCTGGTACTTCGTCGGGTTCTGCAGGAAGTCCTTGATCTCCTGCAGCTCCTCGACGGCCTCGTCGGCGCCCGCGACGTCGGCGAACGTGGTCTTCGGCGTGTCCTTGCTGATCACTTTCGCCCGGGACTTGCCGAAGTTCAGCACCCGGGAGCCACCGCCCTGCATCTGCGACATGAACAGCAGCAGCAGGATCACCAGGATGGCGATGGGCAGCAGGTTCACCAGGATGGTGACGAACACGCTGTCCCGGGAGACCTCGGTGTCGACCTCACCGGAGATCCGGCCGGCCTGCTTGGCCTCCAGGACCTGGTTCCATACGTCGTCGCTGACCTCGTACGGGAACTGGGCCTGGATCCGGCTGGCCTCCCGGTCGCCGAACTTCTCCTCGTCCTTCAGCTCGAGCCGGAGCGTCTGCTCCTTGTCCTGGTATACCGCCTGCTCGATGCCGGGTCGGTTGAGCCGGTCGAGGACCACCGAGGCCTCGACATTGTGGTAGCTGGGGCCGCCGGTGAAGAACGAGGTGAGCATGAGCGCACCGATGACCACCAGGATGATCCAGACCACCGGGCGGCGGAAGAAACGGGTACGTTCCATACTGTTGTCGAGCGCGGTAGCGCCCGGACCCTCCTGATCGACGTCTTGATCGTCTGGCTGACTGGTCGCCGCCGCGGTGGGCGGCCGCCGTGACCGCAGTCGGCCTCGGCTTAGCCCCGAGGCGGGCAATTGCCGCGCCGCGGTCATTCGACGGTACACCGTGAGCGCGAGAAACGAGCATTTCGGGGCAGCGCCGCGGCCACGGTGCCGCGTACCGAAATCACGCTGGTCTCGCAAGCCCTCGGGTAGCACTGAAAATCACGGTACCTGCACTTCCTGGGAGCAACCTGTACGTGACGTGAGAACTTCCCGCCCCGGCCGGCCCGTCGGGCCGGCCGGGGCGGGTGCTGGCGCGGCGGTCAGGGTCGGCCGTAGACCTCGGGTTTGAGCACCCCGACGAACGGCAGCTCCCGGTAGCGCTCGGCGAAGTCGAGGCCGTACCCGACGACGAACTCCGCCGGAATGTCGAACCCGACGTATTTCACCGTTACCGGGACCTTGATCGCCTCCGGTTTGCGGAACAGCGCCACCACTTCGACGCTCGCCGCCGATCTGGACTTCAGGTACTTCAGCAGCCAGGAGAGGGTCAGCCCGGAGTCGACGATGTCTTCGACGACGATGACGTGGCGGCCGGAGATGTCCCGGTCGAGGTCCTTCAGGATGCGTACGACACCCGACGAGGTGGTGCCCTGCCCGTACGAGGAAACGGCCATGAACTCCAGTTCGCTGGGCGGGCCGTAGCGGCCCAACGCCCGGGCGAAGTCGGCCATGAACATGACCGCGCCCTTGAGCACTCCGACGAGGAGAACCCCGTCGGTGGCGGACGCGTAATCAGCTGCGACCTGTTTGGCCAGCTCTGCGGTCTTTTCCCGAATCTGCTCCTCGGTGATGATCACACGCTCGATGTCAACGTCGTACCAGGCGCCGTCAGCCATGGGTTAAGCCTGCCGTACGCCCGTCGGCCGGTGTCGCCGGGTCCGCCCGGTAGGCGGCGGGGACACAGTCGGACAAGAAGACACCCCGCCACCGGGTCACCGACGGCGGGGCGCTTCAGAAGGGTTTACGGCTGGGATCCGCTCAACCGGGCCCGTACCTCGATCGAGGAGGTCACGACGGTCGTTCCGGGCACCGTCGTGGCCTGCATGCTGGTGGTCAGCGTGCCGGTACCCGGCACCAGACCCTGCACCGCCACGGTGTAGGCCACCGACGAGCCCGGGACCGGGTCGCTGCTGGTCACCCGCAGGTCCTCGGTGGGGGCGACACCGGCCGGCAGCATGTCACCGCCGCTGCCGATCTCGTTCTCGGCACCGATCACGGTCGCCTGGTCGGCCGGCAACGCGGGCAGCGCGTCCGGGTCGTAGGCGAAGACGATGTCCTCGACGCCGTTGAGACCGATCCACAGCTGGAAGTGCCGGTTCGAGGTGGTGCCCCAGACGTTCACCTGCCACTCGATCACCAGCCAGCGGTTGGTGCCGGCGGCCAGCATGGTCGCCCGGATGCCTTCCGCGCCCTCACCGGTCAGGTCCGTCCAGAACGGGGCGAGGACGTTGTTCGGCCGGCTCGGGTGCGGGATCGGCAGCGGGTCGTACTCGACGTCCTGGGAGGTGCCACCGCCGACCACCGCGTAGCCGTTGCTGGTCACCCCGATCCGGGTGTAGGTCTTCCCGCCGTACACGAACGCCGGCACGTTGTAGTTGACGATCGACTCGTCGCCGATCGCCGTCGGCGCGATGCCGAACCCGGCCAACGGGCGGTAGCCGTAGAGGGAGCCCGGGTTCAGCGACGGCGTGCCCGGCTTGGCTCCCGCCAGCGACACGTCCTTCTTCGTCACCTTCCACGGGCTGATCTGCGTGGCCCCGTCGGCCTCGGTGACCAGCAGGTTCGGGTTGGTGGCGGACTCCAGGTCCACGACCGCGTCCCCGAACGAGTTGTTGGCGGCGGTAACCGTGCAGGTGGTCGTGTCCAGCAGGCCGATCTCGCCCGGCTCGCAGGTGCTGGTCAGGGTGATGTCACCCTGCTTCGGCACGAAGGCCACCGGCAGATGCAGCGTGGGCAGCCCACCCCGGGTCGGGGTCAGCTTGATCTCACCGAACAGCTGCTGGGTGGGGGCGGTCGACGAGATGGTGATGCGCAGGTCAACCGACCGGCCCGGCCGCACCGTGAAAAGGTTCGGCGAAACGGCGATCTTGCTCTTGGCCGGTGCCGTGGTGGTCACCCGGTAGCTCTGCACCCGGCCGGTCACGTTGGTCGCCGTACGGACCGTGGTGAGCTTGCCCGGCATGGTCGGGGCGTTCACCGACGGCAGGTTGAGGTGCACCGCGTTCACCGGATCGTTGCCCAGCAGAAACATCCGCTCGGCGGTCTCGTCGAACGTCAGACCCGGATTGTCCGCCCGGGTCAGATCAACCCGGCCGCTGCCGTGGTCGAACGGCGTGGCCGCCGTGGTCAGGTCCTCCTTCACCACATCGGTCTTCGCCGTCGTCATCATCGCCGACTTGATCTGGCCCGGCGTCCAGTCCGGGTGCAGCGCCTTGAGCAGCAACGCGGAGCCGGCGATGTGCGGGGAGGACATCGAGGTCCCGGCGATCGCCTGGAAATAGTTGCCGCTCGGACCGCCCTCGATGGCGTCCGGCGTCGGGGTGTGCCCGGCGAGGATCTGCACCCCCGGCGCGGTGATGTCCGGCTTGATCCCGAAGCCGCCCGGACCCCGCGACGAGAACGCCGCCATCACCTCTGCCCGGCCCTCGCTCTTGACACCGTCGGTGAAGGTGGCGGTGACGTCGGTGTGACCGGACAGGAACGCCAGCAGTTCGGTGCCGTCGGCCAGGTGCACGGCCGGCAGCCAGTGGTTGTCGGTGTTGGTGTCGGCCAGCGTCGGGTTGTAGAGGATCATCCCGGCCGCGCCGCCCTGCCGGACGTTGTAGCCCTTGCTCGCTCGGCTGGTCACCCCCCGCTCGCAGACGACGATCTTGCCGGTGAACAGGCCCTCCGGAGCCGGGTTCTGGCAGAGCCGGTCGTTGTACGGTGCCGCCGAAGCGAGCACCACCGGCGTCTCGGTGCCGATCCCCGCGGTGACCGACGCGCCCTTGAGCACCAGCGCGTCATCGCCCGAGCGGAGAGTCAGCGTCGAACTGAACTCGCGGGTCTGGGTGGAGGCGGCGACGGTGGTAACCCACGGCGAGACGTGGTTCACGGTGCCGGCACCGGGCCCGCTGTTGCCCGCCGAGGCGGCGACGAACACGCCGGCCGCGTACGCGTCGAGGAACGCCAGCTCCACCGGGTCGGTGAACGGGTTGGTGCCACCGGAGATGGAGAAGTTGATGACGTTCACACCGTCCAGGACCGCCTGGCCGACGGCGGCGGCGGAGTCGGAGCTGAAGCAGCCCTGCGCGCCGCAGACCTTGTAGACCGAAACCCAGGAGCCGGGGGCGACCCCGCGGGCCGGCCCGTGGTCGACCCCGAAGATCGGCGCGGAGTCGATCACGTTACCGGCGGCGGTGCTGGCCGTGTGGGTGCCGTGACCGTCGCTGTCCCGCGCCGTGTCGTAGACCTCGCCGCCGATGACCGCGTTGTAGGTGTGCAGGAACGCCTGGCCACCGATCAGCTTGTTGTTGCACTCGAATACGTCGACCTCGGGGGTCAACGGGTTGTCACCGAAGTCGCACGCTCGGGCGGGGCCGGGCGGAGCGGGCAGGTTGCCCTGGTCGGCGAAGGAGGGGTGTTCCGGCCAGGCGCCGGTGTCCAGGACGCCGAGGATGACCCCCTCACCGGCGTTCGTCGGGCCGCCGAGGTCGCTGTCGAGCGAATCGGCGCCGATGAACTCGGTGCTGGAGTCGGTGAGCGGTTTTCGCAACTCGTCCCGCTGCACCGCGACCACACCGTCGATCTTCAGCAGATCGGCGATCCGGTTCGCCGGAACGGTCGCCGCGACGCCGCCGTAGACGGTGCGCAGCCGCTGCCGGATCTTCGCGCCCGGGATCTTGCGGATGAGTTCGGTTTCGAACGCCTGTTCGCGTTTGGCCAGGTGGTTCTCGTAGCGGCGCTCGTCAGCCGAGCCGGCGAGCTTGCGGCCGGTGACCGCGGGGCTGGTGGCGGCGAGACCGGGAATGCCGCCTTCATAGGTGGCGACGGGATCGTAGGCGAGCTTGATCAGAACGGATACGGGCTTGTCGTCGGTGCGGCCCAGCAGCGCGGGATCCGTCTTGGCCATCCGACTCGTCGGTGACTTGAACGCGGTTTCGCGTGAGTCGACCGCCACCGGCGTCGCGGTGAAGTCACCTGCCGCGGCACCGGGGCTCGCCCAGGCGACCACCGCTATCGGTGGTAGGAGAGCGGCGGCGGTCACAGCCCGCAGCCACTTTCGATGATGCATCCCGGTCCCCTTCCGAGGCTGACAGAGATCCGTGCCGATTCGAGGGTGCCGACGGAGGTGTGCCGTGCAAACGGCACGGACCGGATCTTGGCATCGTTACATGGGAAAAGAAAAAACTAAAGATCCGTTCGGTACTCGATGAGGATGATCGGCGTTCGACGGCTCCCGATGACCGCCCCGACGCCCGGAAAATTCCCCTAATCGGCCACGAGGATCCCGCCGCGACGGGACACGCGCGCACCACCGGGCAGATGCACCGGACCCTGGCCGCGCCAGTCGGTCACAAGCGCGTCGAGCGCATCGACATGACGCTGGGACAACGTGGCCCCCGGTACGCCCAGGGCCCGAGCCCACGCATGCAACACCCGGGTACGCACCGCGGGAGCCAGGCCGGCGAGCGCGGCGACATCGAGCCGATCAGACCCCACCCGGGCCGCGTCCAACGCGTTCTGCGCCGACTCGTCCAGCGCCGCGACATCAGCGGCGATCAGCCTCGCGGTCCGGGCCAGGTTGGACACCACGCGGGGGCCGAGCGCCCGGACCAGGGCCGGAAGCACCTCGTGCCGGATCCGGGAACGGGCGAAGGCGGGATCGACGTTGTGCGGGTCGTCCCAGGGCGTCAGCCCGAGCGCCGTACAAGCCCGACGGGTCTGCTCCCGGCTGATCTCAAGCAGCGGACGCATCAGAGTCACCCCGTCGAGCCGGCGCACCGGAGGCATGCCGGCGATACCGCGCGGCCCCGCGCCGCGGGCCAGCGCGAGCAGTACGGTCTCCGCCTGATCGTCGCGGGTGTGACCGAGAAGCACCGCGGCGGCACCAGTCCGACGCGCCACCGCCACCAGCGCCTCGTAGCGGGCCTCCCGGGCCGCGGCCTCCGGCCCGCCGGCCCGACCCGCCACGACGACCGCGGCCACCTCGACCGGGGCGAAGCCGACCGTGGCGGCCCACCCCGCGACCGCCGCCGCCCGCTGCGCCGAGCCGGGCTGCAAGCCGTGATCGACGGTCACCAGCCCGGCGCGCAGGCCGAGCCGGGGTGCCACGAAGGCGGTGGCGGCCGCCAACGCAAGCGAGTCAGGCCCGCCGGAGCAGGCGACGAGCACCAACGCCTCCGACGGCAGGCCGGCCAACGCCCTACGCACCGCGACCCGAATCGCGGCCACCGACGGCGCGAGCACCGCCACGGCCGGTCAGCCGACGTCGGGCACCGGGCCGACCGGCCCGTGCACACGGGTGACCCACGCATCCGGATCGGTGATCTCGGTCAGCCGGGGCAGAGTCAGCGGCGAGCTGAAGACCTGGTTGAAGCCCGACATCCCGACCCGCTCGACCACACCGTGCACGAACCGCCGACCCTCGGCGTACTGGCGCAGCTTGATGTCGATGCCGAGCAACCGTCGAATCGCCCGCTCGATCGCGTTACCCGACTCCCGACGGCGGTTGAACGCGGCGCGGATCGTCTCGACGCTCGGGATGACCTGCGGCCCCACCCCGTCCATGACGAACTCGGCGTGCCCCTCCAGCAACGTCATCAGCGCGATCAGCCGGTCGAGCACCGCCTTCTGCCCGGGGGTCTGCATCAGGTCGAGCACGCTGACCCGCCGCTGCGGGTCGCGGACCGCGTCCGTGACCGCGGTGAGTCCCTGGCGCAGGCGCTCCAGAAAACCCTCCCCGGTCGGCGCGGCGTCGACGAACGCCTGCACCTCCCCGAGGAAGTGGGCACGCATCCACGGCACCGCGGTGAACTGGACCCGATGGGTCACCTCGTGCAGGCACACCCACAGCCGGAAGTCGCGTGGGTCCGCCCGCAGCTTCCGCTCGACCTCGACGATGTTCGGCGCCACCAGCAGCAGTTGGCCGGGATCGCCGGAGAAGACCTCGTACTGCCCGAGAACCCGCCCCGACAGGTAGGCGAGCACCGTACCGACCTGAGCACCGGTCAGCCGCGACCCGACCGCTTCCGCGAACGCCGCCGGCTGCTTGCCCCGCGACAGCCGGTCGGCCAACGGTGCGGTCACCTCCCGCAGTCCGGCGATGTTCGTCGCCGCCCAGTCCCGCCGATCCACCACGCGGACCGGCGGGTGGGCGACCTGAGCCCGCAGCCCGGTGAACCGCTCGACGTGCCGGGCCGCTTCATCGGTCAGCCGGCGCAGGTCGGCCACGACATCCGTCGCCTCGGCGTAGGAGACCCGTGGGCCGGTCTTGCCGAACGCGGCGGCGGTGGCCGCGGCCAGGTCCCAGTCGACGAACTGCGCCATGCCCCCACCGTACCCGCGCGGCGCGAAGGCCACGGCCATGCGTGCCGACCGGCTACCGCGCCGCTAACGGCAGCCGCAAGCGGCGAGCCTGGCGGCGATTCGGTCGAGTGCCGGCTGAGCCGCCCAGAACCCGACCGGCACCTGATCGGCCATCACCGCGAAGGCGAGCAGGCGTCCGTCCGCCGTCGTCACCACGCCGGAAAGGGAATTCACCCCGCTCAGGGTTCCGGTCTTGGCGCGTACCACACCTAGCCCGCTCTCGGCCGATCCCGCGTAACGGTCGCCGAGCGTCCCCGACCAGCCGGCCACGGGCAGTCCGGCGAACATCGCGGTGAGCTCCGGGCGGGCACCGTCCGCCGCGCGCGCCAGCAGGCCGGTCAACAGCGCCGGGCTGAGCCGGTTACGCCGGGACAGCCCGCTGCCGTCGGAGAGGTCGCTCTGCGCGGCGTCCAAGCCGAGCTCGGCGAGCACGGCGTCCATGGCCGCCGCGGCACCGGCGAAGGAGGCCGGCTGGCCGCGGGCGAGCGCCACCTGCCGGGCGAGCGCCTCGGCGACGAGGTTGTCGCTGTGCTCGAGCATGAACTCCACGAGCCGGACGATCGGGGGCGACTCGACCCGACCCAGCTCCATCCCGACGCTGACGGAGGCGCCCGCGGTTGCGCTCGGCACCGCGCCGTTCGCCGGCGCACCGTTGGATCCAGGTGCCGACCCGCGACTGACGGTGTCCGCCGGGAGACCGAGAGCCTTTGCGAACGCGCGGCCGGCGGCCAGGTCCGGCTCCCGGTGCCGCGGGGTGCAACCCGATGCCGTCGGGTCGATTCGGGCACCGTCGACCATCAGCGCGGTCACGGCACCGCCGCATCCGCCGGTCGGGATGTCGGCATCCCACCCCGGGCCGTAGACCGGGCCGGTGTAGAGCGAGGAGTCGACGGTCACCTTCGTGATCGGGGTGCCGCCGAGGGCCTTCTTCACCTGTGCGGCGAGTTCGTCGAGGCGGGCCGCTCCGGCGTACGCGCCTTTCGGTCCGGCGGCGACGGTAGGGTCGCCACCGCCGATGATCACCACCTCGCCCGGCGTCGCCCCGGCCACCACCCGAGTCGGGATGCGGTACGCCGCGCCCCGGCTGGCCAGCACGGTCACCGCGGTGACCAGCTTCGTCGTGGAGGCGGGGACGGTGGCGGTCGCGGCACCCCGGTCGTAGAGCTCGGTGCCGGTGAGCACGTCGCGGACCGAGATGTGCAGCCGCTCGCCGAGTCCCGCGCTGTCGGCCAGTGCGTCGAGCGCGGCGCGAAGGCCGTCCGTCGAGGGTGCCGGCGCGCTCTCGGTCATCTCGGCGAGCACCTGCGGTGGATTCAGCTCGGCCGGGGCCGGTCGCCAACCGGGTGCCGCCCGCTGGCCGCCCAGCCACCGGTCCGCCAGTTCGGGGCGGAGCACGAACAGCCCGGAAAGACCCAGGGACAGCACGAGGAGCGCCGCCAGTGCCGCCAGTATCCTGCGGCGGGCGGGCCGACGGGATTGTGAATCTCCCCTCGCCACGTACCCCTCCTCCACACACCCCGAACCCGCCTAGCGACACTACTTGGGTTCGTAAAGCTACGACGTCCGGTGCCGGCACGTTGATACAACCGGACTGACTTGTCGTGCCGGGCTGGAGAGAGCCACGAGGGGGAGCGGCGGCGATGGACTTCGACGTGACGGTGGAGATCCCGAAGGGTCACCGCAACAAGTACGAGGTGGATCACAAGACCGGCCGGATCCGACTGGACCGCACGCTCTTCACGGCCACCCAGTACCCGGGCGATTACGGCTTCATCGAAGGCACCCTCGGCCAGGACGGGGATCCGCTCGACGCGCTCGTGCTCGTGCCCGAGCCCACGTTCCCGGGATGCCTGATCCGCTGCCGCGCCATCGGGATGTTCCGGATGACGGACGAGAAGGGCCGCGACGACAAGGTGCTGTGCGTGCCCGCCGACGATCCGCGACAGGAGCACCTGCGCGACATCCACCACCTGGGCGAGTTCGACCGGCTGGAGATCCAGCACTTCTTCACCGTCTACAAGGATCTGGAGCCGGGCAAGTCGGTCGAGGGTGCGACCTGGGTCGGCCGGGCGGAGGCCGAGGCCGAGATCAAGGCGTCGATCCGACGGCACGAGGAGGCCGCTGCCGCGGAATCCGAAGAATAGCCGCGCCTGGTCAGCCGATCAGCGCCTGTGCCCGGGCGTAGAGGTCGAGCACCGCACAGGCCACCGGCACGACCGACACCGTGAGCGCGACGTCGCAGACGTCGGCCGCCCTGGTCAGGTAGGGCGAGGGCGGACGCCGGGCGTAGGCGGCACCGGCGGCGGCGGTGAGCAGGGCGAGCAGCAGCGCGGCCGTGCAGATGGCGACGACGCCAAGCGACCCGCCGACGCCGACGAGCGCCGTTGCGAGCACGCCGAATCCGGTCAGGCCGGCGACGACAAGCGGCAGCCGCTGGCTGCGCGCGACGAACGTGCGGGCCCGCAGCAGCAGCACCGCGGCCGATACGGCGACGAGCAGTCGACCGGACCACCCGCCGGCGGTCGCCAGCAGCAGCATGGCGGCACCGGCGAGCACGGCATGTCCGACGAGCAGCCCGGTGAGTAGCTCGTGGCTGCGCGCCACCGCGGTGAAGACGACCGCCCTGGTCTCCCGTGCCCCCGGCGCCTCGGACACCGCCTTCCCGTCGTCGGGATCCCAACGTCCGACGGCCGCAGGCAACAGCCTGCCGAACCGGACCGCCAACAGCGGCAGCCCCCCGATGCCGCAGACCAGTGCGGACAGCAGGACGGCCGCGGTGGCGGCGGTGGACAGGCTCATCCCGACGAGCGCGCTGACCGCGCCGACCACGGCGACGGTCGTACCGGCCACGAACCAGCGCAGCCCGGCGACCACGGCGAACATCCCGGCCGCGGCGACGAGGAGCAGCAGCGACGAGCCGGCCAGCAGTTCCGGGGCGCCGAGCCAGCGCACCGGACCGAGCGCACCCACCGGGTCGCCCGAGGTGACCTGCAGCGCTCCTGCGACGAAGGCGTAAGGCATGGCCCAGCCGCCGAGGGTGACCGCGACCGGGGCGTCCCCCCATGCCCGGGACGCCAGCACTGCGGCGACGCCGAGCAGGACCGCAGCGCCCAACGCCAGCGCCGGTCCCGGCGATCCGTCCGGACCGGCTTGGAGTATCGCGAACAGCCCGACGGCGAGTGCCACGCTCGCTGCGGCGAGGGTCGCCGCCCGGGTCGCCGCGCCGGACCAGGCCACCGCAGCCCGCCGCGCACCCTCGGCGACCGCCTCGACGACGTCGTCGTACTCCGGTTCCGGCCAGTCGGTGCGGGCGGGTAGCAGGTGCAGCAGCTCACCGTCGCGTACGCCCTGCTGACCGAGGGTGTACGCGGTCTGCAGGCTGCTCCCATCGGTACGGCGCAACACCCATCCGCCGTGCTTCTCCCCTTCGTCGGCGAGCCCGTCCCCGGAATGCCGCAGCAGGGCGGGGAGGAGTTCGGCGACCGGCACGTGTTCGGGCACCGCGAGATCGACCCGTCGCCGCGGGCCGCTGACGGTGACGCGGGCAAGGCCTGTCCTCATCGGCGATCCTCCATCGGGTCGGGCTGCGCGGATGACGGCACTCTACCTACCATGCGTGTTGCTCGCGTTACCCAGTGAACGGATCATGACAGCCGCGCCGACGGTACGCGACCGGCGGGCTACGCACAGTGGACAGCGAGGTGTTTGGTGGGCACGGTCATCGTCAAACGGCCGCCACGCCGTCCCGCGCCGGCACTCCCCACCGGCGAGCTCCTGATCGAGGCACCGCCGGAGGTCCCACCGCCGGCCGCAGGCCGCTGGCAGCAGCTGTTGATGCTGCTGCCGATGCTCGCCGGCGCGGTTGCCATGGCGATGATGTTCGGCCAAGGGGGTGGGGCCTACTCGTACGTGATCGGCGGGCTGTTCGGGGTGTCCGCCCTCGCCACGCTGATCACCTCGCTGGGCAGCGCCGGCACTGCCCGGCGGGCGGAGATCGCCGCGGCCCGCCGCGACTACCTGCGCTACCTCGCCGAGCTGCGACAACGGGTCCGGGAGACCGTGACAGAGCAGCGCATCGGACTGTTCTACCGGCATCCGCACCCGGCCCAGCTGTGGTCCACGGTGGACAGCTACCGGCTGTGGGAGCGGCGGGCGGCCGATCCCGACTTCTGCGTGGTCCGGGTGGGTGTCGGTCCGCAGCCGCTCGCCACCCCGCTCACCCCGGCGACCGGACGATCGGCCGCCGAACCGGTCACGGCCGAGGCGCTGCGCGGCTTCCTCGACACCTACACGATGGTGCCGGACCTACCCGTCGCGGTCTCCCTGCGACGGTTCTCGCAGATCGTGCTCCGCCATGCCGCCGCTGCGACGGGCGACGCGGGCGATAGCACCGAAAGCGGGGGTCGCGCCGCCGTCCGGGCCCTCGCCCGGGCGATGCTCGCCCAGCTCGCGGTCTTCCACGCGCCGAACGATCTGCTCATCGCGATCTGCGCCGGCCCCGACCGACGGGCGGCCTGGGACTGGGTGAAGTGGCTGCCGCACGCCCAGCACCCGGCCAAGGCGGATGCGCTCGGACCCGCCCGCCTGGTGGCCGATTCGGGCCGGGACCTTGAGCGGCTACTCGCCGACATCCTCGGCGGGCGCCCGCGGTTCAGCCTGGCCGATCCGCCGCCGAACGGACCGCACCTCGTCGTGGTACTCGACGGCGGGGATCTGACCGGAACCCGGCAGCTGACGACCGACGGCGGCATCAGCGGGGTCACCCTCCTCGACCTGGACGGCCGGCCGCCCCAGCCATCCGACCGCGCCGCCCTGCTGCTCGAAGTCGACGGCGGGCGGTTGACCACGGTGTCGGGGGACGGGCCGGTGGAGGTGGGCCGCCCGGACCGTCTCGACCCAGCTGACGCCGAAGCCGTCGCCCGTCGGCTTGCGCCGCTCCGGCTCGCCGCCGCGGCCGAGCACCCGGAGCCGAACCCCACCGATCTCGGGCTGGCCGAGCTGCTCGGCCTCGGCGATCCGGAGAACTACCGGGTCGCCCACGGGTGGGCACCGCGGGCCGAGCGGGATCGGCTGCGGGTACCGATCGGGATGGGCGTCGACGGCGCGCCGGTCGAACTGGACCTGAAGGAGTCCGCGCAGGGCGGCATGGGGCCGCATGGGCTGGTGGTGGGCGCGACCGGCTCCGGCAAATCCGAGTTGCTGCGCACCCTGGTGCTCGGACTCGCCGCCACACACTCCTCCGAATCGCTGAACTTCGTGCTCGTGGACTTCAAGGGCGGAGCCACGTTCGCATCGCTGGATCGGCTGCCCCACATCGCCGCGCTGATCACGAACCTGACGGACCACCTGCCCCTGGTGGATCGCATGGTCGACGCCGTCAACGGCGAGTTGATCCGGCGGCAGGAGCTGCTGCGCCAAAGCGGCAACTACACCAGCGCCCGCGACTACGAACGGGCCCGGGCCGGCGGTGCTCCGCTTCCCCCGCTGCCCTCGCTGCTGATCATCTGCGACGAATTCTCGGAACTGCTCGCCGCGAAGCCCGACTTCATCGACGTGTTCGTCCAGATCGGCCGGGTGGGCCGGTCGCTGGGCGTACACCTGCTGCTCGCTACCCAACGCCTCGAGGAGGGGCGGCTGCGCGGCCTGGACACGCATCTGTCGTACCGCATCGGGTTGCGCACCTTCTCGTCCCTCGAGTCCCGCACGGTGCTGGGCGTGCCGGACGCCTACACGCTGCCCAGCGCGCCAGGACACGGCTATCTACGAGTGGGCACCGAACCGCCGGTGCGCTTCAAAGCGGCGTACGTCTCCGGGGTGTACCAGCGGACGAGCCCGACCGGCGGCGCGACCGGCGACACCCGAGTCCTGCACTACACAGTGGATTTCGTCCCGCCGGTCGAACCCGTCGAGCCAACCGCGCGGTCCGCGGCGGCGCCGACCGACGGCCCCACCCTGCTCGACATCCTGGTCGACCGGATGGTCGGCGAGGGGCCGCCCGCGCATCAGGTCTGGCTGCCACCCCTGGGCGCGCCGCCGAGACTCGACGAACTGCTCGGCCCGATCGCCGCGGATCCGAGACGCGGACTGGCCGTGGTCAACCCTGAATTGCACGCGGCACTACGGGTACCGGTCGCGATCATCGACAAGCCGTTCGAGCAGCGACGCGATCCGCTGTGGCTCGCGCTCGACGGGGCAGCGGGGCATGTCGCCATCGCCGGAGCGCCGCAGAGCGGCAAATCCACGTTGCTGCGCACACTGATCTGCGCGCTGGCGCTGACCCACACCCCGGCCGAGGTCCAGATCTACTGTCTCGACTTCGGCGGCGGGGCGCTCACCGCGCTGCGCGGACTGCCGCACGTCGGCGGGGTGGCCGGTCGGCTCGACGCGGAACTGGTACGCCGCACCGTGGGGGAGATCGCCGCCGTCCTGACCGAACGCGAACGGCGATTCGTCGAGCTCGGCATCGACTCGGTAGCGGCGTACCGGAAGCGGCGCGCGGCCGGCGGCGACCCGGATCCGTTCGGGGACGTCTTCCTCGTGGTGGACGGCTGGAGCACGCTGCGCGGCGAGTACGACGATCTGGAGCCGACCATCACCGACATCGCCACCCGTGGGCTGGCATACGGTGTGCACGTGGTGGTCACGACCACCCGGTGGATGGAGTTGCGCCCGGCGATCCGGGACCTGTTCGGTTCGAAAGTGGAGCTGCGCCTCGGCGACCCCACCGAGTCGACGGCCCCGCGGCGGGCGGCGGCGAACGTCCCGGAACGCGCTCCGGGCCGGGGCATCACGTCCGACGGATTCCACTTCCTCACGGCGCTGCCCGAACTGGCCGACGCCGATCCACCCGGTCTGGTCAAGGCGGTGGCCGCGGAATGGTCGGGTCCGCCGGCACCACGGGTACGGCTGCTGCCCCCCGTCCTGCCGTACGGCGACCTCGATCTGACTCGGGCCGACGGCCTGCGCCTGCCGGTCGGCATCGCCGAGGCGGACCTGAGTCCCGTCAACGTCGACTTCGCCGCCGACCCGCACCTCTTGGTCTTCGGCGACGCCGAATGCGGGAAGACATCCTTTCTGCGGGCCCTGGCCAGGTCGATCACCACCCGATTCGCCCCCGTCGAGGCCCGGCTGATCATCATCGACTACCGGCGCGGCCTGCTGGGCGCGGTCGACACCGAACACCAGATCGGCTACTGCACCACCGCCGTCAGCGCCGGGGAGCTGCTCGACTCCGTCGCCGGTTACATGCAGCGCCGCCTGCCGGGCCCGGATGTGACCCCGCAACAGCTGCGCGAGCGGTCCTGGTGGCAGGGGCCCGAACTGTTCCTCCTCGTCGACGACTACGACCTGGTCGCCGCCGGCCCCGACAACCCGGTGCAGCGCCTGGCGGAGTACCTGCCGCACGCCCGGGACATCGGCCTGCACCTGGTGCTCGCCCGACGGGCCGCCGGCGCCGCCCGCAGCCTGTACGAGCCGGTCATGCAGCGGCTACGGGATCTCTCCTCACCCGCGCTGATCATGTCCGGGGAGCCCGGTGAGGGGCCGCTGATCGGTAACGTCCGGCTGACCCCACTGCCGCCGGGTCGGGGCCGCCTGGTCACCCGCAGGGACGGCGAACGACTCATCCAGCTCGCCTACCTTCCCGAGGTCTGACCTGCCACTGTGTACCGACCGGCGGAAGACCGGTAGCCTCCTGCCGTCAGCCACCGCGAGAGAAAGCCAGTTGTGACCGTGCCCCGGCACCGTCGGAAAGTTCCCAGCGCCCGGTCCGTCGTCACCGGACGGACCGTGGCCGCCGGGCTCCTCGCGCTGGCCTGCGCCGTCGCATCCGTCGCGCCCTCGTTCGCCGAACCCGCCGGCGTCGGCGGGGGACACCCGCAGGGCGGCTTCCTGCGCACCGATCCCATCCGGGAGGGGCAATGGCAGTTGCGGGAGTACGGGATCACCGCTGCCTGGCGGCACTCGACGGGCGCCGGCGTCACCGTCGCGGTGATCGACTCCGGTGTCGACGGTTCCCACCCCGATCTGGTCGGGCAGGTCCTGCCCGGCACGGATCTGGTCGAGTCCGGCGGTGACGGGCACCTCGACCCGGTCGGTCACGGTACCGCGGTGGCCGCCCTGATCGCCGGCCGTGGGGACGACCGGGAAGGGGTGGTCGGGATCGCTCCGGACGCCAAGATCCTGCCGGTACGGGTGCTGGACGCGGACAACCGCTACGACGATGCGCAAGTCGTCGCCCGGGCGGTGCGTTGGGCGGTCGACAACGGCGCACAGGTGATCAACCTTTCGTTGGGAGGCACGGCGACGAGCGCCGCGCTGGCCGCGGCGATCGATTACGCCTTCGACCGTGACGTGGTAGTCGTCGCCTGCACCGGGAACGTGACGTCGCCGACCGCGACGGAGGTCTGGTATCCGGCGCGGGAACCCGGTGTCGTCGCGGTGACCGGCCTGACCCGACGGGCGGACGAACTGTGGCCCAGTGCGCTCACCGGCCCGCAGACCGTGCTCGCCGCACCGGCCACCGACCTGATCAGCGCCCGGCCCGACGGCTACTGGCGGGTGCAGGGCACCAGCTTCGCGGCGCCGATCGTCGCCGCGACCGCGGCCCTGATCCGTGCCCGCTGGCCGACGATGACCGCGGGTGAGGTGGTCAATCGCCTGATCGACACCGCTCGCGACCTGGGGCCGGCCGGCCGGGACGACACGTTCGGCTTCGGTCGGGTCGATCCCCTGGCCGCGCTGACCGCCGACGTGCCGAAGGTGGACCGCAACCCGCTCGACGACGGCGTCTCGCCCGGTACGGTCGGCCTCGGTCCGGCTCCCGGACGGCACACCGCACCCACGCCGGGCACCCCGCCCAACGTCCGCGCCCGAGGCCTGGATTCGGGGTGGGCGGACCGCTCCTCCACGGCGCGCCCGGCCGACCGGCCCGGGACGTTGAATCCGTGGCTTCTGCTGATCTTGATCCCGGTGGCCGGTGGTGCGCTGCTCGTCGTACTTCGACTCAGACGCAACGGCCGGTGGCGACGGCCTGAGTGAGCCGGGCCCCGGCAGCCGCGACCGGCATCGCTTCGTCCGCACTCACCGCGAAGCCGGTGGAGTCGTCATCGGCGGCCGCCGCGAAGATCACCCCGAGGACCCGCCCCTGCGGATCGACCAGCGGCCCCCCGGAGTTGCCGCTGCGCACCGGTGCCCGGATCGTGTAGACCTCCCGGGTCACGTTGCGGGACTCGTAGATGTTCGGGCCGGTGATCTCACCGAGATCACGGATCCGGGCGGACTGCGCGTTGAACGGGCCGTCGAGCGGGAAGCCCAGCACGACCGCGTCCGCGCCGCTCTGCGCCTCCTGGGCGGAGAAGCGCATCGATGGTGCCGGCAGGCCGGGCACATAGAGCACGGCCAGGTCGAGGTTCGGGTCGTAGACCACGACGCGGGCGTCGTAGCGTCGCCTGCCCAGCTCGACTTCGACGCTTCTCGTGCCGGCGACCACGTGCGCGTTGGTCATGACCCGCTCGCCGGCGTAGACGAAGCCCGACCCTTCGATGCGACGCGAGCAGCTCGGTGCGGAGCCGAGCACCTTCACCACCGACCGGCGGGCTTCGGCGACCATCTCGGAGCCGGCCAGCGCCGGGTCGGGCGGAGGGACGTCGCGCACCCGGGTGGGCGACAGTTGACCGAAGACGTTCGGGAACCCGTTCGTGTCGACGGTGTCGCGCAGCGCCTCGGAGAAGGTCTGCGCCTGTTCCGGCATGATGCGGTCGACGCCCCGTAGCAGGGCGCTGTTGCGTACCGAGGCGGCCAACCACGGCAGCGACGACGAGCCCAGCGGGACGGCGACCAGCCAGGCGACGAGCAGCACCGCCAGCGCGGAGATCAGGGCACCGCCGAGGTCGTCGATCTTTCGCCCGGTCCGGCTGCGGATGGCGTGCCGCAGGTACGAGCCCACCCACGCGGCCAGTGCCTGCCCGATGATCGCCAGCCCGAAGACCGCGACGAGCGACACGACCACCCGCGCGAAGGCGTCGGTGAACTGCTGGGCGATCCGCGGACCGAGCTGGAGGCCGATCAGCGCGCCGGTGAAGAAGCCACCGAAGGACAGCGCCCCGATCAGGAAGCCCTGCCGGTAGCCGCTCACCGCGAACAGCAGCACCAGCGCAAGGAGGATGAGGTCGACCGAAGACACCAGACCAGCCTACGGGCGCGCGACGGTCTCGGCGCGGTAGCGCCGGCGGCCCGCAGCGGACACCGGGGTCGGGTTCACCGGTCCGCCTCGACCGCCGGCTCCAGCACGGTTCTCGGCAGGTCCCGGACCCGGTCCCGAGGCCATGGCCGGGCCCACCCGCCCATCTCCAGCAGCGCGGTCAGCACGCCGGCGGTGAATCCCCAGATGAGCATTCCGCGCGCCTGGAAGGCCGGCCCCACGTACCCCGAGGGGTGGCGTACCCGGAATCGGTTGTCCGGATCGACCAACTCGGCGATCGGCAGCCGGACCACGTGCGCCACCTCGGCCGGCTGCCGGGGGTGCACCTTGTGGGGCCGGTGCCACCAGGCCAGGACCGGGGTGACGACGAATTCACTGACCGGAATCCACAGCCGGGGCAGCAGGGCCGTCACGGTCACGCTGGCCGGATCGACGCCGACCTCCTCGTTCGCCTCGCGCAGCGCGGTCGCCGCGGCGTCCGCATCGCCGGGTTCGGCCGCGCCGCCGGGGAAGGCGGGCTGGCCGGCGTGTCGGCGGAGCCCGGCGGCCCGCTGCAGCACCAGTACGTCGGGTCCGTGCGCCGGGTCGTCGCCGAGCAGTACCAGCACCGCGCTCTCCCGCCCGCCGGTGCACGGGGTGGCGATGCGGGTGAAGTCCTCGGTACGGGCCCGCCGGACGTTGGCCAGCAGGGGCTCCCACCAGTCGGGCAGCGTGGACATCACGGCACCACCAACCCCAGATGCTGCTCGATGCGCTCGGCGAGCTCGGCGTCGTCGAGGGCCCCGGACGCCTCGACGTGCCGGACCTGTCCGGCCCCGTCCACGAAGAGCGTGATCGGCAGGACCGGGCGGCCCAGCTCCCGCCGCAGCTCGTCGTCGGGGTCGAACAGGTTCGGAAAGGTCAGCCCGAAATCCTCGGCCAGGGCTTGAGCCTTGCCCCGGTCGTCCCGCACGTTGACGCCGATCACGTGCACCCGGCCAGCCAGGCGGGTGGCCGCGCGTTGGAAGACGGGCAGCTCCTTGCGGCACGGGTGACACCAGGTCGCCCAGAGGTTGATCACCGCTGGGCCGCGGACCGCCCGCAGCTGGATCGGCTCGCCGCCGGTGAAGCAGGGCAGCTCCATGTCGGGCAACGAGACCGACGCGCGATCGGGGTCGGGTGCGGCTCCGGCATCGGCGCTGGTGGCGGGCGGTGTGCTGAGGTCGGCGCAGGCGGCGAACGGTGGGGTGGGGTCCGTCGGCTGTGGTGGGGCGCTCTGGGCGCAGCCGGCGGCCGGGAGCAGCGCCGACAGTAGGAGCAGCGCCGTCCTACGGCCCGTCTTCGGCCGACGCGGCCGGCGGCGGCCGCTCATGGTGCCTCCGCCGCCACCGCCCGGGTCGGCACCAGGCTGGGATCGACCCCGGCGAGCGCGGCCAGTTCCGCCGCTCGCGGCCCCTTGAGCAGCCGCGCGGCTGCGGCGGCCTCGGTCGGCCCCGTGCCGTAGGCGGGGCAGAGCTCGGCGAGCGTGCATGCGCCGCAGGCGGGCGTACGGGAGTGGCACACCCGCCGACCGTGGAAGATGACCCGGTGGGACAGCATCGTCCACTCTCGCCGCTCGAACAGTGCTCCGACCGCGTGCTCGATTTTCACCGGATCGGTCTCCGTGGTCCATCCGAAGCGTCGGGTCAGTCGCTGAAAGTGGGTGTCGACGGTTATCCCCGGTACGCCGAACGCGTTGCCGAGGATCACGTTCGCGGTCTTGCGTCCGATCCCGGGCAGGGTGACGAGGTCGGCCATGCGCCGCGGCACCTCACCGTCGAAGCGTTCCACCAACGCCTGCCCCAGCTTGATCAGCGAATCGGCCTTGTTGCGGAAGAAGCCGGTGGGTCGGATCAGCTCCTCGAGTTCGGCGCGGTCGGCGTTGGCGTAGTCGAGGGCGGTGGGGTAACGCGCGAACAGCTTGGGCGTGACCTCGTTGACCCGCTGGTCTGTGCACTGGGCGGACAGGATCGTCGCGACCGCGAGCTGCAGCGGGCCGTCGTGGTTCAGCTCACAGTGGGCGTCAGGGTGGGTCTCGGCCAGGATCCGACCCATCCTGCGGGCCCGTCGCTTGCGGCCGAGGTCGGTCTCACTCACGCCCGTCAGCCTACGTCGGCTCACCGCGGCGCTGCCGCCACCGGGCCTCGGCCCCATCGGCTCGCGTCGGTTCAGCTCGCCGGCGGGGAGATTCTGCCGTTCTCGTCGAGCTGGGCACCGGCGGCGGGGAAGTCCGCCGCGCACAGCTCACGCACAAGTTTCAGGCCACGTCGCTGCGGGTCGAGGGTGGGCAGCCCGTTGTCGTTCAGGTACGTCGAGATGAACTCGCCGTCGACGAAGGTGCCGTCCGCGGCCAGCGACACCTTGAGCACGCCACCCCAGCCGAGCGGGCCGCTGCGGTTCAGGGTGCGCCCGCCGCCGGCGAAGTTCCCGAGGCTGTAGGCGATGAGTCGCCCCTGATAGAACTCCATCCCCCGCAGCACGTGGGGGCCGTGTCCGACGATCAGGTCGGCACCGGCGTCGATCATGGCGCGCGAGAATTTGATCGGATCGCCCCGATTCTCGCCGAGGAACATCTCGGTGCCGGGCCGGACATGGGTCTTGTCGGATCCTTCCGCCCCCATGTGCACCTGCACCACGACCAGATCTGCCATGGTCGCGGCCCGCTCCACCACGCGCTTGGCGGCCGGGATGTCGATCAGGCTGTTTGACCAGGGGTACGACGAGAACCCGGCGACCGCGACCGTCACGCCCTGCACGTCCACGACGGTGATCTGGTCCGGCGCCCCGGTGTGCTGGAGTCCGTACTCCTCCAGGGCCTGTTGCGTGTTGCGGTAGCCAGCCGCTCCGAAGTCGTGGCCGTGGTTGTTGGCCTGGTTGAGCAGGTGGAAGCCACCGTCGCGCAGGTGCGCGGCGTACTCCGGCGGGGCCCGGAACTGATAGCAGCTGGTGGAGTTCGCACCGCATTTGCCCGCACCGGTGTCCACGGTCAAGGGCTCCTCCAGGTTGCCCATGACCAGGTCGGCGGCGAGCGCGGAGCGGACCGAGTCGAAAAACCCATCACCGCCGTTGGGCGGCAACCGGTGTGGGGCGTTGCCGAGGATGATGTCGCCGGTCGCCGACATCGAGATGACCTTGGGTGCCGACGCGGCGGTAGGCGAGGGGGCAGTGGACGCGGCACCGGCCTGCCAGCGGGGCGTGGCCGGGGCGCTCCCCTGACCGCCCAGCGCGATCACGGTGACGATGGCACCCAACGCCGCTGCGAGCAGCGCGGACAGGATCACCAGCGAGCGCGGGAAGCCCCGCGACCGGTTGCCGGAAGTAGCTGCTCGCTCCTGCACAGGCGCAGACGATACCTGTTCCGGCGCTCACCCGGGTTCGCCCTCGGGGTGGACATCGGGATCCGGCGGACAGCGAATAGACTGGCTGCGCGCGACGTTTGGGCTGCTAGCGAGACGGTACGCGCGGGCGGAGGTGCGCGATGGATGAGGTGTTGGCCCGCAGCGGGATCTTCCAGGGCGTTGATCCCGAAGCTGCGGAGGCGCTCGCCAAGGAGATGGAGACCGTTGAGGTCCGCAAGGGCGAGGTCGTCTTCAACGAAGGCGAGCCCGGCGACAGCCTCTATATCGTCTTGAGCGGCAAGGTCAAGGTCGGCCGGCGTGCCGCGGACGGGCGGCAGAACCTGATCGCGATCATGGGACCGTCGGACATGCTCGGCGAGTTGTCGCTGTTCGATCCGGGCCCGCGTACCGCGACCGCCACCGCCGTGACGGACAGTCGGCTCGCTCGGCTGCGCAAGCAGGCGCTGCGTCCGTGGTTGAACAACCGCCCGGAGATCGCCGAACAGCTGCTTCGGGTGTTGGCCCGCCGCCTGCGGCGGACCAACGACGCCTTGGCTGATTTGATCTTCACAGATGTACCCGGCCGGGTGGCGAAGAACCTGCTTCAGATGGCGGGCCGGTTCGGCACTCGGGACGGTGGTGTGCTCCGGGTGACGCACGACCTGACCCAGGAAGAGATCGCCCAGCTCGTCGGAGCGTCGCGGGAGACGGTGAACAAGGCTCTCGCCGACTTCGCCTCGCGCGGTTGGCTGCGCCTGGACGGCAAGAGCATCATCATCCTCGACCCAGAGCGGCTGGCCCGCAGGGCGCGGGTCTGAGCGACGAGGGGAGGGAGCCACGTCGTGGCTCCCTCCCCTCGGATCTGGGCGTCAGCTGCGGCGCGGCACGTCGGCCTCGACGTGCTCCTTGCGCAGCTCCGCGCCGACGTTCTCCTGATCGGTGACCGTGTCCACGTCCAGCCGGACCCGTTCCACCGGGACCGTCTCCTTCGCCACGACCGGCCGCTCGGCGTGCAGGACGACCTCCCGCTCGGCTT
The DNA here is from genome assembly GCA_036381835.1 of Micromonosporaceae bacterium. Lineage (GTDB taxonomy): Bacteria > Actinomycetota > Actinomycetes > Mycobacteriales > Micromonosporaceae > DASULK01. The sequence continues at coordinate 59,750 of DASVCA010000222.1, forward strand.
CACCGATCTCGGACGGGGACGGACGTTCCACCCCGGGCTCGATGGGCTCCCGCTCCAGGCGCACCTCCTCGTGCGACACCGGCACGGTCGTCTGCACCGGCTCGGTCACCACGTACTTGTGCAGCCGGGCCTTGCCGACCTCCTGCCGCTCGGTGCCGACGTGCATCCGTTCCTCGGACACGGTGACCGCTTCCTCCGCGCTCGGCTGGCGCGTCTCCTCCGCCGGCCGGCGCGCCTGCATCGGCTGCAGGTCGTAGTGCTGGTACAGCCGGGCCAGGTCATCGGACTCGATCGGCCGGTTGTCACCCGAGTCGACGTGCGGGGCCGCCTTGATCTGCGCCTTGTCGTACGGCACGCGCAGTCGCCGGTCGCCTTCCCACTGGGCGCCCTCGATCGGCACCAGCGATTCGCGCTGGCCCAGCATCCCGGTCCGGACGCTCACCCACGCGGGTTGCCGGGTCTCCTCGGCGGCGTAGACCTGACCGATCGTGCCGACCTTCTCATCGTTGCGATCGTAGACCTCAGACCCGTAGAGAGTCGCGACTGTTTCCTGAGAGATCATGTCGCTCTCCTTCCCGTGTCACTGACGGCGTACCCGGCTCGGCGGGAGCACATTCGTCAGCCACGGTGCCGTGCGGCCGCGGAGCGCGGATTCAGCCGGCGAGGCTGGGACCGCTGTGGCGATAGGCGGGCGGCAGCTGTGGCCAGGGGGCCGGGGCGATTCGCGCCGCACGGGTCGTCGGCGTGGGGCTGACCACCGGCCGTCGCTCGCTGACGAGCCAGGCGGCGGCGATCACAGCGAGGGTCGCGAGCACCGCGACGATGCCGAGCAACCACGGCAGCAGCCGTGCGTGGGACGCCGCGGTCTGCGGCACCGGATACCGGGCATCCGGGGCCACTGCGGGCACGGCCGCCGGCGGTCGCCCGGTGGCGGCGGTCGCCGAACCTGCGGCGGGGATCGGCACGGTCGTATCGTCCGGGCGAGTCGCCCAGGACAGGTGTACCGCGGGCCGGGTGGGGTAGGAGCCGTCGTCGGCACCCGCCGGTGCGTCGATCGGCAGTGCGGCCAAGGAGTCCCGCAGCTCTCGGGCGGACGGCCGCTCGTTCGGGTCGTTCGCCATCCCTCGGCGAAGTATCTCGATCATGGCCGGCGGGACCCCGGGCAGATCGTGGATGGGCTCGTTGAACAACTCCAGGATGGTGACCAGGCTGGGGCTCGTGTCGTCCGTCCACCGAGGCGGACGACCGTGCATGACCGCGTAGAGCGTGGCGGACAGGGCGTACACGTCGACCGCGGGTGAGGGCGGCGCGTTGCGGAACATCTCAGGCGGCGCGTACGCCGGGGTGAGCACCTCGATGGTCACCGTCGGATCGCGGACCTCGGCGATGACGGCGAGCCCGAAGTCGGCCAGTGCCGGCTCGCCGAACCGGGTGCGGAGGATGTTCGCCGGTTTGACATCGCGGTGTAGCACGCCGAGCCGGTGGGCGTCCGCGAGCGCATCGGCGATCTTGACGCCGAGATCGCGGGTCTCGGCCGCGCTCAACCCGCCGGCCCGCATCGCGTCCGCGTACGAACCGTCGCAGAGTTCCATGATCAGATACGGGTGCCCGTCGGCCGTGATGCCGGCGTCGAAGAGATCCACGACATGCGGGTGGGACGACATCCGGGCGGCGGCCCGCGCCTCGCGGAGGAAGCGTTGCCGGTCCCGTTCGCTGACCAGCGTACGGTTCTCCACCTTGACGGCCACCTCGCGGCCGACGAACTCCTGCACCGCGCGGTAGATGGTGGCGTACCCGCCTCGGGCGATCAGCGACAAATCGGCCAGACCAGGAACAACCGGCACTGGCAACGCACCGGATGGGAGGTCGGTCACGGTTGGGACGGTACCGAACGTCGAATCCGGTCAGTTCACCGCGTCGCGGTCCGACACGCCGACAGCGTCCGCCGCGCCTACCGGCCCGGCCCCCGGATGCCGCATCGGCCGCCGTTCGACCGCCAGTGCCAGCCCCGTGGCCAGCGCGCCGAGCCCCTCCCACGCCGCCACGCCGACGAACCGGCCCGGAGCGACGCCGACCAGCACGAGCACGAGGAAAACAGTGCAGGTCAACAGCCGGAACGGCACCGTGAACAGGAAGAACGGCCGCCAGTCCGTGGCCACCGCGACAAGGTAGTAGACGCCCATGTTCAGCGACGCCACCGCCGAGGCGGCGAGGAACGTGCGGGTGTAATCGCCCGACGCGCGTTCGACCGGCACCTCGAACCCGAGCATGGCCAGCACCAGATCGGGTGCGACCAGGGTGAGGATCCCGAACAACAGCGCCGAGGCACCGAAGACAGCCATCGTCCAAGCGGATGCGGAGCGCGGCGGCCTCATCCGAGGTCCTCCTCCAAAGCAGCAACGGGTACAGGCCCGGATAGGGTATCGGCCGAATCGCGCCGGAGGAACCGGTCAATGCTTCCACCGGGAGCGAGATCGCCCGGGAGCAACCTATCGGCCCGATGCGGATAACTGCCCGACCAACCGGGCCCGCGCCAGCTCAGCCGCCCGCCGCTCACTGCGCTGTTCCGTCGCGTACGCCAAGCGCACAGCCTCCTCGACCATGGCCCGCGCCTGCTCGAACTCCCCGTTGGCGGCGAGCGCGTCGGCCAGCACCCGTGCGGCGATCACCTGGCTGCGGATGTCCTCGGCCGGCGCGACGACGGCTCGCCCGGCCCAGTCGAGCGCCTGCTCGCGCTGCCCGTCGGCGAGCAGCGCGGCGGCGTACCGAGCCATGATCTGCCGCCGCGAGATGAGCAGCGCCGGTGCCCGCGCCGCGGCCAGCGGAGCGAGCAGCCCCAGCGCGGTACCCGGGTCGTCAGCCGCGAGCCGGGCGGTGGCGAGCAGCACCTGCGGGGCGGCCTGGGCCGGAGCCAGCGGGTTGTGCGGCTCCACCGCCGCCTGCACGGCCCGCGCGTCCGCTTCAGCCCCGGCCACGTCGCCGCTCTCCAGCGCCACGAACCCCCGCAACGTCCCGGCCATTCCGGTGAGCAGCGGATGCGGGATGCGTCTGGCGAGCTCCAAGGCTTCGGTCAGCAGATCCGCGGCGTGCACCGGCTCGTTCAACCCCCGCGCCACGACACCGCGCACCACCAGGGCGAAGCCCCGCCCCCAGTCGTCGGACACGGCGGCAAAGTCCCGGTAGGCCCCGCGCGCCTCCTGATCGGCCTCGGCGAGGTCGCCGAGTTCCGCGGACGCGTACGCGGCCACCGCCCGCAGCGTGCCCACCGCCCAACCGGCGCTCCAGCGTTCGCCGAAGGGCAGAAAGATCCGGGCGAGCCGACGAGCCTCGGTGAGCCGACCGGCCAGCATCCGGGTGAAGGCGGTGGTTCCGCGCAGCCACGCCCGTCCCACCGGATCGTGCAACTCGGCGAAGAACCGAGCGGCACGCCCGAGCACCGCGTCCGCCCCCGCGAAATCCCCCCGGGTCGCGGTCACCCAGGCCAGATTCTGCAGCGACCAGGCTTGGCCACGCCGGTTGCCCGCCTGCAGGTCGATCTGGTACGCGGCGGCGAAACGACTGCTCGACTGCGCCAGCCGCCCGTTGAGATAGTCGAACACGCCGAGCCGCCGCATCGCCTCGGAACGTTCGTTGGGCAGTTCGGCCGCGGTCGCCACCTGCAACGCCTCCTGCCAGACGTCCGCCGCCCGCTGCTGTTCGCCGAGCGCACGGTGCGCCCGACCGGCGATCAGCAGCGCCCCGGCCCGGGAGGCGGCATCGTCTCCGGCATCCGCCGCCACCTTCTCCGCGCTGACCAGCGCGTCCGTGATCCTGCCGGCCTGCAGCAGCACCCGCGCCCGCACCAACCGGTCCGGCCGGGACAGCTGCCCGCCGGCGAGCGCCGCCGCCCGGTCGAGGTATTCCAGGGCCACCGTCGGCTCGCCGGCGAGCATCGCCCGGCGGGCGGCCCGGCCGAGCGCGGCGACCCCGAGCGGCGCGACGGCCCGCGCCGGATTGTCGGACCGCAGTCCGACCTCATCGGCGAGCCGGGTCGCCCGTTCGACATGCTCGGCGATGAACGTGTCCCGTACCGCCAGCGGCAGCCCCTCCGGCGCGGCCCGCTCGGCCTGCGCCGCAGCCCAGCCGGCGAGGATCGCATGTCGTTCGGCGAGGTCCGCTTTGCCGATCCCGGCGTAGGCCGCCTCGCGAAGCAACGGTGTGGTGAAGGCGTACCCGTTGTCCTGCCGGTGCAGCATCCGCCGCTGGCGCAACTCGTCGATCGCCCGCTCGAACTCGACCACCGCCACCGCGGCCGGGCGCCCGTCGCGGCCGCCGCGCCGCTCGCGCAGCGCCGTCAGCGCACCGGCGGGCACGGTATCGCCGACCACCGCGGCGTCGCGCAGTACCGTCCGGGCCGCGGCGGGCAGCGCGTCGATCCGCGCCGCGAGTACCGCGGCGAGGTCCCGGGAGAGCAGTCGACTGCCCAGCGAACCGCGAGCCAACCGCCAGGTGCCCGCAGCCGTCGAACCGGCCACCGGCGTCAACGCCCCGCGCTCCCGCAGCAGGGTGACCAGTTCGGCGAGGTAGAAGGGATTGCCCTGGGCGGTGGCAAGCAGACGGTCGGTGTCCGTCTGGGGCAGCCGGCCGCCACCGAGGTACGCGGTGAGCAGACGCGCCGCATCGGCGCCGCGCAACGGCGGCAGGGTGTGCACCTCCGCGTCCGGGATCCGGGTCAGCACGCCCGCGGTCCGGACCAGCTCCGGGCGGCCCAGCAGCAGCACCAGCACCGGCCCGGTCAGGTGCGACAACATCACGCCCAAGGCGTCGATCGTCTCCGGGAGGCCGTCGTGCAGATCGTCGATGATCACCACCAGGGGTGTCTCGGCGGCGAGTGCCGCGAGCAGACCGGCGACCGCCGCCGGTATCGGGTCCGGCTTGGCCGCCGCATTGGCCGGCCCCCACTCGGCGCTGGCCTCCGGCCCGGCCGAGACGGGCAGTTCCCCGTACCCGAGCAGGGACAGCAGAAGGTCGACGGCTATCGGCGGGGCGCCGGGACGGTGTCGGGCCAATCGCTCACCGAGCCGACGCAGCCGTTCCTCAACCGCAGCGCGGGTGAGCGCGGTCGACGACTCACCCGGTAGGCCGGCGGCGGCGCGCACCAGATCGGCGAGCGGGCCGAGTCGGCGCCGCTCACCGAAGGCGACGCAGCGAACCGAGAGCACCCGGGTGCCGGTTCGCGCCCCGGTACGCCCGGAGCCGAGCTCATAGCTTGCGGCCACCCGCTCCGCCTCCGCGGCGAATCGCGTCTTGCCGAGCCCGGCCTCGGCCGTCATCACCAGCACCCGCGGCTCACCTCGATCGATGACCTCGGCGAGGCGGCCGGCGAATCTCCCGATCTCGGATTCCCGTCCGACGAACGGCGCCTCGTCCCCGAGACTGGACCGGGTGCCCGGGGCGTCCAGCAGGCCCAGCAGCTCATACGCCTCGACCGGCTCCCGCTTGCCCTTGAGCCGCAGCGGGCGCAGCCGGCGCCAGGATGTGACGTGCCGGGTGGCGGCGGCGGTGCGGGCACCGGCCCAGACCGTGCCGACGGCGGAGGCGTCGGCCAGCCGAGCGGCGGTGTTCACGGTGTCGCCGATCACCGTGTACTCGATGGCGGCCTGCACCCCGGCGACCACCTCGCCGGTGTTGAGGCCGACCCGCAGGCCCAGCGGCGCCCCGCCGCCCTGTTCGTCGTCGAGCACGCGGCGCACCGCCCGCTGCATCGCCAGCGCGGCCCGTACCGCGCGTTCCGCGTCGTCCTCGTGGGCCACCGGCGCGCCGAACACCGCCATGATCCCGTCACCGGTGAGTTTGTCGACGTGCCCGCCGAACGTGCGGACCGCGGCCGCGAGCGCGGCCAGCACGCGGTCGGTGACCGCGCCGACCCGCTCGGGGTCGAGATCCTCCGACCAGGAGGTGAAGTCGGACAGATCGCCGAAGAGGACGGTCACCACGCGCCGCTCGGTGGCCGGCAGGGTCGCCGCGGCGGGGAGCGCGGCCCCGCAGTGGTGGCAGAACCGCGCCCTGGGTACGGGAACGGTTCCGCACATGGGGCAGGTCACAGCGTGTCCAACCCCATCGTGCCCGGTGCAGATTCCCCGGTCTGTCGGGTCAGGTACTTCAGTTGGGCCCGGACCGTCCACTCGGCGGCCGGCCACAGCGAACGATCGACGTCGGCGTAGATCGTTGCGACGACGTCCTGCACCGTCTGCGCCCCGTCGGCAAGCGCCTGTCGAACCTGGTCGAGCCGGGCCCGCCGGTGGGCCAGATAGAACCGGGCGGCCGCGCCGCAGTCGGCCAGCGCCGGCCCGTGGCCCGGCAGTGCGGGCACCCCGTCATACGCCGCCAACAGTTCGAGGCTGTCGAGGTAGGCGCCCAGATCTCCATCCGGCTCGGCGATGACGGTCGTACCGCGGCCGAGGATGGTGTCTCCGGTGAAGATCACCTTGACGTCGGCGTGCTCGGCGAGGAAACACACCGAGTCCGCGGTGTGACCGGGCGTCGCCAGCGCGGTCAGCCGTACCTCGCCGGCGGTGAACACCGCGCCCGCGGTGACGGGAGGATGACCCGGGACCGGGCCGAACACCCGGGCGTCGACCCGTTCGGCCAACTCGACCACACCGCCGACATGGTCCGGATGCCCGTGCGTGACCAGGATCGACGAGATCGGCACGTGCTTCGCGATGGCTTCCAGATGCCCGTCCTCGGCGGTGCCCGGGTCGATGACGATCGCGCCCGCCGCCCCGGGGGCACGCACCACCCAGGTATTCGTGCCGTCCAGGGTCAGCGGACCGGGATTGGGTGCGCGCAGCAGGCTCACCCAGCCCGGTAGCTGGTCCGCAAGCGCCGCCGCCGGCGCGGTCACGTGCCCCGTCATGGCTGCGATGGTACGTCCCGCGCGCGGCGGACAGCCTCAGGCGATCTCTACGATGGCCTCGATCTCCACCGGGGCGCCCAGCGGCAGTTCAGCGACCCCGACCGCGCTTCGCGCATGCCGTCCGGCCTCTCCGAAAACCGCGCCGAACAGCTCCGAGGCGCCGTTGACCACGCCCGGCTGGCCGGTGAAGCCGTCGGCGGAGGCGACGAAACCGGTCAGCTTGACGACCTTGACGACCCGCTCCAGCCCGACCAGGGCGTCGATCGCGGCGAGGGCGTTGAGCGCGCACTGCCGGGCGAGATCCTTCGCCTGTTCGGGCGAGACGCCGCCGCCGACCTTGCCGGTCGCGAGCAGCTTGCCGTCGGCCATCGGCAGCTGGCCGGAGACGTACACGTACTGCCCCGACTGCACCGCCGGAACGTACGCCGCCACCGGCGGCACCACCTCGGGCAGGCTCAGCCCCAGCTCGGCGAGCTTCGCGTGCGGGCCGCTCATTGCTTCGCCCGCTTCAGGTAGGCGACGAGCTGCTCCGGGTTCGGCCCCGGAACGACAGCGACCAGCTCCCAGCCGTCCTCGCCCCAGGTGTCGAGGATCTGTTTGGTCGCATGGACCAGCAGCGGCACCGTGGCGTACTCCCACTTCTGCATCGGAAGTCAGCTCCCTTGTCACGGGATGTCCTACCGCGACAGCCTACGGCCTGCTCGGACCGCGCTGACCGACGACTCCCGTCCCGATGCGGAACGCTAGGCGGCTGCGGTGGCTCGACCCACCCCGGGTGCGGGCGGACCTGACGTTCACGGTGGTGCGGCGCACGGGCCGGCCGGTTTGTGAGGTCGGCTAGCGGTCGGGGCTGGCTAGGCTCGAAGCGTGGGTGACGCAACGGCCGACCACGGGACGCGGGCCTGGCCAGCCCGACTGCACGTGATCACCGGGAAGGGCGGCACCGGGAAGACCACGGTCGCGGCCGCGCTGGCGCTGGCCCTCGCGACCGGGGGACGCCGCACCCTGCTGGTGGAGGTCGAGGGCCGCCAGGGGATCGCGCAGCTGTTCGGCACCGGGCCTCTGCCGTACGAGGAGCGGCAGATCGCCAGCGTGCCAGGCGGCGGCGAGGTACGGGCGTTGGCCGTGGACCCCGAGGCGGCGCTGCTCGAGTACCTGGACATGTTCTACAAGTTGGGGGCGGCGGGACGGGCGCTGCGCAAGTTCGGGGCGATCGACTTCGCCACCACCATCGCCCCCGGGCTGCGGGACGTACTGCTGACCGGCAAGGTCAAGGAGGCCACCACCCGTACGGTCGGGCACCGAAGGGTCTACGACGCGGTGATCCTGGACGCACCGCCGACGGGACGGATCGGTCGGTTCCTCAACGTCACGGCGGAGACCGCGCGGCTGGCCAAGGTCGGCCCGATCAAGACCCAGAGCGAGGGGGTGGCGGCGCTGCTGCGCTCTCCGATGACCGCGGTGCATGTCGTCACCCTGCTCGAGGAGATGCCGGTGCAGGAGACCCTGGATGCCATCGCCGAGCTCACCGGGCTCGGCACCCCGGTCGGCCGGGTGATCGTCAACGGCACCCGCACGCCGCTCACCGCCGGCCGGATCAGTCAGGCGCAGCTGCGCAGGGGTCTGGCCGCCGCCGGACTGCCCACCGATCGGGCGACCGTCGCGGGGCTGCTCGCGGAGGCCCGCGACTACCTCGCCCGGCAGGCGTTGGAGGAGTCGCTGCGGGCCGACCTCGCCGAGTCCGGTCTCCCCCTCGTCGAGCTTCCGCTGCTGCCGCAGGGCATCGACCGGGCCGCCCTGGACACCCTGGCCGCTGCGCTCGCCAGCTCACATCCGGCTTGATCGGCACGGGCACCGCCCGCCCGATACGCTCGAACCGTGCCTGCCGTCCACGTAGCGACCGCCCCGCGCCTGGATGTCGACCGGATCCTCGGCGACCCACGGGTGCGGATCCTGGTGTGCTGCGGTGCCGGCGGGGTCGGCAAGACGACCACGGCCGCCGCGCTCGCGCTGCGGGCCGCGGAGCAGCACGGCCGCCGAACCGTCGTGCTCACCATCGACCCGGCCCGTCGGCTCGCCCAGTCCCTCGGGCTGACCGAACTCGACAACACGCCGCGCCCGGTCAAGGGTGTCGAGCCGGCGGAGGTCGGCGAGGACGGCTCACGCGGATCGCTGCACGCCATGATGCTGGATATGAAGCGCACGTTCGATGACATCGTGCTGGCGCACACCGATCCGGTCCGTGCGGAGGAGATCTTCGCCAACCCGTTCTACCAGGCGATGAGCTCGACTTTCGCGGGTACGCAGGAGTACATGGCGATGGAGAAGCTCGGCCAGCTCCACGCCCGAGGCGAGTGGGACCTGATCGTGGTGGACACGCCGCCGTCACGTTCGGCGCTGGATTTCCTGGACGCGCCCGCCCGACTGTCCCGCTTCCTCGACGGCCGGATGCTCCGTCTGCTGCTGGCTCCGGCCCGCACCGGAGGCCGCAGCATGCTGGGCCTCGTCACGGCGTCCTTCGGGGTGTTCTCCCGGGTCGTGCAGAAGATCCTCGGCGCGCAACTGCTGACCGACCTGTCGGGTTTCGTCGCCGCGTTCGACTCGATGTTCGGCGGGTTCCGGCAGCGTGCCGAGCAGACGTACCGAATCCTGCAGGCCCCAGAGACGGCGTTCCTGCTGGTCGCGGCGCCGGAGCCGGATGCGATCCGGGAGGCGGCATACTTCGCGGAACGGCTCGGCACGGAGCGGATGCCGCTGGCCGGGCTGGTGCTGAACCGGGTGCACCGGAACGTGGTCGACCACCCGAGCCCGGCGGAAAGCCTTGCCGCGGCCGAACGTCTGGAGGTGACCGGCGAACACGCGGGGGCGGCTGCCGCGCTCCGGGTGCACGCCCTCCTCGCCCAGCAGGCGGTACGGGAGCAGCGGGTGGCTGCGGCGTTCACCGAGGCCTTTCCGCATGTGCCGGTCGCGGCGGTGACAGCGCAGCCCGTCGACGTACACGACGTCGACGGGCTGCGTACGATAGGCGCGGCGATCAGCCGGTCGTGACCAGGCTCTTGTCCTTGGCTCGGTTCTTCTCGTTCTCCCGCATCGCCGCTTCGAAGAGCTTGCGCCAGCTGGAGACCTGCGGGTGCCGGCGCAGCAGGGCGCGGCGCTCCCGCTCGGTCATCCCCCCCCAGACACCGAATTCGATGCGGTTGTCGAGCGCATCGGCCAGGCACTCGTACCGCACCGGACAGCCGCGGCAGATTCGCTTCGCCACGTTCTGCTCGGCGCCTTGCACGAACAGCGCGTCCGGGTCACCGTCCTGACACGCCGCCAGCGAGGGCCAGTCTGTGATCATGCCCATCGGTTCACGTCCCCCCTTGTTACCGACTCCTGCCAACCCCCCGGTCGGCGTATCCCCGAACCACCCGCGACGGGCGTCCCCACGGCGTCGCGGTGGTGTTGAACGTCGTCGCCCATCATGCTCCGTAGTCAACCCACTACGCAACGTTGTCGGCCAAATCTACCAAACTGGGCGCTCTCCACTTTTCTCCCCACTGACCGGCGGTCGGTACCGGACTCGCACTTACCCCGGAGCCGATCGGCGAAAACGCCTCGAGTTCCACCCGGAGGGAGGAAACTCGACAGTGTCCGCAGTTCGCGCACCGAGAATCCTGCGCTTAGCACAACGAGGTCGGAGCCCGCAGGAAATGGGGAACCTGCGGGACGGCACCGTATCGGCGCGTCGCGTACCCTGACGGGGTGAGCCGGATGCGCCAACGTGACCACAATCTGCTGACCAACGCCGCAGTTCTGTTGATCTGCGGCCTGCTCGCCGGGGTGGTCGTCGCCGCGGCTGCCTTTCCCGCCGTCGCGTTGACCGGCCTGACCGCCAAGAGCGGTGCCGAGACCTTCGACAGCCTGCCGACCGAACTCATCGTCAAACGGCCCCCGCAGATCACATATCTGTACGCCTCAGACGGACGGACACCGCTGGCCACGCTGTACGACGAGAATCGACGCGATGTACCACTCAAGGACGTCGCCGAGGTGATGCAGCAGGCGATCATCGCGGCCGAGGACCACAACTTCTACCGGCACAACGGCGTTGACGTGGCAGGTGTCGCCCGCGCCTTCGTCGCCAACAACAGCGCCGGGAGCACCCAGCAGGGTGCCTCCACCCTGACCATGCAGTACGTACGCCTCGCCATCGCGTACTCCGCGACGCACCCGCAGGACGTCATCGCGGCGACCGAGGACACCATGGCGCGCAAATTGCGCGAGATCAGGTACGCGATGCAACTCGAGAAGGAGATGTCCAAGGACGAGATCCTGGAGCGCTACCTCAACATCGCGCCATTCGGCAACGGCGCCTACGGTGTCTTCGCGGCCAGCCAGGTCTACTTCGGCAAGCAGCCCAAGGATCTGACGATCCCCGAAGCCGCGCTGCTCGCCGGTCTGGTCAAGGCACCCTCGGCTTTCAACCCCACCACGCCGAGCGGATACCCGCAGGCCGTCGCCCGGCGCGACTACATCATCGACAACATGGTCAAGATCGGCGCGATCACGCCGGAACAGGCCGCCGAGGCGAAGGCGGTCAAGGTCGAGGTGAAGGACCGTCGCACTCCCAACGGCTGCGTCGCGGCCAACAAGAATCACTGGGGATTCTTCTGCGACTACTTCTACCGCTGGTGGATGGAGCAGGAGACCTTCGGCACCACCTCCTACGACCGGGAACGGCGGTTGAAGAGCGGCGGGTACCGGGTCGTCACGACGTTGGACGTGAAGACCCAGGCGGCCGCGAAGAAGAACGTCGAACAGTACCTGAAGACCGGCTCGAAGCACGCGCTGATGGTCGCCGCGGTGGAGCCGGGCACCGGTTACGTCCGCGCACTGGCGGTCAACCGGAACTACAAACTCGACAACTCGGACGACCCGCAGAACGGTCTGCACACCGATCCGAAGAAGCGCCGGAAAGGCATACGCGGCACCTACCCCAACACCACCAACCCGCTGTTGACCGGCGGTGGGGACATCCGCGGATACCAGGCCGGTTCGACCTTCAAGATCTTCACCCTGGTCGCCGCGCTCGAGCAGGGCTACCCCCTGGCGACCACGATCAACGCCACCTCGCCCATGCCGACCAACTATGTCGTCGAGTACGGCAGCCCCGCGGCCTGTCCCGGCACCAACAAGTACTGCCCGCGGAACGCCAACTCACGCATGAACGGTGTCCGCAACATGTGGACCGGCTTCGGCCTGTCGGTCAACACCTACTTCGTCAAACTCGAGGAGATGGTCGGCGCGGACAAGGCGGTGGACGTCGCCAAACGGCTGGGCATCAAATTCCGCGTCGACCAGGAGAACGAGTGGGCCAACAACCCGACTGCGGCTCGGGGATGGGGTGCCTTCACCCTCGGCGTGTCCGCCACCACTCCGCTGGAACTCGCCAACGCATACGCCACCCTGGCCGCCGACGGTAAGTACTGCGAGCCGATCCCGGTGCAGGAGATCATCGACCAAGACGGCAACAAGCTGGACGTGGCCAAGCCGCGTTGCAACCAAGCTGTGAAGCCCGAGGTGGCGCGGGCCGCGGTGGACGCGGCACGCTGCCCGGTCGGCGACCGGTCCTCAACCAGCAAATGCGCCGGCGGCACCGCATCGCAGGTACGCAACGTGGTCGGCAAGCCGGTCGCCGGCAAGACCGGCACCACCGACGGCTCGAAGAGCGCTTCCCTGGTGGCCATGACCAAGCAACTCGCCGTGGCCGGCATCATCACCGACCCGGACTGGGCGCAGACCACCCACCGGTTCAGCCACTACGAGGTCAACCGCGCGGTGTGGGAGACGCTCGCCGACGCCATGAAAGGCAAGCCGGCCAAGGAGTTCACCCCGCCGAGCGGCAAACTGATCAACGGTGACCAACGCTCCATTCCGAACGTCGCCTGCCGATCGGTCAGCTCGGCCAAGTCGCGGCTGCGTAACGCCGGCTTCGAAGTGGTGATCGACCGGACGCCCGTTGACTCGTCCTGTCCGGCCGGCACGGTCGCTCGTACCAACCCGTCCGGTCGGACCGTCAAGGGCGGCGTGGTGAACATCCAAATCAGCAACGGCTCCGGCGCACAGCCGAGCACAAGACCGACCGAGCCGAACCCGGACCGACCCCCGGGCCAACCGGATCGGACCAGCGGCTGAATGTTGTGGGGCGGGTGCCCGATCGGGCCCCCGCCCCACAACGTCATAAGGTCCAGAATTCAGATGCCGAGCTGCCGGCGCACCTCGGCGGCGACCCGGCCGCCATCGGCCCGCCCGGCCACCGCAGCCTGGGCCGCCTTCATCGCCGGCCCCATCTGCGCCTTCCCGGAGAAGCCGCCGGCGGCCAGCGCCTGGGCGACGATCTCGGCCAACTCCGCGTCGTCCAACTGCTTGGGCAGGTAACGCGCCAGCACGTCGCCTTCCGCGTTCTCCCGGGCCGCCTGCTCGGCCCGACCGGCATCGGCGAACGCAGCGGCCGACTCACGGCGCTTCTTCATCTCCTTGGTCAGGACCCCGATCACTTCCTCATCGGAGAGCTCCCGCTTGGCCGCACCGGCGACCTCTGCGTTGCCGATGGCGGCCAGCGCCATCCGCAGGGTCGAGGTGGTGAGTTCATCGCGGGCCTTCAGCGCCTCGCGCAGGTCGGACGTCAACCGGTCCTTCAACGTGCCCATGGATGGTCAAACTACCCTGAACGTCATGCGCAAGCGCACCCTATTCCGTCTCGCCGCCGGCACCGTCGCGGTCGGCGCCGCCGCCCTGGCGTACGCCGCCCTGATCGAACGCAATCTGTTCACCCTGCGGCGGTACGACGTGCCGGTGCTTGCGCCCGATGCAGAACCGCTGCGCATCCTGCACCTGTCGGATCTGCACATGACACCCGGACAGCATCGGAAGCAAGACTGGGTGGCCTCGCTGATCGGAGTCGATCCCGACCTGGTCGTGGTCACCGGAGACAACCTCGCTCATCCCGACGCGGTACCCGCGGTGCTACGCGCCGTCGAGCCGCTGCTGAACTTCCCCGGTGCCTTCGTCTTCGGATCCAACGACTACACCGGCCCGGTCTGGAAGAACCCGTTCAGCTACTTCCGGTCGGAACGTGAGTACCGGCACGGGGTGGATCTGCCGTATCAGGACCTCCAGGCGGCCCTGGTGGCGGCCGGGTGGGTCGACCTGAACAACGCCCGCACCACGATCAAGGCCGGCGGCCGGCTGATCGAACTGGTCGGGGTCGACGACCCGCACATCTGCCGTGACGACTACGCCGCCGTGGCCGGTCCGGTTTCTTCCGACGCCGATCTGGCGATCGGGATCACCCACGCGCCGGAGTCCCGGGTGCTGAACGCGATGGCCGCGGACGGGTTCGAGTTGCTGCTCGCCGGGCACACCCACGGCGGTCAGGTCTGTGTCCCGTTCGTCGGCGCCCTGGTCACCAACTGCGACCTGCCACGCACCATGGCGCGCGGCCTGCACCGCTGGCCCGGCTCGAACGCCTGGCTGCACGTATCGGCCGGCGTCGGCACCCACCCCACCGCGCCGATCCGCTTCGCCTGCCGTCCCGAGGCCTCGGTTCTCACCCTGATTCCTCGTTGACCGCGCTCCGCGCAACGCGCCGCCCAAGATCCGGCTCGGCTCGGCCGGATGCCGGGCACGAGTGACCCAGCGCACCGGATCCCGAGGTGTGGCCACCCACGGCGGTAAGCTACTATTGCTCGGCGTACCACGGGGTGTAGCGCAGCTTGGTAGCGCGCTTCGTTCGGGACGAAGAGGTCGTCGGTTCAAATCCGGCCACCCCGACCAGCTCAGGGGACATATCCCATAGCAGGATATGTCCCCTGTTCATCTCTGGGTGTTGGCCGTCCTGTGGTGCCGATCAGGGACCGTCAGGAGAGGCTGCCTTCGTGGCCGCCGACCGGAGGCTCACCGGGTGGCGAGCATGAGCGCGATGACACCGAAGCTCATCCGGATACGTTTCGGGCCTGCTCCAGGTTCGACCGGTGGAGGCCGGAGAGCCAGTCGTGACTCAGACGCGCGTCAACCGGTTCCTTTCCTCGCCGCAGCGCCTCGATGTACGCATAGTCGGCGGCGAGGCGGGCCGCCACCTCGGAACCCTTGGCAACGGTCCCGTGGCCGGGGACCAGGACTTCGATGTGGCTGGAAGCCTCACCCAGCCGGTCGAGTGCCGTCTCGTAGGCACCTACCTGATCGGGGCGGCGAGGGTCGAGGAGCGGGATCAGAACGTCGGAGAGCATGTCGCCAGCGAGCAGGACGCCACGGTCCGCGAGGAGGACCGCGGCGTGGCCGATGGCGTGCGCCTCATGCTCGATGAGCTCACCCGGCACGGGTCCCCCGTCTGGGGGCAGCGGGGTGAGGAGTCCGATCAGATCGAGAGGGACGTCCGATGCGCTCTGCGCCGCCATCGTCTGCGCCCGCTCTCGGGCTTGCCTGGCAGTGTAGGCGCCGGCGGGGGTGGCGTAGCGCGGCACGTCGCCGAACCGGTGATGCCAGAGCAGATGATCCCAGTGGGGATGGGTGGAGAACCCGGCGGCCACCGGAATGCCGAGCCGTTCCACGTCGTCGGCGAGCTGGTTCAGATCGGAACCGCTGATGCCTGGATCGACCAGGATCAACCCATCCTCCCCGCGCACCACGGTGGCGTTGCTCCAGACCCACTCGCTCTGCCGGACCCAAACGCCGTCGGCCACCTGACTCAGCATTGGTTCACTCTGTCAGGTATCTCCGTCCGGCGCGAGTTGCCACACCCCTCGGGTCTGGATTCCCGGCCTGGGCTCGAAGCGTCCACCGTCTGGGCCTTTCAGAGACGTCCGGCGCCTCCCCAGCGATACGGTGAATAACATGGCCGGGTTCCCGTCCCGGCGCGCCCGGCCAATGTCACGACCACCCGTCCGGATGACACGTGTCCCTCGACCTCGAACGCATCGTCGACGCCGCCGCCGATCGACTGCGCACGGCGAGCACCGTCGCCGAGGCGTGCCACGAGGTCGCGCACATCCTGGGGCGGCATGGCCGCGTCATGGTCGCGGTTCTTCTCCGGGTACGCGACCGCCTGCGCTGTGTCGCCGCCACCGGGTCCTGGCACGTCTTCTCCAGCCTCCCGTTCGACACCGGGGTGATCGGCCGCGCCTACCGGACCGACCGAACGCAGATCGTCACCGAACCCGGGCGCGACCCGGACTACTTCCCGCTCGCGCCGGATGTCGCCGTGGAGATCTGCGCGCCCATCCGAGCTCGATCCGGGCTGATCGGCGTCCTGAACCTGGAGTGGACGAGTCCGGTCGAGCTGGAGCTATGGCGCAAAGCAGCGGAGCGGATCGCGGCCTGCCTCGGTGAGCGGATCGATGAACTCGGTGGCCCACCGACGGAGAGCGACAGCGAGAAGCTCCTGCGGCACGCGGTGACCCTGACCAACGCCTCGTCGGAAGGCGACCTCGTGGCAGCCACGCTCGACGCCGCACGTGACGTCTCCGGGCTCGACGCCGCTGTTCTCGTGCTGACCACGGCCGGCGGCAGGCCGGCGATCGATCAGCCGACGCCCGCGGGGAAAGATCTGGAGTCCCGGATCGGGGCGGAACTGCGGGCCCAACCCGAGCCTCAGCTGGCGCAGCTGGTGTCCCTGGCCCACCGACAGGGCACCTCCTACACGCTGGGTGAGGTCGGGCACGCGGCGCTGCCCGGCTACGACGTCCTGGTTCGAGCCGGTGCCCGCACCGTCATCACCGTTCCGTTCGGGCCGGCCGCCGGCGGCGGCGTGCTGCTGGTAGCCGACCTGCGGCTGCTTCGCCCGGATCCGACCACGGTCAACCTGATGGAGATGCTTGCCGCGCAGGCCTGGGCATGCCTCGACCGACTACGCACACTCGCACAACTGCATCGGCAAGCGATCTCCGACCCGTTGACCGGTCTGCGCCATCATGGGCAGTTCGGGCAGCGAATTGCGACGGCCATGCCCGGACGAACCGCCCTGCTCGTCATCGATGTGGACGAGTTCAAGTCGGTGAACGACACGTACGGTCACGAGGCGGGCGACCGGGTGCTGGTCCGCCTGGCCCGCACGATGGAGGCCAGCCTCCGCCACGGCGATGAGCTGTACCGGGTGGGTGGCGACGAGTTCGTGGCCGTGGTCGAGGTGACCCGCCCCGAGGAGGCACTGGGCATCGCGCAGCGGCTGGCGGCTGCGGTCCGCCGGACCGGGCAGACGATCAGCGTGGGCGTTGCGCTGCGGCGGGACGGCGAGACGCCGAAGCAGACGCTGCGTCGCGCGGACATCGCGTTGTACGAGGTCAAGCGGCAGGGTCGGGACAGCGTACGGCTTGCCTCCCCCTGACCCGCCGCCGCACCGGCGGCCTGACCCGGCCGGTCAGCGAGTGGTCAGCTCGGCGGCGAGCAGTTCAGCGATCTGCGCGGTGTTCAGCGCCGCACCCTTGCGCAGGTTGTCGCCGGTGACGAAGAAGTCGAGCGCCCGCGGATCGTCGAGGGCCCGACGGATGCGGCCCACCCAGGCGGGGTCGGTGCCGACCGCGTCGATCGGCATCGGGAACTCGCCCGACCCCGGATCGTCAACCACGATCACCCCGGGGGCGTTGCGGAGTACTTCCCGGGCCTCTTCCGCATCCACCTCGGCGGCGAAGACGGCGTGCACCGCGATGGAGTGGCCGGTGACGACCGGCACCCGGACGCAGGTGGCGGAGACCTTCAGGTCGGGCAGTCCGAGGATTTTGCGCGACTCGTCACGCATTTTCATCTCCTCGGAGGACCAGCCGGCGTCCTTCAGCGAACCGGCCCAGGGCACGACGTTCAGCGCCGTCGGAGCGGGGAACGGGCCGAGGTCATCGCCGACCGCCTGGCGGACATCGCCGGGTCGGGTGCCGAGCGACCGCTGGCCAGAGATCTTCGCCAGCTGGCTGTGTAGCGTTTCGACACCGGCCTGTCCGGCGCCGGAGACCGCCTGGTACGAGGCAAGCACCAGTTCACGGAGCCCGAATTCCCGGTGTAGAGGGGCGACCGCCATGATCATCGCTAGGGTGGTGCAGTTGGCGTTCGCCAGAATGCCTTTCGGCCGCTTGCGGACCTGCTCCGGGTTGACTTCGGGAACGACCAGCGGCACCTCGGGATCCATGCGGAACGCGGCCGAGTTGTCCACCACGATCGCGCCGTGGTCGACCGCCACCGGTGCCCACTCGGCGGCCACCTCGTCGGGTACGTCGAACATCGCCACGTCAACGCCGTAGAACGCCTCTGCGCTGATCGCCTGGACGACCAGTTCCTCGCCCCGGCACAGGATCCGGCGGCCGGCGGAGCGAGGCGAGGCAAGCAGTCGGATCTCGCCCCAGACGTTCCGGCGGGAGGAGAGCAGCTCGCACATCACCGTACCGACCGCGCCGGTCGCGCCGACCACGGCGAGGGTGGGCAGCTGGGCCATGATAGGCGTTTACCTCCCGGTGCCTGCGTAGACGATGGCTTCCTCTTCCCCGCCGAGATCGAATGCCTCATGGACGGCGCGCACCGCCGTGTCGAGGTCGGTGTCGCGGCACACGACCGACACCCGGATCTCCGAGGTGGAGATCATCTCGATGTTGACACCGGCTTCGGCCAGCGCGGCGAAGAAGCGGGCGGCCACTCCGGGGTGGGAGCGCATACCGGCGCCGATCAGCGACACCTTCCCGACGTGGTCGTCGTAGAGCAGGCCCTTGAACTTGACCGCTTCCTGAATCTTCGACAGTGCGGCCATCGCGGTCGGCCCGTCGGCACTGGGCAGGGTGAACGAGATGTCGGTCCGCCCGGTGCCCTCGGTCGACACGTTCTGCACGATCATATCGATGTTGATCTCAGATCCCGCCACCGTGTCGAAGATGCGTGCGGCGGCACCGGGCTCGTCCGGAACACCGACGATGGTGATCTTGGCCTCGCTCCGGTCGTGGGCGACCCCGGTGATAAGTGCTTGCTCCACGGGAAGGTCCTCCATCGATCCGGTGACCATCGTGCCGGATCTGGTCGAGTATGACGAACGCACGTGGATCGGCAGCCCCGCCCGGCGGGCGTACTCGACGCTGCGCAGGTGCAGCACCTTCGCACCGCAGGCCGCCAACTCCAGCATCTCCTCGTAGGTGATCTGCTTGATGTGCCGGGCGTTGGGGACGATCCGCGGGTCGGCGGTGAAGACGCCGTCCACGTCGGTATAGATCTCGCAGACGTCGGCGTTGAGCGCCGCGGCCAGAGCCACGGCGGTCGTGTCGGAGCCACCCCGCCCCAGGGTGGTCACGTCCTTGGTGTCCTGGGCGACACCCTGGAAGCCGGCCACGATGACCACCGCGCCCTCGTTGAGGGCGCTGCGCAGCCGACCCGGGGTCACATCGATGATCCGGGCACGCCCGTGCACCGAGGTGGTGATCACACCGGCCTGGGATCCGGTGTACGAGCGCGCCTCGTAGCCGAGGTTGTGGATCGCCATGGCGAGCAGAGCCATGGCGATGCGCTCCCCGGCGGTGAGGAGCATGTCGAGTTCCCGGCCGGGCGGTACCGGACTGATCTGGTGAGCCAGGTCGAGCAGCTCATCGGTGGTGTCCCCCATCGCGGAGACGACCACCACCACGTCGTGGCCGGCCTTGCGGGCGGCGACGATGCGTTCCGAGACCCGTTTGATCCGCTCGGCGTCGGCGACGGAGGAGCCGCCGTACTTCTGCACCACCAGTGCCACGGCAATCCACTCCCTTCATCGCGGCCCGAGCGTGCCACCACCGCGAACTCAGACCGGCGGGGTCGGTTGGCCTCCAACAGGGTACCGATGACCGTCGGCGGGCGCGGCGGTTGATCCCACCATCCGGCCAGGTACGACACACCGCCCGCGGATCCGGGCGCGGCGCGGTCGTCCGGTGAGAATGTGCCCGTGCACCGATGCGCCTCTCGCCGCCTCGCTTCGCGCCGGGCACTCCACCGGCTCGGTGTGCTGACGTGTGTGGCTCCGCTCCTGGTCTCGGGATGTGGCGGCGGTGAGGGCCCGGCATCACCGCCGCCGACGACCGATGGCAGCGAGGTCCGGGAGGTCCCGGCCCGCAACCGGCTCGCCGCCCTGGCCGCCGCCGCGGCCGACCGCAGGTTCACCGCCGCGTACCGGCTGTCGGTGACGGATCGAGCCGATCGGACCGTCACGGTCGCGCTCGCCGATGACGGCACCTGGCGCCTCGACGTCTCCGGCGGGGCCGCCGACGGCCGATCCGACGTGGCGGTCGTGCGTACCGCCGACGGGCTCTACGAGTGCGAGCCGGCGCAGGTAGATTCGCCGATCGGCCCGTCGTGTGTCCGAGTGGCCGGCCCGGACGGCGCTCTCCCGGCCGACGCCGTTCTATGGGTGCATCACCTGTTCACGGACTGGGTTCACGCGCTCTCGGACCGGCAGGCGCCGCTGGCGGTGTCCGACGGGGAACCCCTTCCCGGCGCCGCCGGCTCCTGCTTCGCGGTCGAGTCCACGTCCGCCTCACTGGAACCTCCGCTTGCCGTGGGGACCTACTGCTACGCCGCGGACGGCACGCTGACCGGTGCCCGGGTGACTTCGGGCACGCTGGTTCTGGCCGGGGCTCCTCTGCCCGCACCGGATACGGTCTCGCTGCCGGGGCCCGTGGTCGTGGGGGCACCGTTCGGGTCGGTGCCGCCGACCGCCGCCGCGCCGGCGGATCCGCCGGTCAGCCCCAGGTGAAGACCGTCTCAGAGTCTGGGTGAGGGTGTCGCCGGCGCGTTCGGGCACGTAGAGTCGGCTGCGTCATGTGGCAGGCGCTTCTTCTTCGCTGCCGCGGCGGGGCCTGGATCGAGGCCGGCACCTCGCCGCGGAGTTGATCTGTACCGCCGTGCCGACCGTGCCGACGCTTGCTTGCCGGTAGGAAACCCGCATATTCGCCACGTGACCACTGGAGTCTGTAATGCCCGACATATCTGGCATGACGGTAAGCGACCCCATCGCTCACCAGCGTCCCAGCCGCATGCCTTACCACCGCTACCAGGCGTATCAGCAACAGTTCTCCGTCGACCTGCCCGACCGTCGGTGGCCGAGCCGCCGCATCGAAACGGCGCCGCGCTGGTGCGCGGTCGACCTGCGCGACGGCAACCAGGCGCTGATCGACCCGATGTCCCCCGAGCGCAAGCGCCGGATGTTCCAGCTCCTGGTGCAGATGGGCTACAAGGAGATTGAGGTCGGATTCCCAGCGGCGAGCCAGACCGACTACGACTTCGTCCGCCAGCTCATCGAGCAGGACCTGATCCCTGACGACGTGACCATCCAGGTGCTCACCCAGTGCCGCGAGCACCTGATCGACCGGACCTTCGAAGCACTGCGCGGTGCCGACCGGGCCATCGTGCACTTCTACAACTCGACCTCGGTCCTACAGCGCCGGGTGGTCTTCGGCCTGGATCGCCCCGGCATCACCGCCATCGCCGTGGACGGGGCTCGGTTGTGTCAGAAGTACGCTGAGATTCACACGCCGGACACCGAGATCTACTACGAGTACTCACCGGAGTCGTACACGGGCACCGAGCTCGACTACGCGCTGGAGGTGTGCGCCGCCGTCATCGACGTGCTCGACCCGACCCCCGACCGGCCGCTGATCGTCAACCTGCCGGCCACCGTCGAGATGGCCATGCCCAACGTCTACGCCGACTCGATCGAGTGGATGGACCGGCACCTACCCCGACGCTCCGCGCTCGTTCTCAGCCTGCACCCGCACAACGACCGCGGCAGCGCCGTGGCCGCCGCCGAACTGGGCCTGCTCGCCGGGGCGGACCGGGTCGAGGGTTGCCTGTTCGGCAACGGCGAGCGCACCGGCAACGTCGATTTGGTGACCCTCGGTCTCAACCTGTTCTCGCAGGGCATCGATCCACAGATCGACTTCTCGAACATCGACGAGATCAAGCGGACCGTGGAGTACTGCAACCAACTCCCGGTGCACGAACGACACCCGTACGCCGGTGACCTCGTCTACACCGCCTTCTCAGGCTCCCACCAGGACGCGATCAAGAAGGGCTTCGACGCGCTGGAGGCCGATGCCCGCGCCGCCGGGGTGCCCGTGGACGAGTATCCGTGGGCCGTGCCGTACCTGCCGATCGATCCCAAGGACGTGGGCCGTACCTATGAGGCGGTCATCCGGGTCAACTCGCAGTCCGGCAAGGGCGGCGTCTCGTACATCATGCGGGAGGAACACCAGCTCGACCTGCCGCGCCGGCTGCAGATCGAGTTCTCCGGTGTGGTGCAGCGGCACACCGACACCCATGGCGGCGAGGTCGAACCGGGCCGAATGTGGGAGATCTTCGCGAGCGAGTATCTGACCGATCACCAGGACCGGCCCGCACTGGCGCTTACGGACTACACCACCTCGACCCTCGACGGCAAGGTCGAGATCGAGGCCGCGGTCCGGTGGGACGGCGAGCATCGGACGCTGACCGCGGTCGGCAACGGCCCGATCGACGCGTACGTCAACGCGCTGCAATCGCTCGGCCTGCGGGTACGCGTCCTCGACTACCAGGAGCACGCGATGTCTTCCGGTGGGGACGCGCGGGCCGCGGCGTACGTGGAGTGCGAGGTGGAGAACGAGACGGTGTGGGGCGTCGGGCTGGACCCCAACATCGTGACCGCTTCGATCCGGGCGGTCACCAGCGCCGTCAACCGCGCCGCTCGGCGTCCCGAACGCTGAGCCTCGCGGTGCCGGGCGGCGG
>DASVCA010000223.1:0-14162 GCA_036381835.1 Micromonosporaceae bacterium
GCCGCCTGCACCAGGAGGACGCGAGCCTTGCGGTCGGCCTTCAGATCGACCCGTGCGGTGAACCGCTCGCCCTGCAGGAACGGCAGCACGTAGTAGCCATGCACGCGTTGCGGCGCGGGCACGTAGATCTCGATCCGGTAGGCGAACCCGAACAACCGCTCGGTCCGGGCCCGTCTCCAGATCAACGGGTCGAACGGGCTGATGAGGCGGTTGCCGCCCACCCGACGCGGCAACCGCGCCTCTGCGTGCAGATAGGCGGGCTGCCGCCAACCCGGCACCCGTACGGGGAGCAGCTCGCCGGCCTCGACCAGTTCGGCGATGGCGAGGCGGGCCCCGGCGACCGGGATACGGAAGTAGTCGCGCAGATCCGCGTCGGTGGCCACCCCGAGAGCCCGGGCGGCGATGGAGACCAGTGTCCGGTGGGCCTGCGCGGTGGGGGGCCTGGGCACGTCCAGCACCGTGGCCGGCAGCACCCGCTCCGTCAGGTCGTACGCCCGGGCGAACGCACCGGTCCGATG
The DNA here is from genome assembly GCA_036381835.1 of Micromonosporaceae bacterium. GTDB lineage: Bacteria > Actinomycetota > Actinomycetes > Mycobacteriales > Micromonosporaceae > DASULK01. Next base: position 519 of record DASVCA010000223.1, read on the forward strand.
CGCGGTGGTCACTTCACCCGCCCAGAACAGGAACTCCAGCGCCTTCTTGACCGCCGACCAGTTCCATCCCCAGTTCCCGGTGTCGCGGGGCGCGTCGTGCTCGATCTGCGCCGCGGTCAACGGGCCGTTGGCGCGGACCTCGTCACGCACCCAGCCGATGAGATGCGGCTGCTCGGCGGCGACGCGTCGCACGCTGCCCCACGCCTTCTCCCGGGCCTCGGCCATGCGCCACCGCAGATGGGGGTGCAGCTCCACCGGGAGCAGCGAGGCCTCGTGCCCCCAGTACTCGAACAGCTCCCGAGGACGGTGGTAGGCCGCCCGGTCCAACAGCGCCGTCGGGTACGGACCGAGCCGACTGTAGACCGGCAGGTAATGCGCCCGCTGCAGCACGTTCACCGAGTCGATTTGCAGTAGTCCGATCCGGCCGAGCACGCGACGCAGATGCCGTGGATTCGGCGCACCGGCCGGAGGCGGGTCGGCGAAGCCTTGTGCGGCGAGCGCGATCCGGCGCGCCTGGGCGAGGGACAACGACTCCGGTGCGGTCACGGGCACGCACCCTAATCGGTCGGTACGACAGCGCCGGCAGCGAAAGCAGCGGGGTGCGACCTAGCGAAGGCGGACCAGCTCCCGCCGTCCGGGCACGGCCGCACGCTTCGCCTCGACCGCGGTCCGGACCGGTACGGCCAGCAGCAGCGCCACGGACACCAGAAGGTAGGCGTTGCTGCCGAGAAAGCCGGTCAGCCCGCTGAAGTCGTGCTCCCAGAGCCAGACGATCCGGCTGCTGAGCCCGACGTACGCCAGACAGGCCAAGCCCAACCGGATGCGGCGCCGGCGGCTGGCGACGGGGGCCCGGAACGCATGGTCGACCACCAGCACCAGCGCCGGGATCAGCCAGACCAGATGATGCACCCAGGTCACCGGGCTGAGCAGACACATCGCCACCCCGGTGAGGGCCAGTCCGGCGGTCTCGTCGCGGGCAGCGGCGGCGGCCCGGACCCGCCACACCCAGACCGCCCCCACCACCGCGACCAGGGGCAGCCACCACAGCTCCGGTTGCGCCGGGGCGAGTCGGGCCACCATGCCCCGCAGGGACTGGTTGGAGACGAACTCCAGCTCTCCCACCCGGTCGGTGTTCCACAGCGCCACCAACCAGAACTCGCGGGACGTGTGCGGCACGAGCGCCGCGGCCCACAGCCCGGCCCCGGCGACCGTGGCGCCGGCGGCCAGCGCCGCCCGCCATCGACCGGTGACCAGCAGGTAGGCGATGAAGATGCCCGGGGTGAGCTTGACCGCGGTGGCCAACCCGATGCCCACCCCGCCCCACCTGCTGCCCCGGGCGACCGGCCAGAGCAGGTCACCGGCCACCACGAGCAGCAGGAACATGTTGATCTGACCGAAGTCGACCGTCTCCGTCAGCGGCTCGAACGCGGCGGCGAGCAGCAACGCGATCGCGAGCACGAACCAGCGCGGCCAGCCCATCCGGCCGCAGATCGGAGCGACCAGCCACCGCAGCAGCAGGCCGATCGCCGCCGCCGTCGCCGCCAGGTACGCCACCACGACCACCGGCCACGGCAGGTACGCCAGGGGCAGCATCAGCACGGCCGCGAACGGCGGATAGGTGAAGCCGTACCGGGTGTCGCGTTTCAGCCAGTCGTAGAGCACCCCGCCGTCGCGCACCCAGTGGCGCATCGCGCCGTAGTAGATCTCCAGGTCGAAGAAGCCGTGCCCGGCGGCGGCCACCGAGAGGAACGCGGTCACCGCGCCCGCGAGCCCGACCACGACGAGGATCCGAACCCGCCCGGCGACACCCATCGGCACGGCTTCCCCTCTCGATCCGTAGGCTGGACGCATGGCTCTCGGGTACGTCCGCCCGGCGCGTCCGGAGGACGCCGCCGAGATCGCGCGCATCCAGCTGCTGACCTGGCAGGTCGCCTACCGTCGGATACTGCCACGGCACGTGCTCGACCAGTTGGACATCGACTGGGTCACCGGGCGCTGGTCGGAGGCGATCACCGCTGCGCCCTCCGAGCAGCATCGGGTCCTGGTCGCGGTGGAGCAGGGCGAGCGGTCGCATCTGGTGGGGTTCGCGGCGTCCGGCCCGGCCGACGAGCACGCCCTCGCCCCCGGCGAACCGGCCGAGCACCTCGCCGGGGTGGCCGCCGTGACCGACCTGTTGGTCGAGCCGCGCTGGGGTCGGCGGGGGCACGGCAGTCGCCTGCTCGCCGCCTGCGTCGAGCTGTGGCGCTCCGACGGCTTCACCGCGGCGATCGCCTGGGCGTTCGACGGTGACGAAGCGACCCGCAAGTTCCTCACGTCCGCGGGCTGGGAGCCCGACGGGGCGGCCCGTGCCCTGGACGTGGACGACATGCTGGTGCCCCAGTTCCGCCTGCACGTCTCGCTCGCAACCAGCGAGGAGCCCGAATGAGCCGGCGGGGCGGTCTCGGCCCGGTCGCCGGTTAATCGAGCAGCGCGTCGAGGCCGAGGGTGAGGCCGGGACGGTGCAGCACGGACCGGATGGCCAGCAGCACGCCGGGCATGAACGCCGACCGGTCCAACGAGTCGTGTCGAATGGTCAACGTCTCCCCCGTCCCGCCGAGCAGTACCTCCTGGTGGGCGACCAGGCCCGCGGCCCGTACCGAGTGCACCCGCACGCCGTCGATGTCCGCGCCGCGTGCGCCCGCCAGCTCGTCCCGGGTGGCGTCGGGCATGGCCGGCAGCCCGGCGGCGGCGCGCGCTTCGGCGACGAGCCGGGCCGTGTGGGCGGCGGTTCCGCTCGGTGCGTCGAGCTTTCGCGGATGATGCTGCTCGATGATCTCGACGGATTCGAAGTACCGGGCGGCGCGCGCGGCGAACTGCATCATCAGCACCGCGCCGATGGCGAAGTTGGGGGCGATGACCACCCCCACCCCGGGCTTGTGTGACAGCCAGGTCCGCACCTGCGCCAAACGTTGCGCGGTGAACCCGGTCGTGCCGACCACGACGTTGATGCCCTGGCCGACGCACCAGTGCAGGTTGTCCATCACCGCGTCCGGGGTCGTGAAGTCGACCACCACCTCGGCGCCGGCGTCGGCGGCGTTGAAGAGCAAATCCCCCTGGTCGATCATGGCGACCAGTTCCATGTCGTCTGCGGCATCGACTGCCTTGCACACCTCGGTGCCCATGCGGCCGCGCGCGCCCAGCACCCCCACCCGGATCGGCTCACGGTTGTCGGTCACGGCACAAACCTATCGCCCGGCCGAACCGGGTGCCGTTCGAGGCCGCCGATCCCGATCGGCGGTCAGCCGGCGGCGGATGCGAAGTCGTCCGGGGCGAACGGGCCGACCACCGCCAGCGACATGGGGCGGGCGAGCAGGTCCGCGGCCAACGCGTTGACCTCGTCCAGGGTGACCGCGTCGACTCGGGCGAGCAGATCGTCGACCGGGGGCAGATCGCCGTAGAGCAGCTCGCCCTTGGCCAGCCGACTCATCCGAGAGCCGGTGTCCTCCAGCCCGAGCACGTACGAGCCCTTGGCCATGCCCTTGCCGCGGGCGAGTTCAGCCTCGGTGACGCCGTGTCGCGCCACCTCGGCCAGCTCGGCCCGGATCAACTCGAGCACCTCGTTGACCTTGCCGGGGGCGCAGCCGGCGTAGACGGCGAACAGGCCGCTGTCGGCGTACTGGGTGGCGTAGGAGTAGACCGAGTAGACCAGGCCGCGCCGCTCCCGGATCTCCTGGAACAACCGGCCGGACATGCCCCCGCCGAGCACGTTGTTGAGCACGCCGAGCGCGAACCGCCGCTCGTCGAGACGGTGGATGCCGGGACAGCCCAGCACGAGGTGCGCCTGCTCGCTGTCCTTGTGCCGCACGAGGGTGCGGGCCGGCCGGGTACGGACCGGCGGGGTGGAGACGCGCCGTGGTTGCGGCTCGGCGGGCGCGGTGTCCAGCGGAGTGCCGCGCAGCACCCGGCGGACCTGCCGCACGACGGCCTCGTGGTCGAGATTGCCGGCCGCGGTCACCACGATCGACGGCGGAAGATAGCGATGCCGGTAGAAGTCGTGGATTTGTCGGCGGCTCATCGCCGAGATGGTCTCGGTGGTGCCGGAGATCGGCCGGCCGAGCGGGTGCGCTCCGTACACGGCGCGGGCGAACAGGTCGTGCACCTCGTCCGCCGGTTCGTCGTCGTGCATCGCGATCTCTTCGAGGATCACGCCACGCTCGGTCTCCACGTCCGCCGGGTCGAGCACCGAGTCGGCGACCAGGTCGCAGGTGACGTCGATGGCCAACGGCAGGTCGTCGTCGAGCACCCGCGCGTAGAAGCAGGTGTACTCCTTGGCGGTGAAGGCGTTCGTCTCGCCGCCCACCGCCTCGATCGCGGCCGAGATGGCCAGGGCGCTGCGTTTCTGCGTGCCCTTGAACAGCAGGTGCTCCAGAAAGTGGGAGACGCCGGCCTGTGGCCCGGTCTCGTCTCGCGAGCCGACCGCCACCCAGACGCCGAACGACACGCTGCGCATCGCCGGGATCGCCTCGGTAAGCACACGCAGCCCGCTGGGCAGCACCGTCCGACGCACGGTGCCGCCCAGCGAGTCGGCCGCGGGAGCGCGGGTGCCGGCACGGACGGGATCGCCGGCCGCGCGCGGTCGCTGGTACGGGAGCGTTTTGGCTTGACTCGTCCGACTCAACGACTGGTCCACAACGACGGAGGGATTCGGGGACGATGCGGTCCTAGAGGTCAGGTGTGCCGACGGCGACGCCGCCGTTCACCGCCGCCCTCACCGCCTTCGCGCCCCGGACCCCGCTCGGCTTCGCCTTCGGTGCGGCCGCGCGGTCCGCGTTCGCCGCGCTCCTGGGCCGGCCGGGTGGCGGTCGGCGCGGGCTCCGGCGCCGGCTCCGGCGCGGGTGCCCCCTCCGGCTTGACCTTGTCGAGGTAGATCTTGCCACGGGCGTCGATGTCGGCGATCTCCACCTCGATCTTGTCCCCGACGTTCAAATAGTCCTCGACTCGTTCGATGCGCTTGCCGTCGCCCACCTTCGAGATGTGCAGCAGGCCGTCGCGGCCGGGCAGCAACGACACGAATGCGCCGAACGGCGCGGTCTTCACCACCGTGCCGAGGAACTTGTCGCCGACCTTGGGCAGGGTGGGGTTCGCGATCGCGTTGATCCGCTCCACCGCGGCCTCGGCGGCCGGTCCGTTGGTCGCGCCGACGTAGATGGTGCCGTCTTCCTCGACCGAGATCTCGGCGCCGGTCTCCTCCTGGATGGCGTTGATGGTCTGGCCCTTCGGACCGATCAGCGCACCGATCTTGTCGACCGGAATCCTGACCGTGGTGACCCGCGGCGCGTGGTCGGAGATGGGCGCGGGTTGCGAGATGGCCGCCTCCATCACGTCGAGGATCGTCTGCCGGGCCTCGTGCGCCTGCTTGAGCGCGGTGGCCAGCACCTCGGAGGGAATGCCGTCGAGCTTCGTGTCCAGCTGCAGCACGGTCACGAAGTCCCGCGTGCCGGCGACCTTGAAGTCCATGTCGCCGTACGCGTCCTCGGCGCCGAGAATGTCGGTCAGGGTCACGTACCGCGCCTCACCGTCGACCTCGTCGGAGATCAGCCCCATGGCGATGCCTGCCACCGGGGCCTTGAGCGGTACGCCGGCCGACAGCAGCGACAGCGTGGAGGCGCACACCGAACCCATGCTCGTCGAGCCGTTGGAGCCGATCGCTTCGGACACCTGACGGATCGCGTACGGGAACTCCTCGCGCGATGGCAGCACCGGGATCAGCGCCCGCTCCGCGAGCGCCCCGTGCCCGATCTCACGCCGCTTCGGCGCGCCGACCCGGCCGGTCTCACCCGTGGAGTACGGCGGGAAGTTGTAGTTGTGCATGTAGCGCTTGGTCTTCTCCGGTGAGAGCGTGTCCAGCGCCTGCTCCATGCGCAGCATGTTGAGGGTGGTGACGCCGAGGATCTGCGTCTCGCCGCGTTCGAAGATCGCCGAGCCGTGCACCCGGGGCAGTACCTGCACCTCGGCGGTCAGCGGGCGGATGTCCCGCGGGCCCCGCCCGTCGATGCGGATCTTGTCGCGCAGCACCCGCGCCCGGACTTCGGACTTGGTCAGCGCCCGCAGCGCCGCGGCGATCTCCTTCTCCCGCCCCTCGAACTGCGGCCCGAGCTGGGCGAACGCCTTCTCCCGGATCCGGTCCAGGGCCGCCTCACGCTCGGCCTTGCCGGCGATCTTGAGCGCCTCGGCGACCTCCGAACGTACCGCCGCAGCCAACGCGTCGTACACGTCGTCCGCGTAGTCGAGGAAGATCGGGAAATCGGCGACCGGCTTGGCAGCCACCTCGGCCAGTTCGCTCTGTGCCCGGCACAGCTCCCGGATGGCGGGCTTGGCGGCCTCCAGGCCTTCGGCCACCACCTCTTCGGTCGGCGGGGTGGCGCCGGCTGCGATCAACGCCATCGTGTGCTCGGTCGACTCAGCCTCGACCATCATGATCGCGACATCGCCGTCGGGCAGGACCCGCCCGGCGACGACCATGTCGAAGGTCGCCCGGGACAGCTCGTCGTAGGTCGGGAACGCCACCCACTGGCCGTCGACGTGCGCCATCCGGGTCGCCCCGATGGGGCCGGAGAACGGCAGTCCCGACAGCTTCGTCGACATCGAGGCGGCGTTGATGGCGACCACGTCGTACGGGTGCTGCGGGTCGACCGCGAGCACCGTCTCGACGATCTGGACCTCGTTGCGCAGGCCCTTGACGAACGACGGGCGCAGCGGCCGGTCGATCAACCGGCAGGTGAGGATCGCCTCCTCGCTCGGTCGTCCCTCCCGGCGGAAGAACGATCCGGGGATGCGCCCCACCGAGTACATCCGCTCCTCAACGTCCACGGTGAGCGGGAAGAAGTCGAACTGCTCCCGGGGCTGCTTGCTCGCCGTGGTGGCGGACAACACCACGGTCTCCCCGAGCTGGGCGACCACCGAACCGGCGGCCTGGCGGGCGAGTCGCCCGGTGTGGAAGATGATTTCCCGGGTGCCGAACGACCCGTTGTCGATGACGGCCTTGCTGTGACTGGTGCCGAGATTCAACTGCTCGGTCATGTGCTGAGGCACTCCTTGTGTTCCGGGGGGCTCGGTACGCCCGGCGCCAACCGCGTAGGGTGGCGCGCACCCGTGACTTGGGAGCTGTTCAGACGGCCGGTCTTCGATCGAAGCACCCGGGTTGCCGGAGCAGGCCGAACCCGGGGGCCACTACCGAGGACCGGTACGCCGACCGGCTCCCCGCCGGGTTGGTCGTCCTGGCCCCGTTATTCGAGAACGACGGACGTCGGGGGAGGACCCGTACGGCCCTCCCCCGACGTCGTCACCGCCGCAGGCCGAGTCGCTCGATCAGCGACCGGTAGCGGTTGACGTCCTTCTTCTGCAGGTAGTTGAGCAGCCGGCGACGCCGGCCGACCAACAGCAGCAGACCACGACGGCTGTGGTGGTCGTGCTTGTGCACCTTCAGGTGCTCGGTGAGGTCGGCGATCCGCTTGGTCAGCAGTGCCACCTGCACCTCGGGCGAACCGGTGTCGCCCTCCGCGGTCGCGTACTCCTCGCGGATCTTACGCTTGGTCTCCTGGTCGAGCGCCATAGTCTCCCTGTTCCCGTGGACTTCGATTCCCGCGCTCCCGCGGCGTCGTGCAGGCATGCGCGGGCATCCGTCGAACACCGACGTCCTCGCCAGATTAGCAGCCCGGCGCGGCACCGACCCGGCAAGGGCGCGATCGGCTCGCGCCGGTCGGTCAGGCCAGGAGCTCGCGGGTCCGGGCGACGTCGTCCGCGATCTGCGCGACGAGGTCCTCGACCCGGTCGTACCGCCGCTGTTCACGCAACCGCGCCACGAAGTCGAGCGCGACGCGCTCACCGTAGAGGTCCCCCTCGAAATCGAGCACGAACGCCTCAACCCGGCGTTCGCGCCCGGCGAACGTCGGGTTGGTGCCGATCGAGACCGCCGCCGGCAGGACCTCGCCGACGCCCGACCCGGCGGCACCCGGCGAACGACGGACCAGCCGGGCCGCGTAGATCCCGTCCGCCGGAACCGCCGCATACCGGTGGGTCATCAGGTTGGCGGTGGGATAGCCCAACTCCCGGCCGCGCTGGTCGCCACGGATCACCACGCCCTCCACCCGATGCGGGCGGCCCAGGGCAACCGCTGCGGTCACCACGTCGCCCGCGTCCACGCAGGCCCGGATGTAGGTCGATGAGACGACCGTGTCGGCACCGGCCGTGTCCGCGCCGAGCAGCGGGGCGCTCTCCAGCCGGAAGCCGAATCTGCGGCCGAGCCGCGTCAACAGCGCCACGTCGCCGGCGGCCTTGTACCCGAACCGGAAATTCTCTCCGACCACCACCAGTAGGGCGTGCAGATGCTCGACGAGCACGTCGTGCACGAACTCCTCGGCGGGCAGCCGGGAGAACTCGGGGGTGAACGGCACCACGCAGAGCACGTCGACCCCGAGCGCCTCGATGAGCTCCGCCTTGCGCGCCGGCTCGGTCAGCACGGCCGGGTGGGAGCCCGGCCGCACCACCTCGGCGGGGTGCGGGTCGAAGGTGAGCACGACGGAAGGCACGCCGAGCTCCCGGGCCCGCCGTACCGCATGCCCGATGGTGGCCTGATGTCCGCGGTGCACGCCGTCGAAGACCCCGATGGTGATCACCGACCGTCCCCAGCCGCCGGGCACGGTCTCGTGCCCCCGCCACAGCTGCATCTGCTCCGCCTTCCCTCAACTCCGGTTCGCCAGCGCGAACACGACCTCCGGGCGGGCCCGGCCCGACCGTTCCCGCACGACCGCGACCAGCGTGCCGTCCGGCCCGAACACCGCGTACGGCCCGTCGGCGCCCATGGCATCCAGCAAACCGCCGTGGGACAGCGCCGCCGCCTCGGCCGCGCCGACGTCACGGGTGGGGAGGAATCGACGAGCCGCGGCGGGCAGCGGCAGCCCGACCACATCCGGCGCCCGCTGCGCGAGCTGCGGCAGGGTCACGGCCTCGGCCAGGGTGAGTGCACCGACGGCGGTGCGGCGCAACGCGGTGAGATGCCCGCCCACGCCGAGCCGCGCGCCGAGGTCCCGGGCGATCGCCCGCACGTACGTCCCGGACGAACAGGTGACTTCCACATCGACGTCGACCAGCGCGGGTTCGGGGCGGCGGACGGCGAGCGCCTCGATCCGGAAGACGGTCACCCGGCGGGCGGGAAGCACCACCTCCTCGCCGGCACGGGCTCGCCGGTAGGCCCGCTGCCCGTCGACCTTTATCGCGCTCACCGCGCTCGGAACCTGATCGATGTCGCCGAGGAAGCCGGCCAGCGCGGCGCGGATCTCATCGTCGCGTAGATGCCCGGCCGGGACGGCGGCGACGACCTCGCCCTCGGCGTCGTCGGTGACCGTCGACTGGCCCAGTCGAATGGTGGCGGCGTAGCTCTTCTGCGCGCCGATGACGTAGGTCAGCAACCGGGTCGCCCGACCCACTGCGACGACGAGCACGCCGGTCGCCATCGGATCCAGCGTGCCGCCGTGGCCGACCTTTCGGGTGCGGGCCAGCCGCCGGATTCGGGCGACCACGTCGTGCGACGTCATACCGGCCGGCTTGTCCACCACGACGAGTCCGTCCCCGCTCACGCCCTCAAGCCTCCCAGATCCCGCCGCGGCTCCGATGAGCCCCCCGGCCCGGCTGTGGCTCATCCGGGCACCGTCGCGCCGGTGACCGCCCAACGTCCGGACCGAACCCGCAGCAGCAGGCCGACCAGCCGTGCTACCAGGAAGAGGGTGAGACCGGCCCAGATCCCACCGAGGCCCAGGTCGAGGGCGTAAGCGATCCAGATCGCCGGCAGGAACACCCCGCCCGCCGCGACGATGGTCAGGTTCCGCAGGTAGCGGACGTCGCCGGCGCCGATCAGTACGCCGTCCAGCGCGAACACCACACCGCCCAGCGGCTGGAGCACGATCAGCCACGGCCAGGCGAGCTTCGCTTGCGCGTGTACCTGCGGGTCGGTGCTGAACCAGGTCGGGATGATGCCGGTGCCCAAGGCCATGACGGCCGCGAAGCCGACTCCGCACACCGCCCCGGCCCAGGCCACCCGTCGGGCCACGTCGCGGGCGGTCCGCTCGTCGCTGCCGCCGAGCGCCGCGCCGACGAGGGCCTGGGCGGCGATGGCCAGGGCGTCCAGCGCCAGGGTGGTGAACAGCCACAATTGCAGAACGATCTGGTGGGCGGCGACGGTGGCGGCACCGAACCTGGCGGCGACCGTGGCGGCGGACAGGAAGCTGGCCTGGAAGCCCAGTCCGCGTACCAGCAGATCCCGGGTGAGGATCAGCTGCTGCCGGATGACCGTCGGGCGGGGACGCATCGGCACACGCTCGGCCAGCAGCGCCCGGACGAACAGCAGGCCCGCCAGGGATTGAGCGACGACGTTGGCCACGGCCGAGCCGACCAGGCCGAGTCCGGCCGGATAGACCAGGATCGGACAGAGCACGGCGGACAGCAGATTCGCCCCGAGCACGTAGGCCATCGGTCGCCTGAGATCCTGCACGCCGCGCAGCCAGCCGTTGCCCGCGGCGGCCAACAGCAGGCCCGGGGCGCCGAGCGCGGCGACACGCAGCCACTGTGCCGCGGCGGCCGATACCTCCGACGGGCCACCGGCCAGGGCTCGGGCCAACGGTTCGGCCACCAGCTGAAGGCCGGCGGCCACCAGGACGCCGACGAACAGCGCCAGCCACGAGGTCTGCACGCCTTCGGCGACCGCGGCTGTCCGGTCGCCCGCGCCGTACCGGCGGGCCGCCCGTCCCGTCGTGCCGTAGGCCATGATCGTACCGATCCACACCAGAACGGTCATGACCGTGCCGCCGAGAGCCAGCGCGGCCAGCGGGACACGACCGAGGTGACCGACCACGGCGGTGTCCACCAGCACGTAGAGCGGCTCGGCGGCGAGCACCACGAGTGCCGGCAGCGCCAGCGCGGCGAGGCGTCGCGGTGAGGCGCTCGGGCTGCGCTCGGCAGCATGCGGCGACGCGGGTTCGGGTGCCGGTCGTTGAGGCGTCAGCTGCTCCATCGCCGACATCCTCACACGACCGACGTAAGGACTGCAAATCTATTCGTCACTTACGAAAGCGGAGCCACCGCTATCGCGGATCGTGGGGTGGCACCGGGTGCCACCCCACGCACGGTTCGTCGTTACTGACGGGTGTCCAGGGACGTCTGCAGCGCGCGGCGGGCCTGCTCACGGGCCTCATCGGTCTCGACCGGCGCGGGCTTGCTCGACATGCTCGTTTCCTTTCCAGGGGTGCCGGGCGCACTCCGGCCCGGCGGGCGGATGGTCTGGGAATTGCCGGCGCGGCCGACCGGGATCACCGGAGGATTGCGGCCGAAGCAGCGTGAGCCCGGGTCGGTGGACCCTTGAGACGTGTGATGCGACCCGTCCGGTCCTGGCTCACGGCCAGCGGTAGACCCCGCCGCGAGGTTGCTCGGTCAGCAGATCCCTCGGGGCGGGCGACCAAGGACGAGTACGGTGCGCATCGAAAACCAAGCTAGCGTTCAGGACCACATTACGGGGCGACTTTCCCGCAATGTGGAAGAGTCCGCGCCGTGCGGGACGTCCAGCCGTCAGCGCTCGGGGATGATCGCGTCATCCAGTTCGGCCCGGATCGCGGCCACGATGTCGGGGACGCTGCCGTGTCCGGTGAAGCCGGCCGCCAAGCGGTGCCCACCGCCGCCCAGCCGCACCGCCACCCGGCCGACGTCGACCCGGCCACGACTGCGCAGGGATACCGCCCACTCGTCGGGCGTCACCTGCTTCACCACACAGCTCACGTCCGCCTCGGCCACCACGCGAACCGAGTCGATCAGAGGTTCCAGGACGTACGGGCGTTGCGCGTATCGAGCCAGGTCGTCCAGCGTGGCGTAGGTCCAGACCAGACCGAGACCCCGGGCCGCCTCCGGCTCCAGTTCCGCTCGGGCCAACGCCTCGCCGTACAACCGGACAGCGCCGAACGGCCGGGTGTCGAGGATCCGTCGGGATATCTCCCCGGGCCGGATACCGGTGGCGAGCAGCCGGGCGGCCATCTCGTGCACCGCGGGTGTGGTCAGGTCGAAGCGGAACGACCCGGTATCGGTGACCAGCGCGATGTAGAGACATTCGGCGATCCCGGCGTCGAGCGCGACGCCGAGCCGGACCAACAGCTCCTCGGCCACCACCGAGGTCGCAGCCGCCTGCGGGTCGACGAGGTGGATTCGACCGAACCGGGTGTTGGACGCGTGGTGGTCGAGCACGATGGAAACGCCGCCGGTCAGCCGAGCCGCCAACGCACCCAGCCGGGCCGCGCTCGCCGCATCGAAGCAGATCGTCACATCCGGGTCCGGGTAGGCGTCCGCCTCGGGCACCAGAAGCTCGAGCCCGGGCATCCCGTGGAACGGCTGAGGCAGTTCGGCGGGCCCGGGGAAGGTCGCCTGCAGGTTGGTGATCCCCAGTTGACGCAGACCGAGGCCGACACCGAGCATGCTGCCCAACGCGTCACCGTCGGGGTTGACGTGACAGACCAGCAGCACCCGCCCCTCCGGGGGCAGACCTCGCAGCGCCGCGACCGCAGCCGCCCACTCCTCCTCGCCGGGCCCGATCGCATCCGGCGGGGACGGGGCATCGGCGACGACCGCGTCCGCCGATCCGGCGGCACTCACCGTCCGTCCTCGCTGCCGGTCTCGTCCGAACGGTCCTCGTCGTCGAGCCGGTACGGCTGGGGATCGCCGGCGTAGCGCGCCTGCGCGGCGAGTCGCTGCACCTCGGCGTCCGCGCTGCGCGCGGCAGCCAGTAGGTCATCGATCCGCTTGGCGTGCTCCGGCACCTCGTCGCGGATGAACGTCAGCGACGGCGAGTGCCGCAGTCCCAGCGCCTTACCGACGGTGCTGCGCACCATGCCCTTGGCGCTCTCCAACGCGGCCGCCGTGGCCGACTGGGCGGCCGCGTCCCCGAGAACGGTGTAGAAGACGGTGGCGTCCCGAAGGTCGGGGGTGATCCGGGCGTCCGTGATGGTGATCATGCCGAGCCGGGGGTCCTTGACCTGCTTGCGCACCACCGAAGCCACCAGCTCCCGCACGCGCTCGGCGTGTCGGCGCACCTTGGCCGGGTCAGTCATCCCGTCACCTCCACGGCGTCGCACCTTCGCCCGGCGGATCGCCGGACCGTTTCAACCACTCGAACCCTACCCGTGTCACCTCGCCTACACGGGCCCCCGGACCGGTCTCGACGGTGCCCCGCCCCGGCCGCGACCGGGCTTGGACCCCGCCCCCTATCGGCCGCATGGCCGGACCGGTCAGTCCTCGGCTCCGTAGAGCCGACGGCGCACTGACAGCAGCTCAACCTCCGGTCGTGCGGCCACCAGCCGCTCGCAGGCGTCGAGCACCTCCCCCACGTGGGCCGCCTCGGCCGCCACCGCGGCCACACCGATCTGTGTCCGACCGTACAACTCCTGACCGCCGACCTCGGCGGCGGCGACGTCCAGTCGGCGCAACGCCGAGACGATCGGACGGACGTACGAACGCTTCGCCTTCAACGACCTGGAGTCGCCCGGCAGCAGCAGGTCGAAGACCGCGGTTCCGGTAAACATCGATGGCGAGGATACGCGAACCCTCGGCGACGATCGAGGGGTTTTCGCCGCG
>DASVCA010000224.1:0-2412 GCA_036381835.1 Micromonosporaceae bacterium
GGCGAGCACCTCGGCGCGGCGGAGCAGGTCGTCCCGCTCGGCGTCCGTCTCGGCGTCGTCGACGCACCCGATCAGGTGGTCGACCGCGTCGGCCAGCTTGACGGCCCGCCGGTAGTGGGTGATGTAGTCCATCAGGCACCGTCCTCGCGCGCGGCCTCTTCGGCGGCCTGCGCGGCCGCCTCGGCGTCCGCGTCGATCGCTTCGGCGTCGGTGATCTCGTCCGGGTCGAACTCCCGCGGCCGGTCGGGGCCGCCGGAAACCGTTTGCTGCGCGGGCTCCGGGGTGCCGACGATGTCCGCCGCCCGCACCCGCCGCGACGGTCCCGCCGCCGGACGCTGCTCGTCCAGCACCGGCAGCCCGGTCACGTCGAACGCCCGGCGCAGGGCGTGCGCCTCGGCGGCTTTGAGCGCCATCTCTTGGGCGTACTGTGCGTTGCCGCCGTTCACCGGGTATCTGCCGGGGACCGTGAACGGGTGCCGCATGTCCTTGCGGTACACGCTGACGCGGGCGACCCACTCCCGGCCGTCCTCCGACAGGGTCGGCTCCTGCTCGACCACGATTCCGTCGAGCTGCCCGGAACGGTGCGCGATGTGCAGCAGCCCGTCCCGGGTGATGTACACCCCGCCCTTCGGGATGACGATCACGTGCCGAAGGAGCGGGTCCAGGTCGTAGCGGCGGGCGACCGCGACGACCGCGCGGGACCGGGGGTCGCTCGGACTGAACCCGAGGTACTGCAACACCTTCTCGTCGCGGGGGTCGAACGCGCCGATCGCGGCGCTGTCTCGGGTGGCGATCTCGGTCACGGGAGTTCTCCTCAGCAGTGGAACAGGATGTGCCTGTGCGTGTCGGGGTAGTCGTCGCAGGGCAGCGGGTTCGGGCGCCCGTCGGAGAACGTGGGATCGTCGGCGACCTCCCATCGCGACGAGATACCGGTCGGGTGCTCGCTGTTGAGGCGTTCGGTGGCCTCCTCGTCGCTGAGCGAGGTGCACACGCTGGCCGAGCAGAGGCCGACCGCGTAGGCGCGGAACTCGTACGGTGCGTCAGCCATCACACGGCCTCCTCAAGGCGCGACCACGCCCACGGGGGCAGAGAGACCAACTCGATTTCGGGCGAGTGCCCCGGCCACCGGCCGGTAGCGGTGCACTCCGCGTACGTCCACAGGGCCCGCCGGTTCAGCTCGGCGCCCAGATCGAGCGCCTGCTCGTCCAGCTCGACCACCCGCACCAGGTGCGGGGGGTCTTTCTCAACGAACACGAACAGGAACGCCGGATCCGACCCGGGGTGCAGGGCCCGGTACCCGGCGAGGTACCAGGCGGCCTGCTGGTGGTAGCCGTGCTGCGCGATCGTCTTGGCGAGGGCCTTGCTGTCCCCGGCGACGGTGGTCTTGAGGTCGACGAGGATCGGCCGCTGGTCGTCCCGCTGGTGCGGGAGATGGTCGACCATGGCCCGGCACCACACCTCCGTCTCGGGGTCCTGCCAGACCATCGTCTGCTCGGGGCGGCCGCGGGCCGGGTCGACCAGTCGCCCGGCGACGGGGTGCTTGCACACCGCGTCCGCCATGGCGTACGCCCGGTCGTACTGGTGGGCCAGCAGCGGCACCTTCCCGAACTTCAGGGCCTCGTCCCGCGCCTGCCGGGCGGCCTTGGTCCGCCAGTCCGGGGCGTCGATCCGCTCCGGCGTCGGCCCGACGTGCAGCACCAGGGTGTGCACGGCCTGCCCGATGATCTGCGCGTCGGATGACTGGGGCGGGTGGGCCAGCTCGTACCTGACCCGCGCCGGGGGCGCCTGGACGAGGCGCCGCGCCGTCGTCGAGGTCATCGAGCCGCCCTTAACGGGGTCGGCGTGGTAGTCCTCGGCCGGGATGCTGTAGATACCGGCCCTTGTGATCCTCTTCACGGCAGCACCCATCCGTGCTTAACCAGCCACACCTTGCGGGCCTGCAAGTTCTCGTTGAGCTGGTCGATGGCGAGGATGCGGGCCGCCTCGGGCGCCAACCGCAGGTGTTGGGCGATGGCGTCGGTGAGGATGTCGACCGCGGTCGGCGGGTCGATGACGCCGCGTAGGTGCATCTCGCCGACCATGTCGGCCATGACGTCCACGGGCAGCGGCCGGGTCACTGGGCCACCTCCCAGCCCGTGCCCTCGCACGTCTCGCAGTCGTCCCAGTACTTTTCGCCGCCGCTGTCGGGCATCTCGTGGTAGCGGCGGCGGTCGCCGCCGCAGTCGTGGCAGAGGGTGGTGCAGCTGGTGCAGGCGAACACCTGGCCGCCGTCCACGACCCCGACGGGCCGATGCGGGATCGGGTCGGCCAGGTAGTCGCGGCCGCACACGACGCACGCCAAGCCGTCGTACTGCGCCGCGGTGAGCACGTCCTTGTCCAGGCGCAGGGGGCCGTGTCCGGTCACAGCGCACC
>DASVCA010000225.1:0-2531 GCA_036381835.1 Micromonosporaceae bacterium
GATCCGACAACCCCGACAGCGCCTGCAGCACCAGCACCGAGGCGATCACCGGACCCGGCACACTGGGCCGACCCCGCGTCGAGGTGAACAAATCAGCGAAAAGATCGTCCGGAAACACCGAGACCCGATGCTCAGCCAGGAACGCGAACATCGACCCGGCCGGCACCAGATGACCAACCAACGCCTGCGCGTCCAACAACTCCCGATCCGGGCGCGACCTACCCTGCACCCGATCAGGATCCGCCACCGTCGGCCTGAACTCGACTACCGACGCGCCGACTTTGTTCAGCAGGGTCCTAGGTGGCTGGTGGCTTTCGGGTGTCCTGGGATGGCCGTTGCGGTCTCGGGGTCCTGGGGCGCGAGCCGGCGGGCTGTGAGGGCCGTGGACGTGCCAGCGGTCCGGTGAGGGCGCGGGGTCGCCGATCGTGGAGTGCCGGCCCTGGTGTGGGCTGTGCCAGTGGTGCGGGCCGTTGTTTCTGGCGTGTTTATGCGTTGGCCACTGCCCATCCGCCGCCGAAGACACGGCGTAGGCCGAGTCGGCCGAGCCGGGCGAGGTTGTGGGCGGCGGCGAGGAGGTTGAAGTCGGCGTCGATCTTGGCGTTGCCGCGCATCCGGGCGCGGCGTCCACCGTGGCGGCGGAACATGAGATGGGCGAGTTTGCGTTCGACCTTGGGTCGGGTCGCCCGGTAGTCATTCCTCCACCGTGGACTCTTCTGGCGGGTGCGGGCCTTGGCCAGGTATTTCTCGTGACGGCTGACGCTGACGGTGCGGCCCTTGGCGTTGGTGGTGCACTGGGCGCGCAGCGGGCAGTCGGCGCAGGCGTCGCCGAACTGGGCGATCCCGTCGCCGGCCCCGTTGCGGCGGATCGTGACGGTGATCCCGTTGGGGCACGTCACCGTGTCGTCCTCGGGGTTCACATCGAAGTCGTTCTTGCTGAACCTGCCAGCGGGCGCGACCGGGTCCTGGGTCTTGACGCGAGACTCGATGTTGTTCTCGTCGAGCAGCTTGAGGAACTCGCCGGTGCCGTAGGCGTTGTCGCCGTACACGGTCGGCCGGTCGGTGAGGGCGTCCTGACCTGACGTCTGCTCCTGCCGCGCCGCCGGCACGGGCTGGCCACCGTCGGCCGACTCGCCGCCGATCGGCCTAAGCAGGTCGTCGATGAGATCGGCGGCGACGGCGCCGTCGCCGACGTTGCCCGGCGTGACCACCGTGTCGGTGATGATCTCGCTGTCGGGGTCAACCGCGACATGGCCCTTGTAGCCGTCAAAGCCGCGCACGGCGGTTTTGTGCCCGTGCCGGGTCTCAGGATCGACCGTGGAGATGATCCGGTCCTTAGCGACCTTGCGAGCGATACGGAACACGCCGTCCTCGCCAGTCTCCAAGTCCTGCCCCAGGATCCTGGCCAGCAGTTGCCCGGCCTGGCTGACCGGCTCGGCCAGGTCCCGGCCATCCAGCACCTGAAGGCACGCGTGCCCGTCACGGGCCCGTGAGTCGATCAGACGCTCCCGCTCGGCCGCATCGTCCCAGTCGATACCCGGCTTGGCGGTACTGGCGTAGTCGTCCCCGCTGGTCAACACCGCCCGCAACCGTGCCTCCAGGCCCGCATCGGCAACGCGCAGCAGACCACGGATCGCCGACCGGACCAACGTGATCGTGTCCATCGTGGCCACCGAGTCGTACAACGGGGTCGAATCCAACGCCCGCTTGAGCCCGACCAGCCCGGCCTTGGCCGCCGCCTCCAGGCTTACCTCGAAGATCCGCCGCGGCCGGGCCGAGCGGGCCAACCGAGCCCGCATCTCCACCAGCACGGTGTGCGCGAAGCTGTCCCAGCCCGTGCCGTCATAGCCGCCGACCCCGCACGCATAACGCCACCGCGCGTCGTAGGTGTACCGCTCGACCGCCTCCCGATCCGACAGGCCCGCCAACCGCTGCAGCACCATCACCGTGGCCACCACCGACGGTGGCACCGACCGGCGCCCCGTGCGCTCATACAAGTCGGCGAACATCTCGTCCGGGAACAGCGCATCCCGCTCCCGATGCAGCACCGAAAAGATCGACGTCTCTGGAAGTGACTCGTCGCAGAAACGGGTCACGTCATCAAGCAGATCACCCTGCCGATCCGCATACCCCAACGTCACCCGACACACCTCCAGATCAAAAACCACAACCATGCGATTCTCGACCCGAGCGACACACATCAGCGGGACCGACGCGCCGCGAAAGACACCAGCCCCCTAGGAAGGCGTCCTTCCTGACACCACCGGACGGGGCCGGGCCCCGGGACGGGGCGGCGAGGGCACCGGCGAGCACGCCGCCGACGACGAGCACGCCGCCGATGACGTCGGTGGCGTGCACCGGTTCGCCGAGGATGAGCGCGGCCGAGGCGATCCCGAAGAACGGCACGAGCATCGAGAAGGGTGCAATGGTCGTGGCGCCGTGGCGGCGGATCAGCGCTCCCCAGGCCGCCCAGCCCCACAGGGTCGACAGGCCCACGATGAACAGCAGCGCGGCGACCGAGCGCCACGACATCG
>DASVCA010000226.1:0-4465 GCA_036381835.1 Micromonosporaceae bacterium
GACCGCCGACCCACGGATCACCCGTCCCACTCCGACGGCTTCGTCCGAGGGCTGTCGGAAGCGATCGGAGGGCCGGTCGGCGAGCACGCCGCCGAGCCGGGCGGCAGATTCTGGAGCGCGGCCCGGATCGTGCTGGCGCTCGCCTGCCTCACCCTCGCCCTGCACTGGGTGCAGAAGTCGCCCTGCCAGACCGGTGCCTGGCAGGACCACATCCAGTACACCCGGTTCTGCTACACCGACGTGCTCGCCCTCTACTACGCCGAGGGCCTCAACGAGGGCAAGGTGCCCTACCGGGACCACCCGGTGGAGTATCCGGTGGTCACCGGCTACTTCATGGGCGCGCTCGGTCTACCGGTACACCGCCTCGGTGCGGACGACCCGGGCATCAACCAGGCGCAGTGGTTTTACAACCTGAACGCCCTCGTCCTCGGCGCGCTGGCGATCGCCACCGTCATGATCATTCTGGCGCTGCGCCGGCACCGGCCGTGGGACGCCGCACTGTTCGCGCTCGCCCCGGCACTGCTGGTCACCGCCACCGTGAACTGGGACCTGCTCGCCGTCGGCTTCGCGGCGTTCGGCCTCCACGCCTGGGCACGGCACCGACCCGCGCTCGCCGGCGTCCTGCTGGGGCTCGGCGGCGCGGCGAAGCTGTGGCCGCTGTTCATCCTCGGCCCGGTGCTGGTGCTGGCGTTGCGCGCGGCACGGATGCGCCCGGCGCTGGCCGCGACCGGTACCGCCGTCGGCACCGTCGTCGCGGTCAACCTCCCGGTGGCCATCCCGTACCGGGAGAACTGGGACACCTTCTTCGAACTCAACTCCACCCGCCCGATCGACTGGGGCACCCTCTGGTACATCGGGCGGTACCTCGACGGGAAGATCCATACCGGTACCCCCGGCGACCAGGGCCCGTTCCAGTGGTTGAGCGCCCACATCCCCACCCTCAACCTCCTGTCGTATCTGCTGTTCGGGCTGGCCTGCCTCGCCATCGCCGCCCTAGCACTACGCGCCCCGCGCCGACCCCGGCTGGCCGCGCTCGCCTTCCTGGTCGTCGCCGCCTTCCTGGTTTTCAGCAAGGTGTGGTCCCAGCAGTTCGTGCTCTGGCTCCTGCCGCTGGCGGTGCTGGCCCGGCCGCGGTGGGGTGCCTTCCTCGCCTGGCAGGCCGCTGAGCTCGGCTACTTCCTCGCGTTCTACGGCGAACTGCTCGGCGCATCCGGCAGACCGGTGATCCCGGAAGGCGTGTTCGTCCTCGCCGCGGCGCTGCGCCTGATCACCGTCGTCGTGCTCGCCGGATTCGTGGTGCGCGACATCCTGCAACCGGAACGCGACGTGGTCCGGCACACCTACGCCGACGACCCGGACGGCGGGGTCCTCGACGGGGCCCCGGATGCCCCGTGGCTTCGCCGACGGCGGGATCACAACCGGAACACGATCGTCGTCGCATCCTCCTCGCGCTCGATGCCGAACTCGTCGACCGGCTGATAGACGCCGGCCTCCAGCGGCGTGCCGGCGATCCGCTCCCGCAGCACGATGACCGTCCGCACCCCGAGACCCCGCAGGTAGTCCACACTGGCCCGGTCCGGGAACGTCGCGGTGACCTCGCGCACCTCGGTCAACTGTCGCGGGGTGAACCCGCTTCCGCCGTTCACCAGCGGCTGGAACCTGCTGGTCGACCAGAGCATGGCGTGCTGATCGGTGAACTGGTCGCTGGGCAGCACCAGGATCGGGCCGTCCGAGCTGTGCATCGCCGCCGGCTGCTGCGGCACGATCGGGTGCGGGGTGACGTTGAGCCCTTCGACCAGTACGAGCGCCAGGGGAAGCAGCGTCGCGAGCCGCAACCACGGACCCGGCCACGGAGGAATCCGCTGCGCCGCGAGCTCCCGCGCCCGGTTCGCGAACGCGCTGACCGCCCCCGCGGCGAGCAGACCGAGCAGCAGCGTGGTCCAGAGCATCAGCCGGCCCGGGGTGCGGATACCCGCCCAACCGGGCAGGTGCTCGAACAGCGGCAGGTAGGTGAACCGGCCGCCGAAGAACCGGGTGCCCATCGCGAGCACCGCGGTGCCCAGCACCCCGGCCAGGAGCAGCAACCGCTGGCGCACCGTCCAGATCGAGAAGACCAGGCCAGCCGCGGCGAGCCCATAGAGGACGAAGCCCGGCAGGAGGGTCATCTCCGCGACGAAGGGCAGCGACTCGCGGGCCGGTGCGTGCACCTGTCCCCAGATGCGGGACTCGGCGGGGGCGGTGAAGAAGCCGCGCAACGGCGGGGAGAACAGTTCCAGGTCGCCGACCGTACGCCTCGCATAGGGGTGCTCCTCGATCACCTTGAAGTACGGATAGGCGAGCAGCGCGCCGGCCACCGCGAAGACGGTCCCGCCGGCCAGGTCGGTGAGCGCCAGCTTGACGCCGAAGGGCCGCTTGGTGGGCCAGAACCGGATGCGGCGGACCCAGTAGGCGATCGGCACGACCAGCGCGATCAGCCCGAGGGCGTACGCGAACGGCAGGCCGATGCCGAAGCCCAGGCTGAGCTGCCAGGTGGCGACCAGCCAGCCGGCCAGCGCCCAGCCCGCGTTCCGCCGCCCGGGACGGTAGCCGTAGCGCAGTGACCAGCCGTGTCCGCGGGCGAGCATCGCCAGGGCGAGCGGGATACCCCCGTTGGAGAGCACGTGCAGGTGTCCGGCCTGGGCGAGCAGCCACGGGGCGTACGCGTACGAGACGCCGGCGACCGCGGCGCCGATCCGACCCGCGCCGAGTTGGCGGGCCAGCGCGTACGCCCCGACCGTGGCCAGCGCGTGCGCGAACGCGAACAGGATGTTGTAGCGGACCACGGCCGCCTGCGGCCCGTCGCCGATCATGCCGGCCGGGGCGTAGCCGAGCAGGGTGTCGGAGAAGGCGAAGTTCCACGGCAGCGGGTAGAAGGCGTTGCCGTGCCACAGTTGCGCCGGGTCGGTCAGCAGAATGTGCCCCGACCAGGCCACCTGCCACGCCTGCAGGGCGGGATCCCAGGTGTCCTGGGGAATGGTGTACCTCGCGTACCACAGGGCCGGCCAGGTCATCACGACGGCGAGCGCCGCCGCGGCGAACCAGGCGAGGCTCCATTCGTGGCTGAGGATGCGACCCACCCGGGCCGCGGCCCGACGGAATCGGCCCGGTCCCGGGTCCGCCGTCGAGACGAAGGCCGTCCACCGTTCGTCGAGCGCGGTGTCGCCCGCTTCGGGCTCGGACTCGGTGAGCGGGTGCCGTTCGGCCGGCTCCGCCCCGGTCGCCTTCTCTGGCTGTTTCCCACCCATGCTGGCCGTCCTCTTCGTCTTCGCGGTGGTCGCGTCAGTCCTTCAGGCGGTCGCGCAGAAAGGCGATGTCGGCGGCCTGCCCCTCGACCCCGCCCGGCGTCTCCACGATGACCGGGGCGCCGGCGGCTCGGACCACCGCGACCACCGACTCGGGATCGATCGTGCCGCTTGTGAGGTTGTCGTGGCGGTCGCGACCCGAGTTGAACGGGTCTTTCGAGTTGTTCGCGTGGACGAGATCGATGCGCCCGGTGATCGCCTTGATCCGGTCTACCAGGTCGAGCAGCTCCTCGCCGGCGGCGTGCGCGTGGCAGGTGTCCAGGCAGAAACCGACGCCGAAGTCGCCGACCACATCCCACAGCCGGGCGAGCGCGTCGAGGCGGCGGCAGCAGGCGTTGTCCCCGCCGGCGGTGTTCTCGATCAGGATCGGGGTGGCGAACCCACCGGATTCCGCAGCGTACGCGAAGGTCTTGCGCCAGTTGTCGAATCCGATAGCCAGGTCGTCGCCCCGGTTCACGTGTCCGCCGTGGACGATCAGCCCCTTGGCGCCGACGGCGGCGGCCGCGGTGGCGTGGCTCACCAGCAGCTTGCGGCTCGGGATGCGGATGCGGTTGTTGAGGGTGGCGACGTTGATGACGTACGGGGCGTGAATGTAGATGTCGATCTCGGCGGTCCGCAGTCGATCGGCGTCGTCGCGCGGCAGCGGCGCCTTCCAGCCCTGTGGGTCGGCGAGGAAGAACTGTACGGCGTCGGCCCCGCGGGCGGCCGCGTCGCCGAGCGGATCGACGGAATCGACGTGGGCTCCGATGCGCATGTGGCGACTGTACGTTGCCTCGCCTCCCGGCCGCGTCACTCGCGGCCCATCGATTCGTTGAGCCGGGCGAGGTGGATGACGAGATTTCCGGTTGACCGACCAGACCGGAAAAATCGGACTATCATGGCGTAAAACATAAAAGACATTTTGGCCCCGATGGGCAGAGCACAAACTCCGCGGGGCGCTCTCGTCCAACCTCGTCGGTGTGGTCGTTCCTCCCCAGGTCCCACCCAAAGAAGCGGATGAGGCGCCCCGCGGCTCACTGCTCGCAGCGAGGTATCCTCGTCAGGTTGCCCGTGCCGTCACCGTGACGGCCGAGGGCACGACGCATGACCTCCTGCCACGGAAGGACCGTGGCCGTTCAGCCCAC
>DASVCA010000227.1:0-17984 GCA_036381835.1 Micromonosporaceae bacterium
CACACCGTTACGACCGTTGGTCGCCCACGGAATGGCCTCCAACTGCTCGACGGTGATGAGCTCACCAACCTTCACCGTAGGCTTCTCACCCGCCGTGGTGATGGTGATGACCTCCCCACCCGTCTCGTCGAGCACGAAGACCTGGGTCGACCACATCAGACGGCCCGTCCCCTTCTCCGACCGCTGGTTACCGTGCTGGTCCGTCTTCGGCTCCGGGTCCTTCGACACCGTGAACTGCTTGCCCTGGATGTCCACGTACAGCTTCACGAAGATCTCCTTCGTTCGGGGATCCGACAGGATCCGTTACCGATTGATCGTCGCACCGGGGTTTCCCCTGTAAAGGGGGGTTGCGATCGATGGGTTCAGACTAGGCAAGCCCTCTTGCTTTGGTCAAGCCCTCATCTGCCCTAAACTGAGCGTTGTGTCGCTCAGGCGGCCTGACCAGCGAAGGAGCCCCGCGTGAATCCCGATGTGCACGGGTTGGCAGAGATCGAAGACCCAGCCCTGCGTGCACGTAGGGCAAGTGAGCTGATCGACGAGCACCAAGCAGTGGTGAACGAGCTGTCGCGGCTACGCAGGGAAGCCCTGGAGGAGATGGTTTCCCAGGGGATGACGCAGGCGCAGATAGCGTCAGTCATCGGGATGACGCGCGCCCGCGTTGGACAACTGCTGTCGTCAGGACCGCGACCCGAGCGGGCGATGCTCGGCACCGGCCCCGTGACCGTGGCCGTGGGCGGCAAGTTCGAGGCAGACAAGAAGGACCCGTACGCGGTCGTATCGGCTGAGATGCTGGCCGCCTACGAACGACTCGCCACGCTTGCCCGCATGCTTGGGTTGAAGGCGGAGTACGAGGTCGTGCCGCCGCCGGGCATGGTCGACCTGAACCGGACCAACCTGATCGTGATGGGTAGCCCGCGGATCCTACCGTTCGTCGGTCAGGTACTCGCCTCGGATCCGAAGCTCGGCTTCGGTGCCGACGATGACGGGCTCTACCTGGTGAACCGGGAAGCCGGCGAGATCCTACGATCACCGTCGGATAGCGGCGAACCGATCGACTACGCCTACATCGGACGGCTGCCACGCCCGGACGGACGCGGAAACTTCCTATACCTTGCCGGAATCCACGCGATGGGCACCCTCGGCGCAGCTCAGTACCTTGAGGAACACTTGGACGAGCTGTACCGGACGGTGAAGAACAAGCGATTCTCGCTACTCGTCGCGTGCAGGTACGAGCCGCAGAAGCGCACGATCACGGGCGTGGAGGCGTTGACCCCGGTCTACCGGTTCGAAGGCGTGTCCTGATGCGTGTATCAACCGCGACCCAGGCCGGTGACCCGAAAACGCCGAACGAGGATTGGGCCTTTGCCAGCGAACGCCTCGTTGTGGTGCTCGATGGGGCGACCGCACGTACCGACACCGGGTGCATGCATGGGGTGGCCTGGTACGCGGCCAAACTCGGGTCGGCCTTGACCGGGCTTGCCACCGACCGGGGCACCAAGCTTGGCGAGGCACTGACCTACGCGATTCGGTTCACCGCTGATGAGCACCGCTCCGAGTGCGACCTAACCCATCCCGGTACACCGTCCGCAGCGGTCGCCGTGGTACGGGTGCGAAGCGAAGCGGTGGAATACCTGGTCCTCGGCGACGTGACCATCACCATCGACACAGCTGACGGTATTCAGGTGATCACGGACAACCGAGTGAGCGCCACCGCCGCAGCCGAACGGGCCGAAGCTGACCGCTACCCCTTCGGCTCCGCCGAGAAGCAGGCGGCGCTGCTACGTATGAAGCACGCCGAACTAGCCGCCCGCAACCAACCCGGAGGCTACTGGGTAGCCGCTGAGAACCCGGCTGTCGCCGTCCACGCCATTCAGGGCACAGTCCCACTCGACCAGGTACGGCGTATCGCCGTCCTCACCGACGGAGCAGCCCGGATCGTCGACCTGTTCGGACTCCTGGACTGGCCCGCAGTACTCGACGTCCTGGACGACGCCGGCCCCACCGAGCTGATCCGCCGAGTCCGCGCCATCGAAGCCGCGGACCCTACCTGCATACGGTGGGCACGCAATAAGCGCAGCGATGACGCCACCGCCGTCTACCTAGCCTGACGCCGCCGCGTTGGCGGGGCCGGCCAATGGCCGGCCAAAGTAGTGAGAACTTTCTGTACATGTTCAAGGCGGCCCGACAAGCGGGCCGCACGCGCCGCCGCCAGGGCGCGCGGCCTCGCTGCGCTGCTGCTCCGCTCGGCACGCGCCAGTGCCCGGCGGCTGGCGCGCAAGCGCGGACAACCCGTACGGGCCGCCCCAACCAGAGCGCCAGGAGCAGGAAGGCCGCGCACGGTGGCCGGCGCCCCGTCCGCGCCGTCCGTGGGGTGAGACGCGGGCCGGGTGGGCGCACGCCAGCGCCGTCTGGCGTGTCGCGGCGGGTGCGGGGTTGCGGTGGCGGTGCCTCCGGCGGGGGCCTCCGGCTCCGGGATGGCCCAGGGCACGGCGCGGTGGGTGGGTGGTTGGGCGGGGGTGCCATCCCGCCCGCCGTCGACCCGGGCAAGCCGAGCAGACCGGCCCCGGCCCGTCAAGGTCGTACGTCCGCAGGGCGCTCCACCTTGCCGGGCCGGGGCCGGCCCGCTCCCACGGTGGGCGGGTCGACGGCAGACGGGATGGCGAGATCGGAGTGATCCGATGACTTGCTGCAGAGTGCGACACTTGATAAGCGTCCATCTAGGAGAGGAAGTAGCAGGAGTGGCTTCGACCCACGGAACCGGCAGTAGTGAAAGTGCCGCCGGGGGTGCAGATGGAAAAATTGATATCAGTGAGATCTCGCGCTACGTCAGCGAGGCGTTCGATGCGGTGCCGGAGATAGGCAAAGGGCATCGATGGTACGACTACCCGTATAAGGCGTTAAGTCGGGTCCTGCAAAGCCGACTAGGGAAATCTCTGCCGCGTCGAGTCAGGGAGATTTTTAATTATGCATGTAACTACCTCATCCCATGGAACGAATTCGACAGGTACCGGGCTTGGAGCAGGGATGACCCGAATCACAACCTTGTGGTACCTAAAGACGAGCATGTCCGCATACCGAGAATTTGGGCAGTAGAGTTCTTCCCGCCTAGCGAACTGGACAATCTCAAAAAGGCCATTGCAAGAAACGGCTGGGACAGCAAGCGGATTCGATACGGGATCTACGAGCCAAACGCGGATTTGTTAGATCGGTTTCGTAAAGAGGCAGGCTGGGCGCGGTGGCCTTTAGGCGCAGTGTTTAATGATACCGCTACGGTATTCATTCCTAATGCGCAAAGAAGGAAGCTTCCGAAAGCTCTAGACTCAGTCGAGCTGACTGCCTACCAAGTGGGACCCAGTCTTACGGCGGTGGTGGCAAGCTTCCGACTGAGCCGTGCCGGACAAGAATCTGTCGATCAAGTTTGGCATTCTGTCCATGAGCCGAAGCTGTACTTTCGTCGAGGTGGAAGGCCGGGTGTCCGGGACCGCCTCTGGAATGCTTTTCATGAGACTCAAACCGCTCGGCGACTCCTTCACGAAGCGGTTCGGGAGTGGATGACCGAACAATGCCCTGGATTCTTTGCTAACGCCAAAGCAAGTCAGCCTCTCGTAGACTTAGTCCTTCTTGAACGACACGATCCAACTCTCGGCGGCCGAACCGACAGAGATCTACGCAACGCGCTCCGCGCCATTGGGATTAAAGAAGATTCGGAGCCGTTGGTGTCAGAGGACTTGCCTGGGCTGCTGATGGAATTTGTCGATGAGTCGATGTGCCCCGCTCTAAATGGGCGTTACACAAAAACCCTTTGGGGGCAGGTAGGCCGGACCGTCAACGGCATCGGTGACATGCTTTCGACGTACGGGGGTTCATTCGACCAAGTTTCCGCGATTGGGCACTTTGTTGATCGCCGAATTGGTGGCTTCCTTGTCAATCTCGCCATTGTAGATTTCTTACAGTTGAAGCGAGCTCAGCATGCGGTGTTGCGTGACCAGGCGAGGGCGCGCCACGGTCGGTTCAACCGACGCGACCTACAACACCTTCGGGACAGCTTTCTAACAACGAGTCTTGATATTAATAGCATTGCTCGTGATGTCTCGAAGGTTCGACAGGGTCGCTACTTCGACTGGGGTGACGCGGTCTTTTTCAGGAAGCCGGTTGCGTGGTTAGAACAGTCATACGTCGAGTCAGGATCAACTCCGCGTGCCCCCATTAACGTGAATGAACAGTTGCAAGAGTTGCAAGAGTTGCAAGTTAAGGAGCTAGTCGAGTTCGATGCTGACTATCGCAGCATTCTTTCCACGGTGGCATCGATAGGGTCCTCTATTGATGCCTTCAAGGTGCAGCGAATCGCTATCTGGGTGGCTTTCTTGTCGCTTCTTGTTGCCCTGCTTAGTCTTTTCGTCACCGTTGCTGGACCCGATGAAATGCAGTCGTTGTGGCGGCTCATTTTGTCTTGACTGGTACGAACTGCTTCGTAGACCGACAGCAGCCGGACCAGCAGGGACGTACCGGGACTGTTTCCGCAGGTCAGTGAAGGGGGTGATGAGGTCAGCAGAGGAAGATCGTTCGTTCACACCGGAGAGGTCACCAGTAGCCTGCTGACATCCACGGCTGACATCAACCGGGCTGGCGAGGCGCGGACCATCGTGGACAGACGCCGAGGCTGCTCCGGATGTACAAGACGTCAACGGATGCTCCGCTTCATGCCGGACCCGCCTTACAAGCGAGGGGTCGCAGGTTCGAAACCTGCCGCGCCCACCCTTAGACCGACTATACGGCTGCGGGCTCTGCTCGACTCCTGTGGAGCAATGGCCGGACCTGGAGTGTGGGCCGAAGAGCATCCTAACGGATGCGTGATTCTGAATGTCTCTATCGAGAATATGGCCAGAGATGGGCAATACCACCAGATTTGGTGCATATCTTTTTATTCTAGGATGCATCATTGCCAGTTGCGTCGCGTTAGGACACAGCCTTTGGCTCGCGCTCATGGTGCTGTCTGGCCTGGTGGTGCTGCTCGCGCTCGTGCTCTTGCACGCGGGGTTGAGCAATGACATCCGACGCGACGGAGAATGATGCGAACCGCCACAGGGAGTCTTCGTGACGGGCGGTACGTCGTGGCGTAAGCGCCGAAACTCGGCGGAAAACAGCGGTTATCGATAGGCCACCGGTGGCCGGCGATCAGCCCACATCCGCGGCAGCGGTCAGCACTCCCCGCCGGTGTGCCAGTTGAGCTTGCCGGAGCCGAACGGCACTTGCCCTGGCTTGAGGGTCTGCGGAATGGCCCAGTTACCGGTCGCCACGTACCAGGATTGCCCGCACTCGCCGGGCAGCGCCAGTTGCATCGTCCAGGTCGGCGACGACCAGTCGAGGTAGCGTACGTCAGACCCGTACAGCGTTGAGCCGCCGTCGTCGGTCCGGCGGTAGGTGGCCCAGAAGACCCGGATGCGCTCCCCAGGACAGAGCGGGTTCGCCAGATCCTTATCCGTTCGGGCTGCGACCTTCACCCGCCCATACGTGAAGACGTCGATCACATCCACTACTCCCGCCGGCGTGCAGTGCGGCGTGGGGGAGGCGGCCTTCGTAGCGGGCCGCCGGGTGGGCGTGCTCGTGGTCCGGGCCGGTGCCGGTCGCTGGCTGCGGGACGTCGTTGGGGAGGGGGTCGGACTGGCCGATAGGACCGGTTCGGGTGTCGGGGTATACGCGGCATCTGTTGCGGTGCCCGAAGATGAAGCCGCGGGTTCGGTGGGGGGCTGGGTGATCACCGCCGCGTGCTCCGCCCCGGACCGGAACGCCGTGATACCGACGGTCACCAGAAGGACCGCCCCGAAGGCGGTCGCGGGAAGCAGCCATCGCCGTCGGGAACCGTCGGCGGAGTTCGTTACGGCGATTTGCTGATCGGGCATGGTGTTCCAATGCGGACGCAGACGCTGGACGGGTCGGCACGGATCCTACTGCCGGGGCGGCAAGCTGTGCAGCGCATCAACCTGCTCGGCATCCCGGTGTGCCGCCCACTGCGCCGTGGTAGCGGGAAACACCTCACGTTGCCCAGATCTTCTCGCCGTCAACGGCCGCGTGCAGACGCGCAGCCTGGTCGGAGGTCAGCGAGGCGTCCCGGATCAGGCGGGCCAGCGAAGCGGGCAGCTCGAAGGCGGCGATGGTTGGGGCAGGTCGTCGTGCCGGCTCACGTCATTCCCTTCGTGCCAGGTCAGCGCATCCGCCAGGCACTCCCGCAGGTAGGTGTCACGGTCGTACAGTTCGGCCTCACGGGCCACGCGGGTTTCGGGTCAGGCCCGAGGGTCCCGCAGATCGCCGCGCGCCCGCCGTCGGGTGTCGTAGACGGTCCCCCCGCCTCGCGATCCGGTCGGATCCTCGACTCGGCGCAAAGCGGTCGGGGCGCAGTGTTCCGGGTCGCCGTCCGCCTCGTACGGGTCGTCCGACGCCCGACGCTCGCGTCGCAGCCGGATCGTGCGGGAGACGACGAAGTATCCGACCGCGACCACGACCGCGAGGATGACCAGATTCTGGAACGTGCCCACGTAGTTCTCGACGAGATACCAGTTCTCTCCGAGCACGTACCCCGCCATCACGAAAGTGGTGTTCCAGATGAGGCTGCCCAGCGTGGTGTAGAGGACGAAGACGCCGACCCGCATCCGCTCGACGCCCGCCGGCACCGAGATCATGCTCCGGAAGATCGGGATCATGCGGCCGAAGAAGACCGCCTTCACCCCGTGCCGGACGAACCAGGTTTCGGTCCGATCGATGTCGCTGACCTTGACCAGGGGCAGCTTCGCCGCGATCGCCCGTACCCGGTCCCGGCCGAGCAGCGCGCCGACGTAGTACAGCGCGAGCGCCCCGGACACCGAGCCGAGCGTGGTCCAGATGATCGCACCGAGCAGGTTCATCTTCCCCTGGCTCGCGGTGAACCCGGCCAGCGGCAGGATGATCTCGCTGGGGATCGGGGGAAACAGGTTCTCCAGCGCCACCGCTAGCCCAGCACCCGGTCCGCCGAGGCGTTCCATCAGGTCGGTCACGAAACCGACGAGGCCGCCGGAAGTCGGCTCCGGTTCCGTCGCCACGGCATGGTTGTACAGGGCCGACTGCCACTGGATCATGACCTTCTCCGGGTGGGACCGATGGATTGCTGGTGCAGAGATCGTACGGCAGTGGGCGATCCGGGCAGTTCGGCTACGTCTCCTCCGAACGCCACCGATAGATCCACTGGTCCGGTCGTCCGGGTATGGTCTCCAGCTCGTACATCGCGACGCTGCGCAGCCCCTGATCGGTGATGTGGTGGTGGGTGAGTGGCGGTCGGCCCGTGGAGTCGAGTTCGACGGTGAGCACGGTGCCGTCGGCGGGGCCACCGATCAACGGGACGTCTGCGGATGGCATGAGCCCATCTTGCGCGGCAACCGGGCCGGGCCGCAGGAGATCGGGTCAGACGGACCCGGTCGGGTGTATCCCGGGGCGGCCCGGGTAGCCACGGTGACAACCGAACCCGCGGGCGGGTGGTGGAGGGTGCCGTGGAACTGGTCGAAGAGTCGCCGTACCGGTTTCGTATCGACCCTGAAGGAGACATGCGGGTGCCGGGGGTGGTGTTCGCCTCGCGCCCGCTGCTGCCGGACGTCGAGGCGGACAAGTCCCTGGAACAGGTCCGGAACGTGGCCACCCTCCCGGGCATCGTCGAAGCGTCGTACGCGATGCCGGACATCCACTGGGGGTACGGCTTCCCGATCGGCGGGGTCGCCGCCACAGATGTCGCCGCGGGCGGGGTGGTGTCGCCGGGCGGCGTGGGGTTCGACATCTCGTGCGGGGTCCGTCTGCTCGCCGCCGACCTCGACCGGGCGCAGCTTGCGACCAGGCTGTCCGCGCTGATGGACGGCCTCGACCGGGCGATCCCGCGCGGCATGGGCCGGGGCGCGGTGTGGCGGCTGACCGGCCGGGCGGAACTGGAACAGGTGATGGCGGGCGGTGCTCGGTACGCGGTCGAGCATGGCCACGGCACCGGACGGGATCTGGCGCGTTGTGAGGACTCGGGCGTCATGGCGGGCGCCGACCCGGCCCAGGTCGGCGAACGAGCGATCCGACGCGGCCTGGAGCAGGTCGGCAGTCTCGGCTCCGGCAACCACTTCCTGGAGGTGCAGGCGGTCGACGAGGTGTACGACGAGGCGACAGCCGATGCGTTCGGGTTGCGGCATGGCCAGGTCTGCGTGATGATCCACTGCGGTTCGCGCGGCCTGGGTCACCAGATCTGCACGGATTACGTGCGGATCATGGAGGCGAGCATGGGCGGGCACGGCATCGAGGTGCCGGACCGGCAACTGGCCTGCGCGCCGGTGTCCGCCCCGGAAGGACAGGACTATCTGGGCGCCATGGCCGCGGCGGCGAACTACGCCCTGGCCAACCGGCAGGTGCTCGGTGAGGCGGCCCGACGGGTCTTCGACCGGGTCGCCGGTCGCGGACTCGACCTGGTCTACGACGTGTCGCACAACCTGGCGAAGATCGAGACACATCAGGTCGACGGCCGGTCCCGGCAACTGTGCGTGCACCGCAAAGGCGCCACCCGGGCGTTGCCGCCCGGCCACCCGGATCTTCCGTCGGACCTCCGCGAGGTGGGGCAGCCGGTGTTCATTCCCGGGACGATGGGGACCGCGTCTTACGTGCTCTCCGGTGCCCCGGACAACCCGGCTTTCGCCTCCACCTGTCACGGCGCGGGCCGCCGGCAGAGCCGTCAGCAGGCCGCAAAATCCGTACGCGGCCCCGAGCTGCGCCACCGGCTGGAGGCGCACGGCATCGCGGTACGGGGCGCGTCGGCACGGGGTCTGGCCGAGGAGACCCCCGAGGCGTACAAGGACGTGGCGGCGGTGGTGGCGGCGGCCGAAGGCGGCGGCTTGTGCCGCATGGTGGCGCGGCTGGTCCCGCTCGGGGTGGTGAAGGGCTGACCTCAGACGTCGAGGGTGACCTGACAGGACCAGCCGGCCGCGTCGGGGCCGAAGCGCAACTCGTGCAGGGACACCGCCTTCGGTACCGCGCCCACCAGCTCGGCCCGGCCCGCGTCTACCACCCGCATGAACAGTTCAAGCCCGCCGTCCCGGGCGCTCACCTCGGTCACCACCGGGAGCCGGCCTTCCACATCCAGTCGGTAGATCACCTCGTCGAGGGCGGCGACCAGCAGGTCCGCGTCGCGGCCCGGCCCGACCCGGAGTCGTACGGTCTCGGTCGGCTCCCCGTCGGGCACCTCGGCGAAGCTGTCCACCAGCGCCGCTACGGCCTCCGCCACGCATTCTTCGCGGTTGCGCGCCCACGCCTCGATTCGGACGTCCGCCGTGTGCGGCACCCGGCGGTGCCCGGCCGCCGGTCGCGTATCCACCATGGCCTCATCGTGACCGGACACCGCTTCGGTGCGCAGGAAATCTGTCAGGTCGGCGCGCGGCGGCACCAAATATCCTTGGGGCCAGGCACAGAGCCGCCCGATCCATGACATGCCTCTTGGGGCTGCTCATCAGGGCCAGACCGCCACGTCTGGCCGACCGGGGATCGCCCCCGGTTTCGCGCCACGTCACATGGTCGCGGTGACTTCTCGTATGACCCGCTCCACTTGGGCGATCACGTCATCCTCCGTGATGTCCTTGCGGATGCGGACCACCATGTGGATGTTCCTGCCCTTGAACTCCGGCGTGTCGATCCGGCAGAGGATCGCGCCCGTCTCGCCATCTCGCTCCGCGACGTCGCGCACCGCGGCCACGACCTCCGCCGCCTGCTCCCGGGAAATCGTCAATCCCGAACCTCCTCATGAGCTTGTTGCGCCCATTGTGCACCTTCCCTCCGACAACACATCCCGCTCTCGGATACCGTGCTCTCTGGCTGCTCATCAGGGCCAGACCGCGGCTGCTGCTTCGTCAGCTCGGCCCGGATCGGCGGACCGGGGCTGACGCGACGGTTGCGTCGGGCGTACGAGCGTTTCGGCACCGCACCGCTACCAGCGGCGGTGGACGGTCCGCAGCACCGTTCCCCCGGCCACCAGGGCGGCCACGATGACGACGACGGAGAACCAACCGCCGACCACGGCCAGCGGCGGTACCGCCGCCCACAGCAGCAGAGTGACCAGGACTAGCAGCCGGGTCCGCCGAGTCCACGGCCGGTCCCCCACGCGGGCGACGAAGTCCGGATCCGTCGCCCGCAGATGTCGGGTGATCTCCTCGAACCGGCGTTGATCCTCTTTGCTGAGCATGCTGGTGGCCTTCCCTCACGCGTCAAACAAGCTGATCAGGGGTTACCCGTCGGCTCCGGCTTCACGCACCGGCGCTCGTTCCTTCGCACGCCGCCCCCGGGCACCGCCGGGCGCATCCCGGCCGAGTCCCGACGACGGATCAGGCACTCGGCAGCGCGGCGCAGCCGCCGACGGCGCGGGCGCCGGTAAGCTGAGCCGCCGTGAGCACAACTGGATCCCCGCCGGTGAGCGTGGTAGACCTCGTCGCCGCGCTGGAGCGGCGCTACCCGTCCGGGTGGGCCGAGGACTGGGACCGGGTGGGGTTGGTTCTCGGCGAGCCGCAGGCACCGGTCTCCCGTGTGCTGTGCGTGGTCGACTGTGTGCCGGAGACGGTCGCCGAGGCGCTCGATGTGGGCGCCGACCTGATCGTGGCGCATCATCCGCTGCTGTTGCGGGGCGTCTCATCGGTGGCACCGACCACCTACAAGGGGCGTATCGTCCACCAGCTCATCAAGCACGACGTGGCGCTCTACGTCGCGCACACCAATGCCGACATCGCCAACCCCGGGGTGTCCGACGCGCTCGCCGCTCGGTTGCGCCTGCGCGATCTGCGTCCGCTGCGTCCCGCCGCCGCGGGCAGCCCCGCTGCCGGGGAAGGACGCGGGGTCGGGCGGGTGGGCCGGCTGCCGGAGCCGATGACGCTCGCCGCGCTGACGGAGTACGCAGCCGCGGTCCTACCGGCGACGGCATGGGGGGTTCGGGCCGCCGGCGAACCGAACCGGACCATCACCACCGTGGCGGTTTGCGGTGGTGCGGGGGATTCCTACCTGGCGGACGCGACCGCCGCCGGGGCCGACGCCTATCTCACCGCTGACCTGCGACACCATCCCGCCAGCGAACACATCGCCGGCGGCGGGCCGGCCCTGCTGGACGCCGCCCACTGGGCCACCGAGCGCCCCTGGCTGGACGATCTCGCCAGCTACCTTCGGGAGTCCGCGAAGGTCGAGGTGATCGTCTCCGACCTCGACACCGACCCCTGGACCGTGCACGCGGGCTCCCACCCCTCCCCAGACGCAACCGCAAAGGAGGCCCGACCGTGAAGGCCGACCCGGAAGCACAGCGCCGCTTGTTGGACCTGCAGGCGATCGACACGGCGCTCGCCCAACTCGCCCATCGACGGCGCACGTTGCCCGAGCACGCCGAGGTGCAATCCCTGGCCCGGGAACTGTCCGCGCTCGAGGACGAGCGGGTACGCGCGCAGGTCACCGTCGATGACCTGGATCGTGACATCGCCCGGCTCGAACGGGACATCGAGCAGGTGCGGGCTCGCAGGGAGCGGGACGACGCACGGCTGGCGGCCGGTACCGGACCAGCACGCGAGTTGACGGCCCTGCAGCACGAGGTGGCCTCCCTCAACCGGCGCCAGCGTGAGCTGGAGGACGCCGAACTGGAGCTGATGGAGCAACGGGAGGTGGCGCAGCGGACCCTCGACGACGTGCAGGCCCGCCTGGTCGAGACGCGCGACAAGCTGGCTGCGACCGAGGCACGCCGTGACCAGCTGCTGGCCGACATCACGCGGGAGGAGGAGTTCAGGGCGCAGGCGCGCAAGCCCCTGGCCGCGGACCTTCCGGCCGACCTGGTCGCCCTCTACGAGAAGCTCCGCGAGGCCACCGGCGGGGTCGGGGCGGCGTTGCTGGCCGGTGGGCGCTGTGGCGGATGCCGGCTCGAGTTGTCCGGGGCCGATCGGGCACGGATCAAGGCCGCCTCGCCCGACGAGGTGGTGCGCTGTGAGGAGTGCCGACGCATCCTGGTCCGCACCGCCGAGTCCGGGCTGTGAGTGGGATCCGTACCGGCGAAACCGTGGGACGGGTGTGCCGATGAAGGTCGTTGTCGAGGCCGACGGCGGGGCGCGCGGCAATCCCGGCCCGGCCGGCTACGGTGCGGTGGTCCGGTCCGCCGACACCGGGGAGGTGCTGGCCGAACGCTCCGAGGCGATCGGGGTCGCCACCAACAACGTCGCCGAGTATCGGGGACTCATCGCCGGGCTGGAGGCCGCCGCCGCCCTCGGCGCGACCGAGGTCCAGGTGCGGATGGACGCCAAGCTGGTCATCGAGCAGATGTCCGGCCGCTGGCGGATCAAACATCCTGGACTGCGTCCGCTCGCCGCCCAGGCGGCGCGATTGGTCCGCGGCTTCGACACGGTCGCCTTCGTCTGGGTTCCCCGCGAGCGCAACCGGCACGCGGACGCCTTGGCGAACGCGGCGATGGACCTGGCCGCAGGGAAGGTTCCGAAGCCGTCGCGCCCCGCATCGGAGCCGGCGTCCGGGCGGGCGCCGACGCCGGCCGTCGCGTCTTCGGCCACAGCGGCGGACGGCACGCCCGGTCCCGGTTCGTGGGAGCCGCGCGCGGCGGAGTCGGCCACCCGTCTGCTGCTCGTTCGGCACGGTGAGACGGAGTTCACCGCGCAACGCCGCTACTCCGGTCGGGGTGACGTGCCGCTCACGCCGAAGGGGGTGGAGCAGGCGCGGGCCGTTGCCGTACGGGTGGCGGGCCTGGCCCCGCAGCCGGCTGTCGTGCTCACCTCACCCCTGTCCCGGTGCACGGCAACCGCCGAGGCGATAGCCGGTGTCACCGGTGCCGCCGTGGTCGTCGATCCGGACCTGGTCGAGTGTGACTTCGGCGCGTGGGAGGGCCGCACCTTCGCCGAGGTACGGGCGCAGTGGCCGGCCGAGTTGGACGTCTGGCTGGCATCCACACAGGTCGCCCCGCCCGGCGGCGAGTCGTTCGCGCAGATCGCCGACCGCCTACGACGCTTCCGTGCGAAGCTGTCGGAGAAATACCGGGGTCAGGCGGTGGTCGTGGTGTCCCACGTCTCGCCGCTGAAGCTCCTGCTGCGCGACGCTCTCGCCGCGGGCGACGCATTCCTGCACCGGCTCTACCTCGACCCGGGCGGTATCTCCATCGTGGACTCCTGGTCGGACGGCGGGGTCGCGGTGCGCTGTGTCAACGACACGTCGCATCTGCCCGCCCGATAACCGGTCGCACACGCGGGCCGACCCGTGGGGTGGTCGAGGACCGGGCGACGGGTCAGCCGAAGGCGCGGAAGAGCAGGACGGTGCCGACCGCCGTGCCGAACGAGACGATGACGAACCGGAGCACGGTGGCCGGCATACGGCGGACGAGCCGCGCGCCGACGTATCCGCCGGTGACGGTGGCCGGCGCGAGCAACGCCACGGCGAACCAGTCGACCGGCCCGAACAGCGCGAAGACGACGACGGTGATCAGCCCGACGACCGCGGAGAGAAGGTTCTTGAGCGCGCTGATCCGGGCCAGGGTCTCGTCCAGTACCAGGCCCAGGCCGGCAACCAACATGATCCCGAGAGCGGCGCCGAAGTAGCCGCCGTACACCGAACCCAGGCCGATCATGGTCTGCAGGGCGATGGTTCGGCGGCGCGGGGTGAGGTCACGGGGATGCCCGACGAGGCGGCGCAACCGGTCCTGGAACGCGAGGACCGCGGTGGCGCCGAGCACCAGGAACGGCACCACGACCTCGAACGCCCGCGCCGGGGTGACCAGGAGGAGGACACTGCCGATCCCGGTGCCGACCGCCGCGGTGGGCAGGACGGCGAGCAGTCGCCGAGACGGCGGCAGGTCGGTCCGGCTGCCGTAGGCGCTGCCGAGGTAACCGGGGAAGATCGCCACCGAGTTGGTCACGTTCGCGGGCACAGCCGGCAGACCCACGGCGATCAGGGAAGGGAACGTGATCAGCGAGCCGCCGCCGGCCGCGGCGTTGACCAGGCCTGCGCTGATCCCGGCGATGATCAGCAGGAGGACGTCGAGCGGTTGCACCGGCCCGAGGCTAGTCCCGGACCGGGACGGAATCTCGACCGGGCGGGGGGTGTTCTCCACGGCGGGACAGCCGGGCACCGGCCGGTGATCGCGACCGGTAGGCTGGATCATGCGATGGACGAGCCGACCGGGCGGCCGCGTCGACGGGTACCCACCTGTCGCCGAGGAACGTCCGGACTCCGCAGGGCAGGGTGGTTGCTAACGGCAACCCGGGGTGACCCGAGGGACAGTGCCACAGAAAACAGACCGCCGGGCGGTTGACGCCCGGTAAGGGTGAAACGGTGGGGTAAGAGCCCACCAGCATCCCGGGTGACCGGGATGGCTAGGTAAACCCCACCCGGAGCAAGGCCAAGAAGAGCCATCACCGCGAGGTGACGGCTCGCGCAGGCGATCGAGGGCGGCCCGTCCGATGCCTGCGGGTAGGCCGCTAGAGCCTGTCGGCGACGGCAGGCCGAGATGGATGGCCGCCGGCCGGTTCCCGCGAGGTGCCGGCCACAGAATCCGGCGTACAGGTCGACTCGTCCATCGCCCACCAGGTCGCAGCTCCTATCAAGGCTACGACCTGGTCATATACCAGGACGTCTATGGGTGTTGGTGGTCGTCATTGGTTCTCGTTCGACGCCCTGGAGACGCCCTGACGCCCTGGAGACGCCCTGACTATGAGCTGCGGAACTTCAGGTCTGAATGACGAAGATCACGTCCAACAGGAGCAAGACGGCGAGATCGCGTAGACCGGGTTGCGACTACTTCGGTATGAACGCCGCTTCAGGCTGGCAACCTGTGCTGTCTCGTGTCATCCGACACGCGGCTGTGCAGGTTGCCCGCTCTCGTGTCGTGTTGGTTAACAAGCGGTCCCACTGCGCTTGCTGCCCCTCTGCTGCCTCGACCAGACGACCTCTTGATAAGAAGAAGACCGAAACGGGCTGGTAGGGGCGCTGCATCCCTGCTCAGCCCGTCTGTCCATGTGGGCGGCGTCGACGTTTCCTTCAATCGGTTGAGTTCTCAAAAGCAGACGGATCGGCTGTATAGCTCTTTCCTGGCGGTTCAAGCGGATCTCCTCGTCGGGCAGTCGTAGACCGTCCAGCCGACCCGGCCCGGGACAAGGTGGAGCGCCCTACGGACGTACGACCTTGGCCCGGGACGGGGCGGCTGGTAGCCCTTGCGGTGCCCGACGAGGGGAGCCGCCGGCTCCTGGGGATCTCCGAGGAGGGCCGGGGGTCTGGGGGCGGAGCCCCCAGGATCAACCAGCCCGCATGGTGCGGCGCGCCGCGGCGCGCGATGCCGGCCGGTGGGCCGCCAGCAGCGCAGCCGCGAGCGCGCGCGGTGCGCCGCGCTTGCGCGGCGCCTTGATCCTGTAGAGAACGATTCGGCAGTACGACCGATCAGGCTGCGTCGAGGAGGTGCACGCCGTCGTGGTGGCGGATGACGGGGGCGGGTTCGTGGCGTAGGGCGTCGAGGATGCGGGCGGTGAAGGTTTCGTTCATTTCGGCGGTGACCCGTTCGATTGGCCACCAGTCGACGGCGGCGGTTTCTTCGGTCGGGCTGGGTGTGCCGCCGGTGAGTTCGGCGCGGAAGACCAGGGCGACGACACCGAGTCGCATGTTCTTGTAGACGCCGGTGAGCCGTACCGGTTCGACGTCGAGGCCGGTTTCTTCTTTGACTTCGCGGCGCATGCCTTCTTCGATGGGTTCGTCGAGTTCGAGGATGCCGCCGGGGATCTGCCATGCGCCGTTGTCGCGGCGTTGGATGACCAGCACTCGGCCGGTGTTGTCGGTGATGACGGCGGCGACGCTGACGGAATGGCGTGGTTGGCTCATCGTGGCTCCTCGAACAGGCAGAGGGCGGCGGTGGCGTCGTCGTGGCGTTTGTAGCGGGGGTGTTCGTGCCGGTCGGGGTCGGTGTTTTCGGCGTGGCGGACGCGGCGGATGAGTTCGTGTGGGCCGTGGTCGGTGAGTAGGTCGAGCAGCCCGTTCCAGGTCATGAGCTGGTAGTCGGTGACGGCGCAGGATGTGCCGTCGGTGAGGAGGGCGGCGCGGCGTATCCGGTCGGGTCCGGTCAGGGGGAGGCTGCCGGTGACGGCTTGGTGTGCGGCTTCGGGGTCGGCTGCGGCGATCCAGTAGCCGCGGGGCTGGTTGGTGAGTTGGTACTTGCGTCGGGTCAACTCCCGCCGGTGCTCGCTGCCGGTGCCGGGTGTGAGTGCTTGGCGGCGCAGCTCGGCGACGGCGTTGCGGAACCGGTGGTCGGTCTGTGCCCGCACCTGGTCGCCGTTGTCGGTGATGAGGAAGGCGTCGGCGAGGATGAGGTAGTCGAGCCGGTTACCGGTGTCACGGATGAGGCAGGCGGTGGCGGCGGGTGTCGCCGGGTTGTCCAGGTCGCATCGGCCGTCGTGGTCGGCGCGCACGCGGCGGATCGCCTCGGCCAGGATTGTGGGCAGAGGTTCGCCGGGGCTTGCTGCGGCTGCCTCGGTCAGGCGGGTGGTGAGCCGTTGCACGTACCAGGCGGGGCTGTGCACACATCCGGTTTCGATGCCGGCTGGTGCGGTCACGCCGTCGAGGATGCCGACGAGTGGCCCGGCCCGGAAGGCGTTGTCCTCGTTCTCGGCACGCCCCGGCGCGGGTTCGGTGGCCAGCTGCACGCGCATCACTGTGTTGCCTTCGGTGTGGGCTGGTCGGTCCAGCCGTAACGCAGGGTCCACAGGTGGCCGGGCATGACGTGGATGCACACCTCGATGGGGCGGTCTTGGGCGGTGTAGGCCGTGTGCCAGATCTCGAAGACCGGCTGCGTGGCCTCCAGGTCGAGGGTGCGTCGTTCGGCCTCGGTGGGCATGCGGACGGTGACGTCTTCGGTGAACCGGACCGGGCCGTGCCCGAGTTCTGCCAGCCGGCCGTAGGAGCCTCCGGTGCCGGCATCGGGTTGCAGCAGCGGGGGGCAGTTCTTCGTCAGCGACCACGGCAGGTACGAATCGGCGATCTGCGTGGGTTCGTCGTTGGCGTACATGACCCGGCCACGCAGCAACGTCGCCTCGCCTTTGCGTAGCCGCAGCGCTTTGGCCACCGCCTCCGGTGGGGTCACCCGGCCGATCTGGCGGTACTCGGTGCGTGGCTTGAGGCTGAGTTTGCGTACCTCGACCTCGGCCGCGCCGGTGCCCTCGTCCCGCGCGCCATAGCGGGCCTGGGCGTCGCGGTGGATGCGGGGAAGCGAGCGGACGACTGTGCCGGTCCCTCGTCGCACCCGCACATCACCAGATGCGCGCAGCAGCCCGATGGCGCGGTTGATCGTCACCCGCGATACCCCGAGTTCCTCGGCCAGCCGGTCCTCACTCGGTAGCGCCGAGCCGGGGCGGTAGGTGCCGTCCTGGATGCGATCGCGGAGCAGTTCGGCGATCTGTACGTACTGAGACTTCGGTGCCTCGATCATCGCCATCGCGTATCCCCTGCTCGTACGACGTCTTACCGGCAGGGTACTCCTGCCCGGTCGGCTTCTCCTTCACCAACCGCCAACACAGACGTATTACGTCTTGCCTCTATGTCCATCACTCTCTACCCTCGTGCCGTAAGACGTACTACGTCTGATGGATCGGTGAGAGGCACCGACCAACGACCAGCAGGAGGTCAGGGCGATGGTCCCGAGCACGATCAAGGTTCCGGTTCCGTTCGAGTTCGTGTTCCCGCACGGCGCGTTGGGCCTGCGGGTGGAGCCGGTGACGGACTTCGACAAGCGCGGGCAGGGCGATGACCAGGCGCGTGACAAGGCTACGGGTGAGCGGCTGTGGCAGGTGGTGGTGATGGACCTGGACCCGGAGGCGGGCAAGTTCGGCGGGTCGACGGAGGTGAAGGTGAAGATCGCCGCCCCGCATCAGCCGGTGTTGCCGCCGTCGGCGGTGCCGGGCTACCCGCCGGCGGTCGAGTTCACCGACCTGACGTTGACGCCG
>DASVCA010000228.1:0-4344 GCA_036381835.1 Micromonosporaceae bacterium
CGATCCCCTGTGGAGCTGGCAGGGCCGCGGGCGCCTGATCTCCGCCGACTCGGCCGGTGTCTACCTGCTCACCGAGGGCCGGACGGTGCTCGAGCTCAGCCCCGCTACGGGGCACCTCGAGGCGGTCGGCTGCGCCGCGGCGAGCAACGAGGCGTGGCGGCTCGGCCACGTCTACCCGACCGGCACCGGCACCTACCTCGCGTTGGAGCGGATCAACAGCGACGCGGCGACGAACGCGGGCGACCAGGCGTACTTCTTCGGCCCCCAGCCGGTGGCCCTCGTCGAACTCTATCCGCCGACGAAGCTGCCGCAATGGCCGGGCAAGTTCGCCGCCTGCGTCCCCCAGTCGTAGCCGCTGCCCGGCGATCCCGGCGCACCGTGCGGAGCCGGCTCAGAGCGCAATCCCGGCGACGCGTGCGGAGCCGGCTCAGAGCGCCATCCTGGCGACGCTTGCGGAGCGGGATCAGAGAGCTTTGCCGGCGATCGAGAGGAACGTGTCGTTCTCCTCGCGGGTGCCGATGGTGACCCGCACGCCGTCGCCCCGGAACGGCCGGACGATGACGCCGCCCTCCTCGCAGGCGCCGGCGAACTCGGCCGTCCGGTCGCCGGCGAGCGGCAGCCAGACGAAGTTGGCCTGGGTCTGCGGCACCGTGGGCAGCAGCGCCCGTACGGTCGGCGCCACCCGTTCCCGCTCGGCCACCACGAGGTCGACGCGGCGGCGCATCTCCGCGTCCTGGTCGAGGGCCGCGAGGGCCGCGGCCTGGGCGACGGCGGAGACCGAGAACGGGGTGACGACCTTGCGCACCACGGCGGCGACCTCGGGCGCGGCGACGAGGTAGCCGACCCGCAGGCCCGCCATGCCCCATGCCTTGGACATCGTGCGCAGCACGACCACGTTGGGCCGGTCGCCGTAGGCCGCGAGCCCGTCCGGCACGTCCGGATCGGTGACGAACTCCCGGTACGCCTCGTCCAGCACGACCAGCACGTCGGCCGGCACGGCGTCGAGGAAGGCGGTCAGCTCGGCCGTGCGCAGCGCGGTCCCGGTCGGGTTGTTCGGGTTGCAGACGAAGACAACCCGGGTCCGGTCGCTGACCGCGGCGGCCATCGCGCTCAGGTCGTGGCCGGCGTCAAGGGTGTTCGGCACCTGCACCGCTGTCGCGCCCGCGGCGATGGTGATGATCGGGTACGCCTCGAACGATCGCCAGGAGAAGACCACCTCGTCGCCGCCCTGGCACGCGGCGGTGAGCAGATGCTCAGCGAGCCCCACGGAGCCGCACCCCACGGCGACCCGGTCGGCGCCGACGCCGAGCCGCTCAGCGAGGCGCTCGCGCAGCCCCGCCACGGCCATGTCCGGGTAGCGGTGCGTGCCGGTCGCCGCCGCGGTGATGGCCTCGACCACGCCGGGCAGCGGCCCGAACGGGACCTCGTTGGAGGCCAGCTTGACGGCGCCCGGCACGGTACGGCCGGGGACGTAGTCGGGCAGCGCGGAAAGGTCAGCGCGGGTCAGCATTCTGTCCTCCGGTGGGGGTGGCATCGACCGGGGTACGGGCGGTCTCGGGGCGGCCGGCCCGCGGCACCTGCACGACCACGGTGTTCGCGACCTTGTCGTGCAGCGTCTGATGGGCGGGCCGGTCGAAGGCTCCGTAGACACAGTCGATGGCCTGCAGCAGCAGGGGCACCCCGATGCAGGCGATCCAGAACGGGGTGGGCCAGGCGATCCGGAACCAGCGGCGGAAGGAGCGACCGAAGCCGAGGCGTTCGTCGGTCTCCAGCCGCACCACCTTGATGCCGAAGATCCGCTTGCCGAGTGTCTGGCCCGAGTTGGCGCTCGCCGGAACCTCGTAGGCGAACCAGACGGCCGTGAGCACGAGGAGCATCAGGCTGGCCAGCTCGAGCGCGCGCTGACCGTTCGGCGTGCCCCATGCATCGCTCGCGGGGTTGGCCAACGCCGCGTCGAGCACCGGCTGGAAGTTGCGCCAGAACTCGCGGGCGAACCAGATGTTGGCGACGGCCCCGAGTACGGCCACCGCGAGCGTGTCCACGAACCGGGCCATGAAGCGGGAGCCGACGCCGGCCAGCATGAGGCCATGGGGGCGCGGCGCGACCATCGGGTACCGGTGGCTCACCGGCCAGCCGGGCTGCATGCCGGGCTGGCCCGGCAGGACCGTCGTCCCCGGCAGGACCGTGGTCCCGGGCCGGGGTCGGCCCGGCGCGGGGGCCAGCGGCGGCGGGGCGAGCGGGGGCGGGGGCGGGGGAGGGGCGATCACAGCGGCGCGCGGGGGACCCGCGGGCGGGGTCGCGTCGGCGGGGATCGGGTCGCCCAGCCACCCCTCGCCGTCCCACCAGCGCTGGGTTGTCAGGTCGGCCGGGTCCTTGTACCACCCGGGCGTTGGGCTCGTGCTCACGCGTCGAGCCTAACCACCACGGTTCTCGCGGCCTTGTCGTGCAGGCACTGCCGGTACGGCTTGTCCCAGAGTTGCCAGAGACCATCGATCCAGGCGAGCACGCTGACCACGCGCATGCCGAACTCGGTGAGGAACCGGTAGGTCAGGTGGCGGCGGGTCAGCGACTCGTGCGGGTCCAAGGGGACGATTCGGACCTTGGCCACCCGCTTGCCGACGGTCTGGCCACCCTGACGCAGGGCGTACTCCACGTGGTACAGGTAGCCGAAGGCCAGCCCCCAGGCAAAGGCGGCGACGATCGCAAAGAAGATCAATCCGATGAAACGGACGAACCCGGTCGCGTCGACCGGCTCACCCGTCACCGGGTCGAACTGCGTCCGCAGCGCCGAGCTGATCACCAGCACCCAGACCGGAACGAGCACCACCAGCTGCACCGCCAACTGGATCACGCTGTCGATGACGTAGCCCAACAGGCGCTTCTCGAACTCCGCCAAGGGCGCCCCGGCCGGGCTGACCGGTGGCGGTGCGTAGACCACGCGCGGTGGTGGATAGCCGGGCTGGGGCGGATAGCCGTACGGCGGTGGTGGGGTGGTCACGCCCGACATCATGCCGCAACTCGGAAACGGGCACCGGACCGACGGATCGCCGCGTTCCTCCCGAAACATATTGACACGGACAGATCGGACGCTGGCGGCCGAACGGTCCCGCGCTCGGTACGGTGAGGCCCGTGGCGGGGCCGAGGCACAAGGGCCGGGTATGGCGTTCGCTGTTCATGGTGCTGATGATCGGGCTGATCGTCACCGTACTGATCACCACGCACGTGGTGAACCCGGGGCCGTGGTGGAACGACTTCGTCCACAAGATCACCCGACTGTCGGACCCCGATCCGCAGTGGACGGTGCGCATCGACGGCAAGCCGGACGTGACCGGCGTGCTGCCCAACGCGAACATGGTCGTGGTGGCCAGTCGAGGGTTCGTCGAGGGCTACCAGACCAGTGACGGCAAGAGGGCCTGGCACAAGGCGGCCAACTGGGCCTACCCCGCCGTGGACGTCGTGGTCAGCCAGCCACGGCCGGAGAACCCCGACGCCGATCCCGCGCCGGACCGTGGTTTCGCGGTGCTCGACCCCAGAACGGGGGACGCGGAGTGGAGCGACCCCGACGCGACCGCGGTGTGGATCTACGCGCTCGACATCGTGGACCTCACCTGCCCCGACAGCTCGCGGTGCGTGCTGCGCGACCGGTACCACGACGGATCGGTCCGCTGGGAGCTGGAACTGCCCGGCACCGCGCACACCATCCGCGGTCCGAACCCGCACCTGGCCGGCGTACGCGACCCGGCGGGCTGGTTCGGCGGGGCGGCCGCCGGGACGGCGCCGGCGATGCCACCGATCATGCCCCTCGACTAC
This sequence comes from Micromonosporaceae bacterium, assembly GCA_036381835.1. GTDB lineage: Bacteria > Actinomycetota > Actinomycetes > Mycobacteriales > Micromonosporaceae > DASULK01. The sequence continues at coordinate 3,811 of DASVCA010000228.1, forward strand.
GACGACAAGATCCACGTGGTGGACACCGCCGAGCACCGGGTGGTCCGCGAGGCGGTGGCGCCGGACCGGCAGACCCGGGTTGCCTTTCTCGGCGACCGGATGCTGTACGTCCGGGCGGACCGAGGCGATGCCGGCTGCACATTCCAGGTGCAGGCGTTCGACATTCTGTCCGGCGCGCCGGTCTGGACGGAAGACGGCTTCGACCTCGACACGGCCCGGGGCGCGGGCTGCGAGCAGCGCGAGGACCCGCTCGGCGCGGGCGGACGACTGGTCGTCAACGGCACCGACGCCCGACCGATGCTCGTCGCGGCTGACAACGCGGCCCACATCTGGACCGGGTCGCCCGGTGCGAAGGTGCTCGCCTCCACCCGCCTGCTCGCCGTGGTCGTCGCTCCGGACCGCCAGAGCGTCAGCATCATCGATGCCGCCACGCCGGACGGGAAGACGGTGTGGTCGGGCCAGTTCGGCATGGATCCGGATGCCGCGATCATCGACGACATGGTGATCATCCGCGACTCGAACCGGGGCAAGCTC
>DASVCA010000229.1:0-12792 GCA_036381835.1 Micromonosporaceae bacterium
AGCAGCGCGGTGAGGCCGAGTTCGGAGTTGAGGCGCTGGATGAAGGCGAATACCTCGTCGACCATGCGCGGGGCGAGCCCGAGGGACGGCTCGTCGAGCATCAGCAGCCGGGGCTCGGACATCAGCGCCCGGCCGATGGCGAGCATCTGCTGCTCCCCGCCGGACAGGTAGCCGGCCACCCGGTTGCGCAGCGCGGCGAGCCGGGGCAGGAACTCGTAGACCCGGTCGAAGTTCGCCCGGCTGCCCCGGGTGTAGCCGCCGGCCACCAGGTTCTGGTGCACGGTGAGGTGTTCGAAGACGCGCCGACCCTCCATGACCAGGGCCACCCCGCGGCGTACCCGGGCCGCCGCGTCGAGTCGGGTGATGTCCTCGCCGTCGAAGCGGATGGTCCCGTCGGTGACCTCGCCGTGCTCCGTGGGCAGCAGCCCGGCGATCGCTTTCAGCGTGGTCGACTTGCCGGCACCGTTGGAGCCGAGCAGCGCGACGATCTGCCCGGCGGGCACCTCCAGCGAGAGCCCGCGCAGCACGAGGATCACCTGGTCGTAGATGACCTCGATGTTCTCAACGGACAACAGCGGTGCGGTGGCCGCCCCGCCCGGGTTCGGCCGGGCGGCCACCTGCGATTCGGTCATGCCGGCGCCCCGCTCACGCCTTCGGCTCCACGCCGGCCGCGATCTCGTTGAGCTGGCCGCCGCTGACCTGGTAGATGCCCGAGGCGGTGCTGCCGCGGTGGCTGTCGGCGGTGAACTTGACCGGCCCGATCACGCCGCCGGTGTCCACCGGTCCCATCGTCTCCAGCGCGGCCCGCAGGTTGGGTCCGGTCAGCTCCTTGCCGTCGGTGAGGACCTTCTCGATGCCCTGCGCCATCACGTGCATCGTGTACCAGCCCTGAACGAAGTGCAGACCCTTGGCGTCCAGGTCGATGCCCTTGCTCTTGGTGTACTCGCGGATCGGCTGGTGGCCGGGCTTGTCGGCCCCGGGCGGCGCGAACGGCTGGATCATGATGTGCCCCTCGGCGGCGGCCCCGGCGGTCTTGATGAACAGCTCGTCGGCGCACCAGTTGAGGCAGACGATCTTCATGTCGAGCCGCTGCGCGGCGATGTCCCGGGCCACCACCGCGGCGGGGCTGGACACGTTCTGGATGACGATGTACTTCGCGCCCTGCGACTTGGCCTGCTGCAGCAGTCCGACGTAGTCGGTGGCGCCGGTCTTCATCGGGTACGCCCGGTAGCCGAGCTGGTAGCCCTTGTCCTTGATCCACTTCTCGCCGTCGGCCACGGGGGCGTTGCCGAACGGGGAGTCGTGGTGGAAGACGGCGACCTGAGCGGTGGGGTCCTGGGCGGCGATGTAGTCCAGGCCGACCCGCATCTGGTCGGAGTAGGTCGGGGCGACCACGAAGTTGTACGGCGACTCGGCCGGATCGGTCAGCACCTCGGCGTACGAGGCGGACATGAACGGCAGCTCGTCGTCCTTGACCTTGCCGCGCAGCGCCTCGGAGTCCCCGGTGCCCCAGGCCTGGATGGCGACCACCCCTTGGGAGACGTACTTCTTGTACTTCTCCTCGGCGACCGGAACCTTGTAGGCGTAGTCCTCGCTGAACGCCTTGATCTTGCGTCCCTTGATGCCGCCCTTGCCGTTGAGGTAGTCGATGTAGGCGAGCATGCCCTCGTTGTACGGGGTGCCGACGTCGCCGGTCGCCCCGGTCAGGTCGGCGATGATCCCGATCGCGATCTCCTCGTCGTCGCCGCCGGCGCCGCCGGGGCCACCGCAGCCGGCCAGCAGCGCGAGCGCCGCGCCGGCGATGAGCATTCTTCTCATGGGGTTCGTCCTCCTAGTAACGGAACGGCCAGAAGCGGATGTAGTCCTTGGCGCGCTGCCAGATGCGGTCCAGCCCGCGCGGCTCGAACAGCAGGAACAGCACGATGACCAGGCCGAAGGCGGCGGCCTGGACGGCCGGCAGCTGTTCGGCGAGGAACGGGGCCCACGAGCGGACCCGCCCGGCGAGTTCGGCGAGCAGCGGCGGCAGCAGCATGATGAACGCGGCCCCGTACACCGACCCGGCGATGCTGCCCAGCCCCCCGACGATGATCATCGCGAGGTACTGGATGGACACGTCGATGGTGAACCGCTCCCAGGTGACGGTCTCGGTGTAGTGGGCGGTCAGCGCCCCGGCCAGCCCGACGTAGCCGGACGACACGGCGAATGCCACCAGCTTGGCGCGGGTGAGGTCGACCCCGATGGCGGAGGCGGCGATGTCCTGGTCGCGGACCGCCATGAAGGACCGGCCGAGGGTGGTGCGGAAGAGGTTGCGTGCGCTGAGCACGGCGATGACGGCCAGCCCGGCGATGATCCAGTACCAGGTGAATTCGAAGCTCGTGCGCGGCACCCGCCAGCCGAACAGGGTGAGCCGCTCCACGTCGAGGAAGCCCTGCCCGCCGGTGAGCCACCCCCACCGGCGGATGACGAACACGATGATCTCCTGGCTGGCGATGGTGGCGATCGCCAGGTACAGCCCCTTGAGGCGCAGGGCGGGCAGGCCGAAGAACGCGCCCGCGGCGGCGGTGACCAGCACCGCCACGACGACGGCGAGCGGGACGGGCAGCCCCGCGCGCTCGGCGAGCAGCGCCGAGGTGAAGGCTCCGACGGCCAGGAACCCGCCTTGCCCGAGGGAGATCTGGCCGGTGAAGCCGACCAGGATGTTCAACCCGACCGCGCCGATGACGGCGATGCCGATGGTGTTGACGATGCCGAGCCAGTAGTTGTCCACCAGCCAGGGCAGGGCGAGGAGGAAGACGACGGCCAGCCCGAGTCGGGTTCGTTCGGCGTTGGTGTGCCGCAGGCGCAGTTCGGAGGCGTACGACGTGTGGTAGACACCGGTGGCGGTGGCGGGCATCTCACACCCTTTCGATGCGGGTCTGGCCGAACAGCCCGTACGGCCGCACGAGCAGGATCAGGACGAGTGCGATGTAGGGCACGACCTGCGACGCGCCCGGGGACAGCCCCTCGGCGTACTGGCTGAGCAGGCCGATCACCACGCCGCCGACGATGGTGCCGGGCACCGAGTCCAGTCCGCCGAGGATGACCACCGGGAACACGATCAGCCCGAAGCTGGCCAGGTTCTGGCTGACCTCGGCGATGTCGGCGAGCAGGATGCCGCCGATCAGTGCGCTGACCGCGGCCAACGCCCAGGCCAGCGCGAAGATCCGACGGACCGAGATGCCCTGCACCAGGGCGGCCTGCTGGTCGTCGGCGACGGCGCGCATCGCGATGCCGTGGCGGGACCAGCGGAAGAAGGCGGTGAAGCCGGCGAGCACGACGCCCGCGATGCCGACCGCGAGCAGCCGATCCAGGGGGATCGCCGCCCCGGCGACCTCCACCGTGCCGGCTGGCAGGACCTTGGGCATCTCGCGGGGGGCGGTGCCGTAGAACATCTGCACCACGGCCTTGAGCGCGGCGGCGAGACCGATGGTCACCATGATCACCGAGATCGGGTTCTCGCCGATCAGCGGTCGCAGCACCAGCCGTTCGACCGCCACGCCGAGCAGCGCGGCGCCGGCCACCCCGGCGATCACCGCGCCGACGAGCGGCAGCCGCAACAGCACGAACGCGGTGTAGAACAGGTACGCCCCGACCAGCAGCAATTCGCCCTGCGCGAAGTTGATCACGCTGGTGGCCTTGTAGATCAGCACGAACCCGAGCGCGGCCAGGGCCAGGACGGCGCCGTTGGCCAATCCGTAGGCGGTCAGCTGGATGAACTGGGTCATGCTCGTCCACTCCAAACCGGGCGGCGCCGGCGGCGGGCCAGCGCGTCAGGGGCGAGGGGTTCGTGGATGGCCAGGGTGATGGTCCGGTCCGCGGTCGTACCGTCCTGGTAGGTGATGGTGGTGTGCACGTCCACCGCCGGCGCGCCGGAGTCGAGGGCCGCGATGATGTCGCCGTAGCGGGCGGCGATCACGTTGCGGCGTACCTTGCGGGTACGGGTGATCTCGTCGTCGTCGGGGTCGAGCTGCTTGTGCAGCAGGACGAACCGGCGGACCCGGATCGGCTCGGGCAGGTCGACGTTCGCCCGGGCCACCTCCTCGGCGATCAGCTCGGCCACCTCCGCCTTGCCGGCCAGGTCCGTGTAGGTGGTGTAGCCGACCCGGGCGCGCTCGGCCCAGGCTCCGGTGACCGTCGGGTCCAGACAGATGATCGCGGTGATTCCGGCGTCGCCGTGGAAGCTGACCGCCTCTTCGACGTACGGCGAGAACTTGAGCTTGTTCTCGATGAACGCCGAGGAGAACCGGGTGCCGTCGGCGAGGGTCAACACGTCGGCCTGTCGGTCGATGACGACCAGCTCGCCGTCGTCGAGGTAGCCGGCGTCGCCGGTACGCAGCCAGCCGTCGGCGGTACGGGACTTGTCGGTGGACTCCTTGTTCCGCAGGTAGCCGCGGAAGACGCTGGCCGAGCGCAGCAGAATCTCCCCGTCTTCGGAGATCTTCAGCTCCGTGCCCGGGATCGGCGAACCCACGGTATGGAATCGCACCGCCCCGTCCCGGTGGGCGACCGCGATACCGCAGATCTCGGTCTGCCCGTAGATCTGTTTGAGGTTGACGCCGATGGCGTGGAAGAACCGGAACACGTCGGGCGACAGCGGGGCACCGCCGGTGTAGCACCGGCGGATCCGGGCCAGGCCCAGCTGGTCGCGCACCGGGCGCAGCCCGACCAGGTCGGCCAGGAGGTACGCCAGCCGGGTGAGCGGGCCGATCCGCGAGCCGAGGCCGCCGCGGGCGGCGACCCGGTCGCCGATCCGGTACGCCCAGCCGAAGACGGCGCGCTTGAGCCACCCGGCTTCGTCGATGCGGACCTGCACTTCGGACAGCATCGACTCCCAGATGCGCGGCGGGCTGAACATCACGTCCGGCCCGATCTCGCGCAGGTCGCTGCGCTGGGTGGCGGCTTCCTCGGGGAACGACAGCGTCATGCCGTGCCGCAGGCCGCACCCGACGGCGAGCATCTGCTCGCCGATCCAGGCCAGCGGCAGGAACGACACGTAGCGGAACCCGGGCCGGATCGGATCGATCTGCGCCAGGTGCTCGGCCATGGCGAGCAGATTCGCGTGGGAGAGCTCGGCGAGCTTCGGCCGCGCCGTGGTGCCCGAGGTGGTGCAGATGACCGCGGTGTCGTCGGGCGAGCCGAGGGCGATCTCGGTGGCCAGCCAGTCGGGGCGGGTCTCGGCGTCGCGGGCGCCGTCCGCCTCCACGTCGGTGAACTTCTTCAGGTACGGCTGCGAATACCCGGTCAGCCCCCGCGGGTCGTAGTAGACGACCGTCTCCAGGGTGTCGAGCTGGTCTTTCAGGCGGATCAGCTTGTCCACCTGCTCCTGGTCCTCGGCGACCACGATGCGCACCTCGGCGAGGCTGAGCACGTGGCTGATCTCCTCGCCGATGCTGGTCGGGTAGACGCCGACGACCGCGGCACCGAGGCACTGGGCGGCGAGTTCGGTGATGAGCCACTCCGGGCGGTTGTCCCCGAGCACCGCCACCACGTCCCCGCGCCGTACGCCGAGGCCGGCCAGGCCGTGGGCGAAGTCGCGTACCCGGCGCGCGTAGGCCGACCAGGTGAGCGGCTGCCAGATGCCGTAGCGCTTCTCCTGCAGTGCCACCGCGTCGCCGTGCTCTGCGGCGTGTGCCATGAGCAGGCGGGGGAAGGTGGTCTCCGGTCCGGTGCCGCTCATGCCGCCTCCTCACCGAGGTACGCGTCGATGACGGCCTGGTCGCGGCGGACCTCGTCGGGGGCACCGGAGGCGATGCGGCGACCGAAGTCGAGGACGGTCACCCGGTTCGAGATGTCCATGACCACGTCCATGTCGTGCTCGATCAGCACCACGGTCACCCCGGCGAGTTCGTTGACGTCGAGTACGTAACGGGCCATGTCCTCCTTCTCCTCGGCGTTCATGCCGGCCATGGGTTCGTCGAGCAGGAGGAGCGCGGGCTGCATGCACAGCGCCCGCCCGAGCTCGACCCGTTTGGCGTAGCCGTACGCCAACGCTCCGACCGGCTTGTGCCGGACCGCCTGCAGCTCCAGCAGATCGATGACTTCTTCCACGAATTCGCGGTGGGCGATCTCCTGGCGGCGGGCGGGGCCGTACCAGAGCAGCGACGGCAGCAGTGCGGTGCTCATCCGGTGGTGTCGGCCGAGCAGGAGGTTCTCCAGCACGGTGAGGTGCCGGAACAGCTCGATGTTCTGGAACGAGCGGGCGACTCCCAGGCGGGCGACGCGGTGTGGCGGCAACCCGATGAGGTCGGTCGAACGACCGTCCTGGTGCAGCACGATCCGGCCGCGTTGCGGCCGGTAGAGGCCCGACACGCAGTTGAGCAGGCTCGATTTGCCGGCACCGTTCGGGCCGATCACCGCGTGGATCTCGCCCTGTGCCACCTGCAGGGAGACGCCGGCGAGCGCCTGCACGCCGCCGAAGCGCAGCTCGAGGTCCTCGACCTCGAGCAGGGTGCCGCCCGGGGGCAGGGTGCTGCTGTTGAGCGGAAAGCGGTATTCCCGAGTGATCACCGGCAACCCTCCCGACGTTTTGTTGTGGCGCACGCTACGTTTCCACTATGTGAAAGTCAATAGCCTTATGCGAAACGGTCTTTCGGCTGGTAGGGTGCCCGCGTGACCGATGTGGAAGCCGAGACCCGAGGGTCGCTGGGCACGGTCCGAAACGCCGCCGCCCTGCTGCACCTGCTCGGTGAGGGGCCCGCATACCAGCAACTCACCGACCTCGCGGACCGTTCGGGTCTGTCGCTGCCGACGGTCCACCGGCTGCTGCGTTCACTGACCCTGGCCGGGCTGGTCGAACAGGATCCCCGCTCCGCCCGGTACGGACTCGGGGCCGAGTTGGTCCGGCTCTCCCATCGGTACCTGAACCGGCTGCCGGTGCTCGCGGCGCTCTCGCCCTACCTGGCGCCGGTCCGGGACACGATCGGCGTCTCGGTGCACGTCGTCCTCTACACCCGAGGCTGGATCAGCTACGTGGACCGTGCCGAGGGTGCCGACAGCGGCCTCTACCGCGAGCCGCACCGGGTGGCCCCCGCACTGCACAGCGCCGCCGGGCGGCTGCTCGCCGCGCGCACCGACGACGCCGGGTGGGAACTCGCCCTCGCCCAAGTGCCCGAGGAGGAGCGGGCGGAGGCGGTGGCGCAACGCGAGGCGTGGCGGATCGCGACCCACCTGACCCTGCCCGATGCGGACGGGACCATCGAGGTCGCGGTGCCGGTTCTGGACGGTGACGGCGGTGCCGCCGCCGCGCTCGTGGCCGTGGTCGGCGACGACGACCACGCGGCCAAGGCGGTCACGCACCTCTCCCGGGTGGCGCAGGCGACCGGCAGGACCCTGGGCCATGGCTGAGGCGGATCCCCGCTGGGGTGCGGTCGCCGCCGAGCTGACCTGGGCGACCCCGCCGACCAGCGTCCATCGACCCGACGAGCCGCACGGCCGATGGTTCGCCGACGGCACACTCAACGCCGCGGTCAACTGCGTGGAGCGGCACGTCAGCGACCGGCCGGCGATCTACTGGGAGGGCGAGCCGGGCGATCGGCGGGTGCTCACCTACCGGCAGCTCGCCGACGAGGTACGCGCCCTGGCGGCCGCGCTGCGCTCGCTCGACGTCGGCCCCGGCGACCGGGTCGCGCTGCATCTCGGCTGGCTGCCGGAAGCCGTGGTGGCGATGCTCGCCTGCGCCCGCATCGGTGCGCCGTTCTCGCTGATCCCGATTCCGCTGCCGGTCGAGGCGCTCGCCGAGCGGTTGAGCAGCCTCGCCCCGCGGGTGCTGCTCACCCAGGACGGCGCCTGGCGGCACGGTGCCATCATCCCCACCAAATCCAGGGTGGACGACGCGCTCACCGCCGCCGCCGGGGTCGAGCACACGATCGTGGTCCGCCGCACCGGTCTCGACGTCGCCTGGTACGAGGGCGACCGGTGGCTGCACGACCTGCTCGCCCCGGCCCGGGTGCCCACAGATCCGCAACCGGCACCGGCGCTGCCCGCCGACCATCCGCTGGTGCTCAGCTGGCTGGCCAACCGGCGCGGTCGCCCCGTGCTCGCCACTCACGGCACCGCCACGCTGCTCGCCTCGGCCGTCGCCGTCCACCGCTTCGGCATCGGCTCGGCCGGGGTGTTCTGGTGCGCGGGAGACATCGGCTGGATGGGGGCGTACGTGCACGGCGTACTCGGCCCGCTGGCCTGCGGCGACACCACGGTCATGTTCGAGGGCACCCTGGACGTGCCCAACCATCGGCGACTGTGGGACATCATCGAGCGGTACCGGGTGGGAACCCTGCTCACCACCCCGTCGGTGCTCACCCGGGTGCGGGAGTGGACCGCCGCCGACAGCCCTTCCGAGCCCGCCCGTCGTAGCCTGCGTCGCGTCGTGGCGATGGCCGAACCGTTGGACCCGGACCTGCGCGCCTGGCTGGTCGACCGGGTCACCGGCGACGAGCGCATGGTGGCCGACGCCTGGGGTCAGATCGAACTCGGCGCCATCGTCACGGTCGACGCGCCCGCCGACCCGCAACGGCTGCCCGACCCCGGCCTCGCCGTCGTCGACGACGCCGGTGCGCCCGTGCCGGCCGGCACCCCCGGGGAACTCGTCCTGCGCCGGCCCTGGGCCGGCACCCTGAGCAGCATCGATGGTGAGATCGGCTACGACCATTTCGGGCGACGGCCCGGGGTCTACTCGACCGGGGACCAGGCCGTTCGCCACCCGGACGGGCGGCTGGAGTTCCTCGGCCGCATCGACCCGGTGGTCAGCGTCTCCGGTCAGCTCGTCTCCCTCGCCGAGATCCGGGATGTGCTGCTGGAGCACCCGTTCCTGCGGGCCGCCGAGGTGGTGGCGGTCACCGATCCCCGGCTCAGCCGGCGCATCATCGCCTGCGTCGTCGTCGCGCCCGACGTAGCAGCCGGTCCGGACCTGGCCGCCGAACTCGTCGGCACGGTACGCGAGACCCTCGGCGGACTCGCGCGTCCCCGCAGCGTGCTGTTCGTCGATCGGTTCGGCGCGGAACTCAGCGATGAGGCCCGCAGGCGGGCCCTGCAGATCGTCGCGGCCACCGCCACCGGTCCGTGTGCCCGGATCGGCTGGAGTCAGGTGCTCGCCGCCTCCCGGCTGTGAGCCGTCACCGCCGCCGGGCCAGCACGAGATGATCGGTGTCCGAGCGGGTCAACAGGTGCTCCTGCGGTTCGGTGAACCCCGCCGAGCGCAGCAACTCGGACAACTCGTCCAGCCGATAGGCGCGCCCGCCCTGGGTGTGGAAGAGATTGAGGCTGAACGCCCGCACGAACGCGTCGCCGACGCCCGCCGGCCGTGCCGGCGGATCGGCCAACGGTTCGAGCAGCGCCACCTGCCCCCCGGGTCGCAACGCCCCGGCCACCCGGCGCAGCAGGCGGGTCACCTCCGCCTCGGGATACCCGTGCACGATGTTGAACAGCAGCACCACGTCGTACCCGGTGCCGAGGTCCGCGGTCAGCAGGTCACCGGCGCGCAACTCGATCCGATCGGGCAGGCCGGCCGCCGCTACCGTCTCCGCCCCCTGCGCCAGCGCGCCGGGCAGATCCAGCACCGTTGCGCGCAATCCGGGGTGCGCCCGACAGAAGGCGATCGGGTAGGCGGCGTGCCCGCCCCCGAGGTCCAGCAGCGTCGCGTCGGGGCGCGGCATCGGCACCAGCGGCACGATCTCCTCGGCCAACCATCCGGCCAGGCGACGCAGCATGGTGTGGAAGTCGGCGAGGGTCTGCGGGCGTCGCTCCAACCAGGCGTAGAAGTCGCCGCCGGCGGATCCGCGACGCACCGACTCGTCGAGGTCGCCCCACAGGTGCGCAAGCAGCGCGTCCCAGAACGACAGCACCGGGGCGTAGCTGTCCGGTGCGCCGCGGACCAGCCAACGGTCGGTGTTGGCGCTGTTCGCGTAGCCTTCCGGTGACCTCGTCAGGTAGCCGAACGCGACCAGCGCGTCGAGCAGCAGCCGCAGCCCGAGCGGGTCGGTCGCGAGCCGTTCGGCCAGTGCCGGTGCGGGTAGCGCGCCGTCCGCGAGGGCGTCGAAGACCCCGAGCCGGAGACCGGCGCCCGCGCAACGGAAGGCGATCGCGTGCAACATGTCCAGGTGCGCGGCGGGGGCCTGCGCGGTCGCCAGGAACTGATCGGCCTCCGCGGGCGACAACGGTACGGGCATCCTGAAATCCTCCAAACTCGACTATCCACGGGCCGACTCGACCGCCGCATCGGCCGACTCGGCGGGAACCGGCTGCGGCGCGGCGGCCACCGGGTCGGCCAACGCGTCGGGCAAGCGGTCCACGTGCCGCAGCGGCCGGTATGCGTAGGCGGCCACGACGAGCAGCACCATGAGCACGCCGGCGACCGCGAAGATCAGCGCGGTGCCGCGCCCGGTGCCGGTGCCGATGATCCGGCCGACGCTTCCCGCCAGCGCGCCGTCGGGACGCAGCATCGGCTCGAAGACCCCGTCGGCGAGCGGGCCGGCGAGCACGTACGCCAGGGGAGCGCTGGCCTCGCCCAACACCCGGGCGGTGGCCAGGACCCGCCCCAGCACCGACGGCTCCGTCTTCGTCTGCAGGAGCGTCATCGTGGCGCTGTTCACGATCGGCAGGGTGAACAGGAACAGCGGCGCCATCACGCCGATCAGCCACGGCGACGGGGCTGGTGCGTGTCCGATCAGGGCGATACCGCCGAGGACCAGCCCGGCGAACACGGCGTGGATCCGAGTCGCCGGACCGCCCCACGCGCCCATCACGATGCTGCCCGCGAACAGCCCCGCGCCGCCGGCGAACATCAGCATGCCCAGCGTGTCCGGGGTGGTGAAGGAGAGGATCAGCGGTTGCACCAGCACCCCGGCGATGCCGAACAGGAAGTTGAACGCGCCGAAGAGGACGATCAGGCCGAACAGCCCGTTCCGCTGCCGCAGGTACCGCCAGCCGGCCGCGGCCTCGCGCAGCACCGAGCCGCGGGCCGCGCTCCGGCCCGCCATGGGCCGGGTCACCTCGGCCGGCAGCGGCACGAGCAGCAGGGTCAGCGCTGCGACCGCGAACGTGCCCAGGTCGATGAGTAGCACCCCGTCGATGCCGACCGCGACCCATAGCGCACCGGCCACCAGCGGGGCGGCGATCTGCACCGCCCGGGAGATCTGGGCCAGACCGTTGAACCGGGCCAGGTGCTTGCGGCCCACCAGCGCGGGCGTCATCGACTGGTACGCCACGTTGTGGATCGCGGAACAGGCCGCGCTCAGGCCCGTGGCCAGCCAGATGTGCCAGATGCGCAGGTCGCCGGCGGTCACCAGCAGCATCAGAGCGGCCGTGCCGATCGCCGCGCCGGCGTCGCTCAACAGCATCAGCCGGCGGCGGTCGTACCGGTCGGCGAGCACCCCGGCGAACGGGGCGACCAGCACCGCGGGCAGGGTGCTGGCCAGGAAGATCAACGCGAACTGGGTGACCGAGCCGGTCTCCTGATAGGCCCACACCCCGAGCACGAAGCCGGTGAGGCTCGAGCCGATCAGGGACACCAACTGGCCGAGCCAGACGGTGACCAGCAGTCCGGTGCGTACCCGTTCAGTCACCGGGCCTCCCGAGTGTAGGTGGGTCGAGGTAGCCGGCGCGGACGAACCACGCCAGGTAGGTGTGGATCAAGGCGGCGTCCGCCGGTGGACAGACCAGACCGGCGGACGCCAGCGCCGCCTCCGTGGCGGTGCAGTCGAAACGGGGTTGGGTACGCCGGGGTAGCGATTCCCCGAACAGCGGCAGGAACGGTGCGACCGCGACGTCGGGGCGGGCCTGCAGCGCCGCCCGCCACCGTGGGTAGGCGAGTAGCCGCACCGGATACCCGAAGCCGGCCAGCGTCTCGGCGATCCCGGCGAAGGAGATGGTGCGGTTGTTGTAGAAGTGGAAGTCCTGCCCCCACCGGTCCGGACGCCGGGCCAGGTGACCGATGCCGGCCGCCACATAGTCGACCGGTGTCAGGTCCGCCTCGTCGTCCGGAATGTCCGGCACCGCGCCGAGCTGGACGAAGGTCGTCAGCAGCCGGCTGAAGTAGTCATCCGCGTTGCCGACCCCGGTCCGACCGTGTCCGGTGATCCGCGCCGGCCGGTAGACGTTCACCGTCAACCCCCGGTCGCGGGCCGCCCGAACCAACCGGTCGGCGGCCCATTTGGTGGCGTTGTAGCCCTCCAGCCCGGTGCAATCGTCCGGCAGGTCGCGTTCGCTGACCACCTCGCCTCGACGGTTCGGGGTCAGGAAGACGCCGAGCGTCGAGACCAGATGCAGCGCGGTGGGGCGTCCGGTGGCGGCCAGCCGGATCACCTCGAGGGTGCCGGCCACGTTCGCCGGGCGCAGCTGCTCGTACGAGGACAGGAAGTTGACCGCGCCGCCGTTGTGTACCACCGCGTCCACGGTGTCCGCCAGCGCGTCGAAGTCCCGTCGGGACAGACCGAGCGACGGCTCGCCGAGGTCGCCGGGCACCGGGACGAGCCGGTCGACGTACCCGTCGTGCCAAAGCCCGTACCGCCGCAAGTTGTCCCGAACCCGGTCGAGTGCGGCATCGGGGGAGCCGGCCCGGACCAGGCAGTGCAGTCTCGCGCCGCTGTGCGTCAGCCAGTCCGCGACCAGGTACGCGCCCAGGAACCCGGTGGCTCCGGTGATCAGCACCGCTGCGGCGTCCGCCGCGGGCGGCTGGTCCGGCAGTCGGGCGCAGACCTCGTCGGGCAGTTGCGCGTCCTGGCGGGCGAGCTCGGCCGACGACCGGTGCCCGGCGGCGGC
>DASVCA010000230.1:0-41167 GCA_036381835.1 Micromonosporaceae bacterium
GTGGGCGGACGACCGGACGGTTCGCAGCTACCGCTCCGCGTACTCCTTGGCGTGCCGCAGGGTGGCCAGGCTGTTGGTGCTCAGCGCGTTCCGTACGAACGCCTTTGCATTCGCCACGCCGGCCTCCGGACCGAGCACCCGGGCGATGTTGGCCGGGTTGACGACCACGGTGTGGCGGGAGGTGACGGCCACCCCTGACCCGATCTCCTCTATCAGCCAGTGGCCGGTGTGCAGGGTCAGCAGAGCGGGCAGCACGATCTGCTTGTAGACGATCTTGCGGTACGGCAGGCAGACCCGGACGGACCTGGTGGTGTGTGTCGACCCGTCCCGGGTCATGGTGTCCATCTCCAGGAGCTGCAGCCCTTCGGTGTCCTCGCGCAACGACACCCGGGCGACGTGCGGCAGTCGTTCCGCCCACAACTGCGCTTCGTTGAGGAAGTCGTAGACGTCCTTGGCGGATCCGTCGATGTGGACGGTGTCATCGAAGGTGAGCCGCAGATCGTCCGTGCCGTTCGTCTCCGCCGCCGCTTTGAGCGCGGCCAGCTCGGCCCTGCTGTTGCGGTCGACCGCTCGGGCGATCCAGTCGAGCTTCTGCGGATCGTCGTCCACCGCCCGGTAGTCGTGCAGCAGCAGGATCCGGCACGTCTGCTCACCGGCCGGCTCGATGATCCAGGAACCGCCCATCGCACCCACGGGCGGCTGGGAGACCTCCTGCCGGAAGTCGATACGCAGCCCTTTCGGGTCCAACCGTCGACGCGAGGTCCACGTCTTAGCCTCTCCGTTGGCCGTCGCCCAGATACGGATCCGCTCCTCGGCCCCGTTCGCCTCCACCTGCTCCACGTGCACGGTGGGTGGGAACATGGCCGGCCAACGCGTGGTGTCGGCGAGCAGCCGGTAGACCTTGCTCGCGGGAGCCTCGATCGTGATCTCGTGGCTGACCGCACGGGTCGCGACCTGGGTCATGACTCGTCCTCCTCTTCTTCCTCAGTAGTTGCCCAGGCCGCCGCAGACGTTTATCGCCTGCGCGGTCACCGCCGCCGCCGCATCGGAGACGAGGTAGCTGACCATCGCGGCGACCTCTTCCGGAGTCGCGTACCGGCCGAGCGGGATCTTGGCTTCGAAACGCGACAGCACATCGTCCTCGGTGGTGTCCCAGACCTTGGCGTATCCCTGGCGGACCCGCCTGGCCATCGGGGTCTCCACGTAGCCGGGGCAGACCGCGTTGACGGTGATGCCGGTCTTGGCGAGTTCCAGGCCAACGGCTTTGGTGAAGCCCACAACCCCGTGTTTGGACGCCGAGTACGGCGCACCGAGAACCACACCCTGCTTGCCACCGGTGGAGGCGATGTTGATGATGCGGCCCCGCTTGCGCGACTGCATGCCGCCGGTGGTGAGCACCTCCCGGGTCATCAGGAAGACGCTGTTCAGGTTGGTGTCGATCACGTCGTACCAGAGCTCGTCCGGGATCTGGGCGGTCACGCCGCCACCGCTGCGTCCGGCGTTGTTGACCAGCACGTCGATCGGGCCGTACCGGTCGACGGCGGCCTGCACGTACTGGCGCACCTGCTCCCGGTCACGTACGTCGCAGGCGACGCCGTCGATCTCGATCCCCTCGGCCCGCAACTGCTTGACGGTCAGCGCCACGTTGTCCGCGTTTCGCGCACAGATGAAGACCCGGTGCCCCTGCCGGCCCAGGCTGGTGGCCACCGCCAGGCCGATGCCGCTGGTGGCCCCGGTGACCAGCGTCACCGGTCCCTGCTGTTCGCCCATGTCCCCTCCCTCGGGTAGCGGTTATCACGGTTCTCTCGATGTCAGTCCGCAGGCCGGTCGCCCGCGCGGTCGGCCAGGATCCGGTCGACGATCGCCGTGCTGTGTCCGGCGGATCGGAACTGCGGGTGACGCACGACGGCCCGGAGGAAATCGACGGTGGTGCACACCCCCGGTCCCCGCACCCGGAACTCGGCCAGGGCCCGATCCATCCGATCCAGTGCCGCCTCCCGGGTCGGTCCCCAGACGACGACCTTGGCCAGCAGCGGGTCGTACGCCGCCGGCACGCGGTAGCCCGGATATCCGTGGGTGTCGACCCGGACGAACGGCCCACCGGGTGGCTCGAACTCCTCGAGCAGACCCGGCGTAGGCACGAACTGCCGCCCCGGGTCCTCGACGTTCACCCGGCACTCGATCGCTGCGCCGCGGATCGCCACGTCCTGCTGGCGCATGGCCAACGGCTGGCCGGCGGCGATGCGGAACTGCTCCTGCACGATGTCGATTCCCGTGACCGCCTCGGTCACCGGATGTTCGACCTGCACCCGGCAGTTGACCTCCATGAAGTAGAAGTTGTGGTCGGCGTCGACCAGGAATTCGAAGGTTCCGGCACCGACGTAGCCGGCCGCTTGCGCCCCGCGCACCGCGGCCCGGCCCATCTCGTCGAGGACATGCGCGGGCAGTCCGGGTGCCGGAGTCTCCTCGACCAGCTTCTGATGGCGGCGCTGCACGGTGCAGTCGCGGGTGCCGAGGTGGACGACGTTGCCGAGTTGATCGGCCAGGATCTGCACCTCGACGTGCCGCGCATGCTCGAGATAGCGCTCGACGTACACCCTCGGATCACCGAAGAGCGCCTGCGCGCCCGCGCGGGTCTCCTGGTACGACCGGACGAACCGGCCCGGGTCGGTGACCACGCGCATGCCTCGGCCGCCGCCGCCAGCGGCGGCCTTGATGATGACCGGATATCCGATCTTGTCCGCGAAGCGCTGTGCCTCCTCTGCCGACGGCAGCGCCTCCAGGCTGCCCGGAAGCATCGGCAGGCCGGCCTGCGCCATCATGGTCCGCGCGGCGGTCTTGTCGCCGAGCGCGGCGATCACCTCGGCGGGCGGCCCCACGAACACCAGCCCGCTTTTCTGGCACACCTCGGCGAAATCGGGGTCCTCGGAGAGGAAGCCGTAGCCGGGGTGCACGGCGTCGGCTCCGGTCTGGAGCGCCGCCTCCACGATGGCCGCGATGTTCAGGTAGCTCCGCTTGGCCGGCCCGGGTCCGATGTGCACGGCCTCGTCGGCGTATCGGACGACGGCCGATTCCCGGTCCACGGTCGAGTACACGGCGACCGCCTGCATACCCAGTTCTCGGCAGGCCCGGGCGACCCGCAGGGCGATCTCACCCCGGTTGGCGATCAGGACCTTCTTGAACATGGTCATCCCTCATCCGGCGCGATCGCGAACAGGTGCTCGCCGTACTCCACCGACTCGCCGTTCTCCTTGAGAACCGCGGTGACCCGTCCCGGCCTATCGGCGTGCACCGGAATCATCAGCTTCATCGCCTCGACGATGCCGACCTGCTGGCCCGCGCTGACGAGGTCGCCAGGGTTGACGAACGGGGGCGCGCCCGGCTCCGGCGCGCGGTAGAAGACGCCGACGGTCGGGGCGTCGATGTAGTGCGCCGGTGCCGCGTCGCGGGGCGGCGTAGCGGGGTCATCCGATGGCCGGACCGCCGCGGGCGACTGCCCCGTCGCCGCCGCGGGCGGCGCTGCGGGGACGGGGGCGACTTCCCATTCGAGTTCGACGGACACCTCGCCGGCCCGCAGTCTCAGCACATGGGGCGGCTGCCCCAGCTCGGAGAGGAGATGCATCGCGGTGTGCCTGACCTGATCAAGCACGCCGCCCAGATGGCCGTCGACCAGGCCGGCGACGACATCGTCGGCCCGTTCCTCCACGACGCCGTCGACCACGCCTCGGTTCATCACTACCCGCTCCCTCAGGATCCGTTGACGAGGGCGAGGAACGCCCGTGGCGTGGTCGCGGAGACGACGGTGTCGTCGTCGAGCTTGATCCCGTACTCCCGCTCGATCCGGCTGCTGGTCTCGAGCATCGCCAGTGAGTCGTAACCGAGGTCGATGAATTCGGTGTCGAGGATGTCGCCGTCGAGATCGACCTGTTCGTCGGCCCCGGCGCACTCCCGCAAGATTCGCTTAAGATCATCGATGGTAAGGGTGCGGTCAGACATGCTTCCTCTCCTCTCACTGCTTGCTCGGTCAGCCGATGGAGCGGACCACGATCGCGGCGTTGTACCCGCCGTACCCCCTGGCCAGGACCAGGGCGGCCTGCACCGGAAGGTCCCGGGGCTTGCCGACGACG
Organism: Micromonosporaceae bacterium; assembly: GCA_036381835.1. GTDB lineage: Bacteria > Actinomycetota > Actinomycetes > Mycobacteriales > Micromonosporaceae > DASULK01. Next base: position 4,128 of record DASVCA010000230.1, read on the forward strand.
AGGTCGAGTCCGTAGTCCGCGGCGGGTGTGACATTGACGGTGGGCGGGATCACTCCGTCCCGGATCGTCATCAGGGCGGCCACCAGGTCGAGGGACCCACCCCCGGCGTACAGTCGGCCGGTCATCGTCTTCGGAGCGGTGACCGGCACCGCGTGCGATCCGAAGACCGCCGTGATCGCCTCAGCCTCGATCCGGTCCAACTCCGGCACGGCGGCGGCATCGGCGAAGACGACATCGATGTCCTCGGGCGACATGCCCGCGTCTTCGAGGGCCAGCGTAATGGCCCGGCGCAGCCCCGGCGGGCGACGCCGGTCGGGTCTGGGGTCGAAGGTGGCCGCGTACCCGGCGATCTCGCAGTAGACCGTCGAGGCACCGCGCCGACGCGCGGCCTCGGCGTCTTCTAGTACCAGGATCGCGCCGCCCTCGCCTGGGACGTGTCCGGCCGCTCTGGCATCGAACGGCAGGAACGCCCGGTCCGCCTCGACCGCCGTGCTCAACCTCCCGCTGGCCAACTGAGCGACCCAGCCCCACGGACAGGTGGATCCGTCCACCCCGCCCGTGACCATCAACGGCGTACCCTTGCGGATGAGCCGCCGCGCCTGTGCGACCGCGTCCAGCCCGCCGGCCTGGTCGCTGACCACCACGCCGCTCGGCCCGCGCATACCGTTGCGGATCGAGATCTGGCCGGTGTTGACCGCGTAGAACCACGCGAACGACTGGTACGCGCTGACGTACTTGCCGCCCCGGCTCCAGAGGTTCTGCAGTTCGCGCTGGCCGAACTCGAATCCACCGGCCGAGCTCGCGGTGACCACCCCCATGCCGTACTCGGGCAGGGTCGACGTGTCCACCTTGGCGTCCGCCAGTGCCCAGTCCGCCGCGACCAGCGCGAGCCGCGTCATGTGGTCCGTCTGCGGCAGCAGCCGACTCGGCAGGTGCTCCGCCGGGTCGAAGTCCTTCACCTCGCCGACGAGCCGGGCCGGATAGCCGGAGGCGTCGAACCGGCTGACCGGCGCGATGCCGTTCACGCCTCGAAGCGTCGCCGCCCACCACTGGCCGAGACCGAGCCCGTTCGGCGCGATCACGCCGAGCCCGGTGACCACCACTTGTGTCGTCACGCGGCCCTCCTCTCCGGCCGGGCGAGCACCATGGCGCTCTGGAATCCACCGAATCCGCTGCCGACGGTGAGTACGACGTCGAGCCGGCTTTCCCGTGCGGTGCGCGGTACGTAGTCCAGGTCGCACTCCGGGTCGCGGTTGTGCAGGTTGGCGGTGGGCGGGACGACGCCGTGCTCCATGGCCAGGACGCAGGCGGCGACCTCGATCGAGCCGATCGCACCGAGCGAGTGGCCGACCATCGACTTGATGGAGCTGACCGGGGTCCGGTAGGCGTGTTCACCCAGGGCGCGCTTGAACGCCGCGGTCTCGTGCCGGTCGTTCTGCTTGGTGCCCGACCCGTGTGCGTTGATGTAGTCGACTTGATCGGCGTTGATCCGCGCCTCGTTCAGCGCGACCCGGATCGCTTCGGCCATCTCCCGGCCGTCGGGCCTCAGCCCCGTCATGTGGTACGCGTTGCACCGCGAGGCGAAACCGGCGATCTCCGCGTAGACCGGCGCGTTCCGTGCCCGCGCGTGCTCGAGTTCCTCGAGTACGAACACGGCGGCACCCTCACCGAGCACGAACCCGTTGCGCGTGGCGTCGAACGGGCGGGAGGCGTGCTCAGGGTCGTCGTTGCGGGGTGTGGTGGCCTTGATCGCGTCGAAGCACGCCACGGTGATCGGCGAGATCGGCGCGTCGGTGGCACCTGTGATCATCACGTCCGCCGAGCCCTCCCGGATCAACTCGGCCGCGTGGCCGACCGCGTCGATGCCGGACGTGCATCCGGTGGATATCAACGCCGTCGGCCCTTCGGCGCCGACCGCCCAGGCGACTTCGGCGGCGATGGAACTCGGCACGAAGTGCGAGTAGAGGTGGGGAACCACGTAATCGGCGTCCACCAGCCACTTGCGTCCGCCGTCGCTGACCACCCGGTACTCCTCTTCGAGGCCCATGGTGCAGCCGACCGCGCTGCCGACCGAGACGCCGCAGCGTTGCGGGTCCAGCCGGGCGAACTCCAGTCCGCTGCTGCTCATGGCCTCGCGGGCGGCGACGACCGCGAACTGGGTGGCGCGGTCCATTCGGCGGATCTCCTGCGGGCTCAATCCGTGCAGCTCCGCGTCGAAGTCGACCTCAGCGGCGACCTGAGACCGGAAGGACGATGCGTCGAAGAGCGAGATGAGCCGCGTCGCCGTTCGCCCCTCGCTCAGCAGACTCCAGAATGCCTTCCGGCCCACTCCTCCAGGCGCCAGGACGCCGATCCCGGTGATCACTACCCGACGACTCACGAGATTCTCCGATCAACGGGTGACAATCGGTCCGAAGCCGACGGCTTCGGCACTGCGTCGAACCTCGCAGATCCTGCTGGAGCCATACCCCGCATCGGGCTCGAAAGCGGCTGGTGTGCCGCTAGCCGGCCCGCAGGAGCTGACGGTGGATCTCCTGGATCTCGGGCGAGGGGTCGAGGCCGAGTTCCTCCTCGAGGGTGCTGCGCAACTGGTGGTAGGCCATGAGGGCGTCACTGCGCCGGCCGCTGCGGTCCAGCACCCGGATGAGCTGTCCGTGCAACCACTCGTCAAGCGGGTGCATCGCGACCAGGGAGCGCAGCTCGCCGATCAACTCGCGATGCAGGCCGAGCTCGATCTCCGCCTGGATCCGCAGCTGCAGGACGCTGCGCTGCTGTTCTTGCAGGTTGGCGATGCTGGCGGCGAGCAGACCCCCGGAGGGCACGTTGGCCAGCGGGCTGCCGTACCAGAGGGCTAGCGCGGTGCGGAGGTGACGGGCCGCGTCGGCATACTGCTGGCGTTTGAGGCAGGCACGGCCGCGGTCGGCGAGCATCAGGAAGCGCTGGAGATCCACCTGTTCGGGACGGACCCGGAGCAGGTAGCCGGGTGCCCGCGTCACGATGACGTCTTCACCGTTGTCCACCAGCCCTTCCCGTTCCATGAAGCGCCGAAGTTGATAGATGTATGTCTGAATAGTGGTGAGCGCGCTGCGCGGCGGGTTATCACCCCACAGCTGCTCTATCAACGAGTCGATCGGGACGACGCGGTTGGCCCGGAGCACCAGCATGGCGAGGACCTGCAGTACTTTGGGCGCGCTCGGTGTGCACTGGCGGCCACGATGGACGATCTCCAGTGGCCCCAGCACCCGGAACTCCACCACCTGGGCCGTGTCGACTCGGCCAGGCGACTCGACACCGCCGATCTGCACGTGGTCTGTGCTCAGGGCAGCAACAGCGAAGTCAAGCATCAGAAACTCCCATTGACTGATTGGTGATCTGCGGCTGCCCGCAGCCGGGCCATGGCTGGCGAATCGCTCGTTGCCAGCACCGCTAGACGGGGACGAGAATAGGATTCAGCACCACCGCGGGCGACTAACGTGATATCACTTTGCTAACCCTGTGGATCTGGTTACCTAATTCACATATGACAATTTGATCTAGCGGCCGCACTGCGTCTAGCCGCATTAACGGTAACGACGGGAATGACAGACAGCAACCGGCCCGGAATCCGTCACCATCGGTGATGTGACCACTCGAGGTTAAGATGCAGATCACTCAAATCTGTCCGATTTATGGCTAAATGATGCCTACAGTCACCACTCTGGATAGATGAGATGGACACATACAGTGACGAATCATTGGCGGCCTACCCTGACAAACGTTAGGGTGCAATCTGGTCTCATGATCCCGCACACCCGCTACGGCGGCGGCAAAAGTGAGAGATGTTCGACACGAACCAGATCATGTCGCAGTGCGATGGAGACCAGCGCCTCGCGCTTCCAACGCACCCGGGGTACCGGCGAGTCCGGCCCGAAATAGGCTCGTAACTTCTCACGGAACAGATAGTCGATGTGGTAGTTCACCGCGTTACGCGACACGTCGCGCCAGCCCGGCAACGGACGTAATCGCTCGACCACCTCGGGAACCGTGGGTACACCGGCGTGCCAGTCGCCGAGCAATCGCGGCTCGCACAGCGCCACAAGAACCAGGAAGTGCTTGCGGCCACTGTCCAACCCGCCGCACTGGTAGGGTATTTCCGGCACCATCCGGCTCGGGCTGATCCGCGGCGCTCCCGAGACGAGCACATGAAGCGAATGAGGCGTGCAGTTTCCGGGCAGGACGAGGCGGGACGACTCGAACGGAATGGGTACGGCCGCCCGGCACGGTGCCACCTTGATGTATTCACCCGCATCGTCGGTGTTCTCGACCAGGTACGCGATCTCCGCGTTGAAGTTCGAGACCGACCAGTAGCCGTGACCGGCGATGATCTGACCGGCGACCACGCTCAGTTCCCCGCCTTGCCGGCCGAACATCAGCGTCCGCGACCACCGGCGGTAGCCGAAGTCCAGGCTCTCCCCTGGACTCAACCTGACCGTACGTTTGCCGCGCGGACCGCCGGCACGCCCGGGCTTCGAACCGGGCGCCTCGACGACGACGTGCTGCACAGCACCCTCCCTACACAGCCGCCGTCGATTCGGACCGAGACGACGTATCACGACCTGGGGAGGCGGGAGACCGGTCACCCTCGAGATCCGCGCGTCGGTCCACCCGCCACCGGCCGGGCAAATATATCAACGCTGAGAGATCGCCTGATTGCTGATGGTGATCACACCCTTAGTGCGGTCGCTCCCCCTTCCGTCAGCCACCGTCCCGCGAACCGGTCGAAACGCGCTCGACGATCGGCGACCAACTCCTCGGGACCGAGCGGTGCCAGCTCTGCCAGGCAGGCGCACAGCGCGGCCCGCAGCCGATCGACGGCCGAGGCGGCGTCGGGACCATCGTGCGGCTCGGGGATCACGCCGTCGACGACACCCAACGCCAGCAGGTCCCGGGCCGCCAGCCGCAGGGCTCGGGCGGCCTGGGGTGCCGCGCTCGCATCCTTCCAGAGAATCGCGGCACACCCCTCGGGACTGATCACCGAGTAGATCCCGTTCTCCATGATCAGCACGCGGTTGGCCGCACCGAGCGCCAACGCGCCGCCGCTACCGCCTTCGCCGATCACCACGGCCACCGATGGCACCCGCAGGGCCGCCATCAACCGCAGGTTCTCCGCGATCGCGTACGCCTGGCCCTGCTCCTCGGCCGCCGGACCCGGATCGGCGCCCGGAGTGTCGATCAGCGTCACCACCGGGAGGCCCAGCTTCTCCGCCAGCCGCATGAGCCGCGCCGCCTTGCGGTTGCCGGCGGGCGACGGCATGCCGAAGTTTCGATCGACAAGCTCAGCTGGGTTATGCCCCTTCTGGTGCCCGATCAGCATCACCGGGCGCCCCCGCAACCAGGCCAGCCCGCCGATCACCGCCCGGCAGTCGCCGGTCAGCCGATCGCCGTGCAACTCCCGGAAGCTGTCGAAGACCGTCGCGGCGTACTCCAGCGCCGTGGGCCGGGCCAGGTCACGTGCCGCTCGAACCCGCGTCCAGGGGTCCTCGTCGGCGAGCTCGGCCGGATCGCATACCAGTGCGCCGGGCTCGATCGGCCATCCCGCCACACCGTGATCGGTCCCCGCCCACAACACCTTGCCGAGTTCCTGACGCAACTGCGCCCGCGCGACGACGAGGTCGATGAACCCTCGCTCGGCGAGGAACTCGGCGGTCTGGAACTCCGACGGGAGCTTCTTGCGGACGGTTTGCTCGATCACCCGTCGACCGGCGAAGCCGAGACGCGCCCCCGGCTCGGCGATGATCACATCGGACAGGGTGGCGAAGGACGCGGCGACGCCCCCGTAGGTGGGATCGGTGATGATCGACACCGTCAGTACGCCGGCCTCATCCAACCTGGCCATGGCCTCGCTGGTACGAGCCATCTGCATCAGCGACAGGGCGCCTTCCTGCATCCGCGCGCCGCCGGACGCGGTGACCAGAACCAGGGGGGTCCGCTCCGCCAGTGCGGTCTCCGCGGCCGCCACGATCCGGTCACCGGCGACGCTGCCCAGGCTCCCGCCGAGGAAGCCGAAATCCATCACCGCGACGATGGCCGGCGCGCCGTGGACCCGCCCTCGAGCGCACTGGACCGCCTCGTCGAGTCCGGTCCGGGCCCGTGCCTGCCCGATACGCTCCGGATACGGCCGGCTGTCGACGAAGCTCAGCGGGTCGACGGTCGGCGAGGGCTGCGGCAGCGGCTCGTACCCGGCATCGAGCAGCTGCGCCAAGCGCTGTGGCGCGGATAGGGTGTCGTGCCGTCCGCACTCCGGGCACACGTGCAGGTTGGCCGCCCAGCGCTTGCCGTAATGCGGAGTCCTGCAGCCGGGGCACAGTACCCACTCAGGTGTCGAGGACGGCGGCAGCAAGGTCTGCGTCATGCTGGTTCCTCGGCTGCTCAAGCGGTGATCTCGATCTGGCCCATCATGGCCTCCACCGAGTGCGGCAGCTGATGACAGTGGTACACGTACCGGCCGGTGTGACCACTCCAGGTCATCGCGATCCGCACGGTCGAGCCGGGTGGCACGAAGACCGTGTCCTTCCAACCCGCCTCCCCGGGTGCGGGCGGGACACCGTCGCGGTCCAGCACACGGAACTGGACCAGGTGGGGATGGAAATTGTGCGACACGTGGAAGTTCGGCGGCGGAATCGGCGCCTCCGCGTTGGTGATGGTCCAGATCTCCGTCGTGCCCAACCGCGTCTGCACGTCCACCCGGGCCGGGTCGAAGTCCAGCCCGTTGATGGTGTGTACGCCCCGGTCGGCGTCGAAGTCGAGAACGAAGTGCCGCTCCACGGTCGCCGGAGGCAGCGGCGGGATGGTGGATAGTCGGTTCGGCACCCGACTGAAGTCCGGCACCGGGTTTCCGACATCGAAGCGGAGCACGTCCGGGTTCTCGGTGGACAGCGCGTCGGAGTTCTGCAGGTAGACACTCATGCCCGGCTGGTACCGGGAGAAGTCGACGACGATCTCGGCGCGTTCCCCGGCGGAGAGGCGCACCTCGGTCGTCGGCGCCGCGGCGGCGAGCAGCCCGCCATCGGTGGCGATCTGAACGAACTCCGCCCCGTCGGACAGCCGCAGCGTCAGGTACCGGTCGATCGACTGGTTGAACAGTCGGAAGCGGTATTTGCGCGCCGCGACCCGGAAGTAGGGCCGCTCCTTGCCGTTGACCAGCATCTGCGGCCGGGCGGACGCTCTGGTGTAGGTGAGTGTGCCGTCCTCCTCCACCCTGGCGTCGCGGATCTGCAACGGCACGTCGTACTGGCCGGACGGCAGCGGGAGCGCGGACTCCTCCTGGTCGCTCAGCAGATACGCCCCGCTCAGCCCGTGGTAGACGTTCTGCGCTTCCAGGTGATGCGCGTGGTCGTGGTACCACAACGAAGCCGCACGTTGCTTGTTCGGATAGTGGTACGTGCGGCTGGCGCCGGGTGCGATCACATCGATCGGGTGCCCGTCCTCGCCGGCCGGCACGTGGCCCCCGTGCAGATGGACCGCGACGTTGTGGCCGAGTTCGTTGACGTGCGTGATCACGGTGGCCCGTCCCCGGGTGGCGCGGATCGTGGGGCCCGGGAAATGCCCGCCGTACGTGCGGACGGTGGTGAGCAGGCCGGGCACCAGCTCCACCTGGGTCTGCCGGATGCGCAGCTGGTAGTAGTCGGCGTTGTTCGTCCGCCGGACCGGGTGCAGCACCGGCGGGACCGGCATCGGAACCGAGAACGGGATGGCGGTGGCCGCGTTGCCCCGCGGCGCGGGGCCGATGCCGTGCCCGTGCGGATGAGCCAGGTCGGGGTGCGACCGTGCCGGGTGTGCTGGACCGGACCCGGCGACCAGTTGCTCGACCGGCACCACGGCGGCGACACCGACGACCGCCCCCAACTTGATCATTCCTCTTCTGCTGAGCACGCCTACTCCCTTCGCCACCTGATCAGGCACGGTGGCCGTGGCACCGACAGCGGGTGTCACGGTCGCGGGTGGGAGCCGGCGCGCCGGAAGGTGCTCGCGGCGCCGCCGGCTCCCGGGGGACCAGTACCGCCAAGATGCGTCCCGCCGCTGGTGGTTCGCTCAAGCCCCGCCTCAACCGGCTGCCACGGGCACCAGCCGTCCTCAAGCACGGACACAGGCGATCTGGCAACGCTGTGGCGCAGGATGCGCGGGCATCCGGCGGCGACGGCACGCCACCGCCGTCCAGGTACGAGGGAGGAGAAAGACAGTGCGGTTGAAGGGAAAGGTCGCGGTGGTCACCGGTGGGAACCGCGGCCTGGGCCGCAGCATCGCCCAGGCGTTCCTCGCCGAAGGCGCCGCCGTGATGCTGGCGGCCAGGGATGCCGGGGCAGCGTCCGACCTGCTCGACGGGCAGCCGGACCACGTCGCCTTCCAACCCACCGACGTACGGGATCCGGCCTCGGTCGAACGTCTGATGCGGGTCGCGGCAGACCGGTTCGGCGGTCTCGACATCCTGGTGGCCAATGCGGGGATCAGCCGGCCCGGCCCGATCACCGCGATCAGTCCCGACCAGTGGGCGGACGTCGTCGGAACGAACCTGACCGGCGTCTTCCTCTGCGTACGTAGCGCCGTGCCGTACCTCGCGCGCAGCGAGGCCGGCCGGGTGATAACCGTGTCCTCCGTGCTGGGCAGTCGCCCGGTGGCGAACGCCGCCGCCTACTGTGCGACCAAGGCCGCGGTCGAGGCGTTCACGCGCAGCGTGGCTCTGGAGCTGGCCCCGCAGGGGATCACGGTGAACTGCCTGGCACCGGGCTTCATCGATGAGGGGATGGGACGGGCATTGCGCCGGAACGAGGCCGTCTGGGCCCGGTACCGCGACAAACTCACCTCGGGCCGGATGGGTCGGGGCGACGAGGTCGCGGGCGCCGCGGTCTTTCTGGCCGGCGAGGAGAGCTCCTACGTCAACGGCCACGTGCTCGAGGTCAACGGCGGCTTGGCGTGGTGAGACCCCACCTGGGCTATGCTCCGTGATCGACGCGGACCGTCCCGCCCACTCGGAACGGAGCGCTCGGTTCAGGGTACGATCGGCGTATGGTCGCCCCTCCGAACCCGTCGCCGCACCGACGGTCGGACGCCAGTCGAAACGACGCCCGGATCCTCGCGGCGGCCCGCGACGTCTTCTCCGAACTGGGGTCGGACGCCCCGGTCTCGGCGATCGCGGAGCGGGCCGGCGTCGGGATGGGCACGCTGTACCGCCGCTATCCCAGCAAGGAAGAGCTGATGCGCCAGCTCTCGCTGGCGAACATGGAGGACACCCGCGAAGCAGCCGAGGCCGCCCTCGATAATCCCGATGCCTGGGCCGGCCTGGTGGAGTTCATCGATTCCTGCGTAGAGGCCGGCGTGGACGGCTCTCCCCGGCTGTCCGGCCCGTTCCAGGTCACCGACGAACTCCTGGCGGTGAGCAAGCGGGCCCGGGCCGCCGTGCAGCGCCTGGTGGACAAGGCACAACAGGCAGGCGTGCTGCGCAACGACGTCAATGCGCACGACGTGGTGCTGTTGCTGCATGTGCTACGGGAGTTGCGGGTCGCGCACCGCCGGCGGGACCCGGCGCTGCGCAAGCGGTTCCTCGGCATCGTGCTGGACGGTCTGCGGGCGACCGGTACGAACCCGCTGCCTGCCCCTCCGGCGACCTGGGCCGACGTCGAGAAGGCCTGGCGGACGGTCGCCGAGCGGGACGACGACGATCCGGCGTGACGTCGTCGCCGCAGCCGTCTTCCGGCAGAAGGAGAACAGGATGTCCGATCAGAAGATTCGCATCGCCGTGGTCGTCGCCAGCACCCGCAAGGGGCGGTTCGGCGGGACCGTGGCTCGGTGGTTCGTCGAGCAGGCGCGGCAGTCCGACGTCGAGCTGGACGTCATCGACCTCGCGGAGATCCAGCTTCCGGCGGTGCTGGGCGGCGAGCCCACCGCCGGGGTCGCCGACCTCACCGCGCGGGTGGGCGCGGCCGACGGCTTCGTGGTGATCACCTGCGAGTACAACCACGGATACCCGGCGTCGTTGAAGCTCGCCATCGACTCGGTCTTCGACGAGTGGCAGGCCAAGCCGGTCGCCTTCGTCTCCTACGGCGGTATGGCCGGCGGCCTTCGAGCCGTGGAACAGCTCCGGCAGGTCTTCGCCGAACTGCACATGGTGACGGTTCGGGAGACGGTCAGCTTCCACATGGCACACTCTCAGTTCGACGAGCACGGGCAGCCACGCAACGCCGAAGCCGTGAACACCGCCGCGAAGACCTTGATGAATCAGTTGCTGTGGTGGGCCAAGGTGCTCCGCGACGCCCGGGCCCAGTCGCCGTACCCCGCCTGACCGGTCCCCGCTTCCTCGCCCCGCCTTCGGTTCGACTCGACCACGGTTTGAGAGCCGACTGGCACCGTGGTCACCGGCCGCGCGCACCGCGCCGCGTGCCGGGAACCGGGAGGAGGATCGACCGTGAGCCACATGGCGACCGCGGGTGCCGGACTCGGTGACCTCTATGGACGGATCTCCCAGTTCTACGCCGAGCAGATGCGTCTTCTGGACACCGGCGCGGCGGAGGATTGGGCCGCCACCTTCACCGAGGACGGCGTCTTCCGGCAAAACATCGATGCGGCACCGCTACGCGGTCGAGCGGCGATCGCCGCAGCCGCCCGGCACCGGGTCGAGCGACTGCGCGCCGACGGGCTCGTCCGTAGGCACTGGCTGGGCATGGTGCGCATCGATTCGGAGCCGAACGGCACGGTAAGAACCCGCTACTACGCCATGGCGATGGCCACCGGGTCGCACGCCACGGGCGACGGTCTGCGCGTCTACGCCAGCACGGTCGCGGAGGACGTACTCGTTGCCTCGCCCAACGGCTGGCTGGTCGCCGACCGCCGGGTGCTGCACGACGGGGTTGCTTGAGGTGCGCGGGTCGGCCCACCACAACCAGAGGAAGCGGGAGCGACGATGAAGATCGGGGTAACGTTCTTCCCGACCGTGGGGCCGGCGGACAAGCCGGCCCCACGGTACTACGACGAATGCCTGGCATTGGCGGTGCTCGCGGATGAGCTCGGCTACCACCATGTCAAGACCGTCGAGCACTACTTCTTCACCTACGGCGGCTACAGCCCGGACCCGGTCACGCTGCTGGCCGCGGTAGCGGCCCGGACGACCCGGATCCGGGTCGGCACGAGCGCGGTCATCCCGGCGTTCACCCACCCGGTCAAGCTCGCCGGCAAACTGGCCATGCTGGACAACCTCTCGCACGGCCGCCTCGATGTCGCATTCGGTCGGGCGTTCCTGCCCGAGGAGTTCGAAGCCTTCGGCGTTCCGCTAGACGAGAGCCGGGAGCGGTTCGACGAGGGCATAGCCGCCTGTAAACGGCTCTGGGCCGAAGAGGATGTGGTGTGGCAGGGCCGCTTCCACTCGTTCGGACCGGTGACCCTGCAGCCCCGGCCCGTCCAGCAGCCCCATCCACCGGTCTACGTGACCAGCGCGCGCAGCCTGGAGTCATGCACGGCTGCCGGGCGGGCGGGGCACCGACTGCAACTCGTGCCCGGCATCCTCACCGTCGAACAGATGCAGGAAGCGTTGCGCGCCTATCGGACCGCGTGGCGGGAATCCGGCCGGGATCCCGCCGAAGCGGGCGTACACCTCGGTTACCCCTGCTACGTGGCCGAGGACGCGGATGAGGCGTACCGGCTCGGCCGCTACGACGACGAGCGCAACGGCCAAGCGCTCAGCGCAGCGGTGCGGTCCTGGGCGCGGGTCAGTAGCAGCGCATACCCCGGATACGAGAAGCTGGCCACCGGAAAGCGTGCGAGCTTCGACCAGAAGCTGGCGGAGAACAAGGTGCTGGCAGGCACTCCTGCCGATGTGCTCAAGCAGGTGGAGACGGTCGCCGACTGGTTCGGCGATGACGTGATCATCAGTCTGAACATCCACTCCGGCCACCTGTCCGAACAGGATGCAGCACGGACCATGCGTCTGGTGGCAGAGCACGTGATGCCGGCGATCCCGAGGTGATCGATCGATAGCTTCGGGCCGGGCGTCTCGGACGCCCGGCCCGAAGCGTGCGGGTGATGCGACACGACGATCGAAACCACCACCCGGCCGGAGTCAGTCGATGAGCGCGGTGAGTGCGCCCACCAGCTCGGCCGGGGTCGGACGGGTGATCATCTCACCCCTTGCCCACCGGGCTCGTGCCCGCAGCTCGCCGTCGGTGATGAGCTGCCGTAGCAGCTCGGCGTTGACGCCGTCGATATCGGACGCCAGCCCGAATCCGTGCCGGGTCAGCACCCCGGCGTTGACGAACTCATCGGTGCCGTAGGGCAGCGCCAACTGAGGCACCGCCGCGTCGATGGCGGTCAACGTGCTGCCGGCCCCGCCGTGGTGGATGATCGCATCGCTGCAGGCCAGCAGGCCGGTGAGCGGTAGCCAGTCGGCGGTCCGGACGTTCGGCGGCAGGTCGCCTAACGCCTCCAGTCCCGCACCCAACGCGATGAAGTCCGCGTCCACATCCGCGGCGGCCTTCAGCACCTTCTCGATCCCGCCGACGCCGACCACTTTTGGCAGCACCGTACCGAGGGTGACGACCACCCGCGGACGCGGGCGCGGGCGGGTGACCCAGTCCGGCAGGACGCCACCACCACTGTAGGGCACAAACCGTGCATACCACGCCTCCCCGTCCCCGACCATCAGGCTCGGCGGAGCGATGTGGAGGGTGAGCATTCTCGGCAGCTCCAGCGGCACCCCGTACCGGTCGAACAGTTCCGCCAGATGCGGCAGATACCGCTGAGCGAGATCGCCTTCACGCACGAAGCCGACGCCGTGTTCGAGCGCGGGGATCCCCAGCTTTCGCGCCACGAGCAGCCCGGCGCCCTGCAACCGGCCGTACACCACCAGATCGGGCTGAAACATCTCGGCAACCCGCCACACGCCGTCAACCATGAGACCGGTGACGTGGGCGAACCTCTTGAAGATGGGCTCGGTGGTGGCTCCCCCGTTGCGGGCCAGCGCCTCGCCGCGGCGGCGATGCTCGGCGGCTCGCTCAACCGCGGTTCCCTTGCCGACCCCGAAGACCGCATCGAAGTCGACGTCGGGACTCACCTCGACCGCCGGCAGGCCGGCGCCGGTCGCGGCGACCACCGCGGAGCTGGATGAAGCCACCAGCACCTCGTGCCCGGCCGCCCGGAGCGCCCAGGCCAACGGCACCATCGGGAAGAAGTGGCTCAGCGCGGGTGGCACGGTGAACAAGACACGCATGACGGTCCTCCAGTCGGGGCGAGGTGCTGTCGGGGGAAGCGCCGGTGTCCCGACGTCGTCTCCGACGCCGGGACACCGGCGGTGTCGACCGGCTACGGCATCTGGACCCGTTCCGCCCAGACGCGGACGGTGAAGCTGCTCACCGGCTCACCGTCGAGGTCGTAGATCACCGAAGTACCGGACGAGTAGAACCGGTCACGGCCCAGGTAGCCGTCCTGATGTCCGCGCACCTCCCCGACGACGACGCCCTCGGCGTTGACCCGCGGGTGGACGATGACGTAGGTGAAGCGGTGGCAGTCCACGGGCTGCCAGGTGTCCGTCACCGGTTCACCTTCCGGAGGCTCGATCGTGCCGTCCTCGCGGAAGACGAAGGTGGTCTCGCCAGAGCTGGGCAGCGAGGTCTCGACACGGGCGTGCCAGGTGCCCACCAGGCTGTACCGGCAGTTCTCGCCGGAGGCCGCCTGGGCCGTGCCGGGGATCAAGGCTGCGGGGACCAGCAGGACGAGAGCAGCCAACGCACGCAGCGCGGCGCGCGCGAGCCGTCCACCGGATGTGAGGGGGTTGATCATCTAGTACCACCTTCGTATAGGAGCGGATATTCCGCTGCCAACAAAAGAGCCTCGATACGAGGCTTCGAGGATCGGTCCCAATCGACTCAAGACCGAATGAGACCGACCGGACGGGACACAGGTGGAATCAACCGCCTCCGCCGCTTGTGGAGGACGGCAACGACCTGTGCCCCGACCAGTCGGCCCCTCGGGTCTCGGCGGGTCCGGGAAGAAAGACCGCGGGCAGCAGCGCCAACAGGCTCAGACCCACGGTCCACCAGAACGTGCGCCCGTACGCGGCGGTCAGCACCCCGCCGTCGGACACGCCGCGCGCAGCCCGGTCGATCTCCCATTGCAGGATCAGCGCGAGGAGCGCCGTTCCGAGCGATCCACCGAGCCGCTGAACGATCACCAGCGCGGTCGCCGCCCCCGGCGTCTTGTCCGGCGGGAGGAACCGGTAGGCCGTCGCGGTCAGCGGAATGGACGCCGCGCCGAGTCCGACACCGCGAACGACCAGCGCGACGGCCAAAGCGCCGTCACCGACCGATTCGACCTGGGTGAACGGCAGGGTGCCGATGATCACCAACACGATGCCCGTGAGCACGATGTATCGCGATCCGAATCGGTCGACCAGTGCGCCTACCACCAGCAATGCGGCGACCATGCCGACCCCCTGGGGCGCTAGCAGCAGGCCGGCCTGCAAGGCGTCGAGCCCACGCGCCTGCTGGTGGAACAGCGGCAGCAGGAACATCATCCCGAACAGCGACGCGCCCGAGAGAAAGATCAGTCCGGCGGCGAGGGCGAATGGGCGACACCCGAACAGTCGCAGGTCCAGGGCCGGACTGGGGTGATCGCGTCGGGCGTGTGTCAGGAAGGCCGCGAGCAGCACGGCTCCCAGACCGACGCTGAGCACCGCCTCGGCGGTTCCGAGGGTGCCCGCGCCCTCACCGGCCAGGGAGAGTCCGTAGACCAACGCGGTGATGGCCGGCGACAGCAGCAGCATGCCGAGCACGTCGGGTCTCGCCGCGGCGGTCGAGCGGTCGTCTCGAGGCAGGCCGAGCCAGGCGAACGCCAGCGCGACCGCACCGAGCGGGACGTTCAGAAAGAAGATCCACTGCCATCCGGGACCGTCGACCAGAAGACCACCGACCGTCGGTCCGAGGACCGGGGCCAGCTGGGTCGGCACGCTGACCATGCTCATCACCCGGCCGATCCGACGCGGTCCCGCAGCCCGGACCAGGATCACCTGGGCGAGCGGCGGAATGAGGCCGCCGCCGAGCCCTTGCAGCACTCGGAAGGCGATCAGGCTCTCGATCGACCACGCGAGGCCGCACAGCAGGGAGGCTCCGACGAAGACGGACAGGGCGAACAGCCACATCCGTCGGGCACCGAAACGCTGCACCGACCACCCCGTCACCGGTACCACCATGGCGAGAGCGAGCAGGTAGGCCACGGCGACCCATTGGAGTGTGGACACCGGGCTGGCGAACTCGCGGCCGATGCGATCCAGTGCGACGGCGACGATCGTCGCATCGAGTGCGGACATGAACGCACCCGCGACGATGATCGCGCCCAGCCCGACGAGCCGCCGGTCCAGGCGCTCCGGGCCCTCAGCGGCCGACTGGCCGGAGCGGCTGTCGGTGCCGGCGGCCGTCGTCTTCTCGCCCATCGGTTCTCCCTCGGAAGCGGAGCGCTCCGGTCAGGATAGTGCCCCGAAACCGACGACTGAATGGAGGGCTCCGTTTCATGCTACTGTCGATCGATGTGCTGTCTGGCAAGGAGGGGACAGTGGCATGACCAATAGGATTGTCTTCTTTCAGTACGGCGGTCCGGAGGTCCTGCAACTCGTCGATGTCGCGGAGCCGGTTCCCGGGGAGGGCCAGGTCCGGGTTCGGATCCGAGCGGCCGGGGTGAACCGGGTCGACTGCAGAATCCGTCGGGGTGAGTTCGCGGCAGCCGACGGCTCGGACCCGTTCCCACAGACCCTGGGCAACGAGTTCGCCGGGGTCGTGGACCAGGTGGGACCGGGCGTCGCCGATCTGTCCGTCGGCGACGCGGTCCTCGGATTCGCCACCGCCGAGGCGTACGCCGAACATCTCGTCGTCCCAGCAGACGCGGTGACCCGCAAACCACCCGGTCTCGCATGGGAGGTCGCCGGCAGCCTCTCCGCAGTCGGGCAGACGGCCTGGAACGCCCTACGGGAACTGCGCATCACCGCCGGAGAGACACTGCTTGTGCACGCGGCCGCCGGCGGCGTCGGCACGGTGGCGGTGCAACTGGCGATCCGCCTGGGCGCGCAGGTCGTCGGCACCGCCAGCGAGCGCAACCACGACTATCTGCGATCGCTCGGAGCCGTTCCGGTCGCCTACGGCGATGGACTTGCCGCTCGGGTCCGTGAACTGTGCCCCAACGGCGTCGACGCCGCACTGGACGGAGCCGGTGGCGAGGCGATCACAGCCTCGCTGGAGCTGGTGGCCGACCGGGATCGGATCGGAACCCTGGTGGACCAGGCCGCAGCGGACAAGTACGGCATCCGTCGGCTGCGCGGCACCCGCTCAGCGCAGACCCTCGCCGAACTGGCGGAGCTCTGCGCCTCCGGGGCGCTACGCCTCCCGGTGTCGAAGACCTTCCCGCTCAAGGACGCCGCTGAG
Organism: Micromonosporaceae bacterium; assembly: GCA_036381835.1. Taxonomy (GTDB): domain Bacteria; phylum Actinomycetota; class Actinomycetes; order Mycobacteriales; family Micromonosporaceae; genus DASULK01. The sequence goes on from DASVCA010000230.1 coordinate 20,558, forward strand.
GCGCACCGTGAGATGGAGACGGGTCACGTACGCGGCAAGATCGCACTGCTGATGGACTGACCGTGCGCTCCCCGCCCGCCGTTGCGGGCGGGGATGGTCAACTGCCTTCCTTCGCATATGCCTGGACGGCCGCCAGGATCTGAGCGGCGTCACCGCCGAGCTCACGACGAGCGAAGTCCCGCGCCTGTTCGAGACCTGCGCCGGGCCCGAGCATCGCCTCGATGCCCGGTTCGTCGAAGACCACGGTCTGTCGGAGGCTCACCCGGGCACCCCCCGCCTCCGGGCACACCCGCCACAGTCCCGTACGGGCCCGGGCCAACGGCGGGACCACTAGATACCGATACCCGATCTTGTCAGGTGGAAGGCACACCCGCATCAGCTCGCTCCGATACGTGTCCGGACCGGCGGCCATCGTGGTCCGCAGCCACTGCACCTCGTCCGCGTCGCGCAGCACCTGCACGTCCATCAGATCGGACACCCGGCCGACCCAAAGCGGCAGCTCGCGGAGAAAGCCGTAGACCCGCGCAACGGCGCCGTGTGTGGTGATCTCGTCGGTGAAGGTGAGGACCCGCCGCTCGTCTTCGGCCACGAGCTCGGCTCCCGCCCGAAACGCCGCCAACTCGTCGGTGCTCAGCCGGTCCAGCACCTCGGCTATCCAACCGAGGGTATCCGGGTCGTCGTCGATAGCCCGGTAGTCGTGGAGCAGCCGCACCCGGCACTCCCGTTCCCCCCGCGGCTCGAAGACCCACGCCCCGCCCATGTCGGCGACCGGCGCGACGGACCACTCCTGCCGGTAGGCCACCGTCAACGCCCGGGGATCCATCCGGCGCAACGCCACCCAGTGATTGACGTTGCCGTCGGTGGTGGTCCAGATTCCGACCCGATCGCCGAGATCGTCACCGCCCAGCCGCTGCGCGTGCACGGTCGTCGGGAATAGCCACGACCAGTTCTCCACGTCCGCGATCAGCCGGTACGCCAGCTCGGCCGGAGCCCGCACGATCGTCTGATGCTCCACCTCGTACCGTTTCGTGGCCATGCTCCATCCACCTCCAGTCGATTGCGCGTCGCTCTACCTACCGTCGGCCCGCGCCGCAGCCAGCAGATGCGCCCCGTACGCGTCACCCGCGGTGTCCAATCGCAACGCCGGATGGCTGGCCAGAAAGTGCACATCCCGCCAGAACCGTTGCAGCGGTTCTTCGGCGAACTGCCCACTGGTGCCCGCGGTCCGGAACAGCCGCTGCACCACGCCGACCAGGTACTCCACCGCCAGCGCGCAGTCCATCGGGTTGCGGGCCGCTTCGGTCGGCGTCACCCGGCCCTGGTCGGCCACTCGCGCCGCCCGGTGCAGCAGCAACTCCGCCGCGTCCACGTCGCCTGCGGCCCGAGCCAGTTCCCGGCACTCGGCAGCGGCGTCCACCGCCGCCCGGCCACCGCCCGCCACCCGGGTCGACCAGGCCGACAACGCCCCTCGTGCCGCACCCAACGCCGGTGCGGCGAACAGCAGCCCGCTCGCCACCCTCAGCGGCACCGTGTGACACGGCTCGGCCGACCCGACGGCACGGCCCTGGCGCATGTCCTCCTGCAGGAAGCTCCGGTGCCGGGGCACGAGTGCGCCGTCGATGACCACGGTGTTGCTGCCGGTGCCGCGCATCCCCGTCGGGAACCAGGTATCCAATATCCGGTAGTCGTGTCGAGGCACCAGGAAGAACCGGGTCACCGACCCGCCACTCGGTGCCGGGCCGCAGACCAGGGCCCAGTCCGACGACTCGCAGCCGCTGACGTACCGCCATTCCCCGCTGACCAGCCAGCCGTCGGCCACCTCCGTCGCGGAGCCGCCCGGTGTCAGTCCCGCCACCACCAAGGCATCCGGGCCGTCCGCCCACAGGTCCCGCTGACCCTCCTCGGGCAGGAACACCCCCAGACGGGCCGATCCGGCGGCCAGCGCACCGCACCAGGCCGCCGACGTGCAGCCGGCAGCGACCACGGCCGTCGCGACCAGCAGATCGACGAAGGTTCCGGACCCACCGCCCCAGCGCCGGGGTACGAAGTGCCGGCAGAAGCCGGCGCGTACGATCTCCTCCACCACCTCGGGGCTCAGCGTCCGGTGTGCGTCGGAATCCTCGGCGTACCGGGCGGCGATCGCGGCGACGTGCTCCGCCGCCGCGGTGAGCCCGACACGGTGCATCACCTGACCGGGCATGGTGCCACCTCCTCATGCATGCCGCAGCTTGACCGCTAACGGGCCGCGGCGAGCCCGCGCGTCGGCTCCTTCGCCCACCTGGAGCTGCGCAGGCAGCACAGCAACGACCGGGCCGCGACGTTCAGGTAGTTGCTGTGCCGGACCAGCCGCGCGAGCTGTGAGAGGGAGATCCAGAGATAGCCGTCCGGCGGGGTACGCGGAACATCGTCGCCGCTCTCGATCACCAGGTAGCGGTTCTCCGCGTGGTAGAAGCGCCCGCCTTCCTCGGAGTGCACCACGTCCAGCAGACACCGCTGTCGCGGAGCGGACAGCACGTAGTCCAGAAACAGCGGCCGCCGAACCGCCGCAGCGTCGCGGTAGTTGTTCGGATCGCACTGCACGGTGGGTGCCAGTTCCACAACGTCGTGGGTCCCGGCCTCGGTGAGCGCATGGACCAGTACGTGCCGGACACCGCCGATCTCGCGGGTGAGGAAGGCGATGACTCCCCGGCCCCGGGGTGCCAGCATCGGCTGGCACCACTGCCGTACCTCGCGATTGGACGCCTGCACCCGCACTCCGATGATCTCGAAGTAGCGGTCCCGTTCGTGCGCCACCCTGCCGTCGCGATACGTCCATCCCCGGACCTTCGACAACGGCATCCGGTGGCGGTCGAGCCGGCGGCTCGTCTTCGCCTCGGTGAACCAGCTGATGATCTCCGCCATGGTGTGCTGGCCATCGGGTTCGGCGCCCAGGGCACTCGACCCGTCACCGCCCGATCCCCCCGGCATGCCGGACAGCACCGTACGGGAGTCCATGTTGACCACGTTGTCCTCGCGTAGCAGCGCGGCGAGCTGCGGCAAGGAAAGCCAGCAGAAGTCCTCCCGGACCGGTACGTCGCCGTCGGTTCGTACGATCATGTTGCGGTTGCGCTTGCCGAGGAACCAGGAACCCTGTTCGGACTGCAGCGAGTCGAAGATCACCCGGTGCCGGTGCGGCGACATGAAGTACTCCAGGTACGGCACCGACGAGCCTCGATGGACACGGGTGTAGTTGCTTCTGGTGGCCTGCACCGTCGGGGACAACTGCAACACGTTGACGTTGCCCGGCTCCATCTTGGCCTGCATGAGGCAGTGCGGGATGCCGTCGAAGTCCTTGACGAGGATGCCGAGGATTCCGTTCTCCGGCTGCACGATGATCGGCTGGTCCCAGGTTTCGACCGGATGGGGATCGACGTGCACCCGCAGCCCCTCGACGGCGAAGAACCGCCCGGTCCGGTGCACGATGTTCCCGGTCTCCGCCTCGATCGACCAGTCATCCAGGTCGTCGAGGCCGACCCGGTCAACCCGGTACGTGTTGGCCCGGGAACGCTCTTCGAACCAGGTGTAGAACTCCGACAACTCCCGGAACACCGGCTCCTCCCACTCTGCGTACCGTCGCGGTCGGGTTTCGGTCTCGGCCGCAGCCCGATCAGACCAGACAGGCACCGCCGTCGACCGGCAGCACGGCGCCGGTGATGTGTCGGGCCCGCAGCAGGCCCAGCACCGCCTCGGCCACGTCATCCGCGGTTCCGACCCGGCGTAGCGGGGTGCCCTGCCGGACCTTCTCCGCGATGTCCTGGAAGAAGGGGTCGTCGCGCGTCCACGGCGTCTCGGTCAGCGCCGGTGCGACGGCATTCACCCGGATCTGCGGTCCGAGAGCCTTGGCCAACAGGCGGGTCATGTGGTTCAGGGCCGCCTTGCTCACGGCGTAGGGGATCGAGCTGCCGACCGGCCGGGTGCCGGCGACCGAGGAGACGTTGACGATGCAGCCGTCATCGGATTCGCGCAGGTGCGGCACGGCCGCCACGCTCATCTGCCAGCTGCCGACTACATTGAGGTCGAGGATCGACCGCCACACCTCGGGGGTCGCGGCGGCGAGATCGTCGTGCGGGATGACCCGGGTGGTTCCGGCGTTGTTGACCAGCACGTCGAGTCTCCCGTACGCCTCGAGGGTCGCGGTGATCAGGGACCGGGCCTCCTCCGGCACCGCGACGTCGGCACGGACGTACATCGCATCCGGCAGGGATCGGGCCAGATCTTCGCCGGCCGAGATCGAACGCGCGGAGTTGATCACGACACGCATGCCTTCTGCGGCAAGTCGTGCCGCGATCGCCGACCCGATGCCGGATGAGGAGCCGGTGACCACGGCCACCCTCTTGTCCATCGATTCCTCTCCCCTCGCACGACGCTGCCGTCGGTCCCACCTGGCAGGGTTGTCTGGCCGAGTCAAGAGGTGGTCGAATCGCTCTCATGTCACACCGGAGACGGCTGGCGAAATCCTTTCGCCGCCGACAGCTCGACGGGTATCGCCACATCCGGCGAGAGCAGGTCATGGCATAGGCGAGGAGACCTTCCGACGTGCCGGAGCGGCCCTCGACAACTGGTCGGCCCACCGGGCGGCCGGGGTGCGCGTGATCTGTGCCAGCCCCGCGACGACGCCGGGAGTCGACGCGCTCCTGTTGCTGGGCAGGCGGCGGCTGCACGTGGCCGCCGCCTGTCGGATCGTCTACGTGATCCGGGAGCCCCATCGGCAGTCTGATCGAGGGTCAGGTGGGCGTCGCTGACGACCTCGGTCAGCGTGACTGGGACGAGCGTGACCACGACGTCTCCGCCTAGCCGGTCCATCCGCAGGACCCGGCCCAGAGCGTCACTGGAGGCGAACAGCACCTTGCCCGGCGCCAGGTCGCCGACTCCTTTCGCGCCACCGTCGAGAGTTCAGACCATCCGGTCGTCACTGACGGCACGGATTGCCCTCGGCCCGTCCCGAAGCACCACGACATCTGGTTGGTACGTGATGTCGGAGTTCTTGTCGGGCCCGTGGCCGTAGGCGGACACCGCGTCGGCTTCACTCAGAACCGGCCCAGCGGGATGGTGCCGCCGCTGCCCGTGCAGCCGGTGGCCGCCAGGCTGACCGCCCCACCAGAGCCGCCACCAAGCATCCACATGTGCGCCTCATCGGTTCGGCCCGGCCAGGATCATGCGTGCGACGGTGACGGCCGGATTCTTGCCATGCAGCGGTTCTGGTAGGTCACCCATCGCCACAGCCTGGATGGAGAAGTGTCGGGAGCCGGTCTTGACCAGTAGCGAGCAAGAGCGCGGCGGCGAGCAGGCGGATCGCTTTGAGACAGGTGTTCACGCGTCACCTTTCGGGGTACGGCCTCATAAGCCGGCTTGTCGGGGTGGTGTCAAGCGGACAGTGGGGAGCCGGTCGACGGCCGCAAAGCGGTCACAAGGCACTGCGCCGCACACAACGAGACCTGGGCCTGGCGATCACCGTCTCCAGCTTCGAGCTCCGGGGCTGGTCAAGCGAGGCTGTCCAGGGCTTACAGATTCGGTGGCGGCCCGAGGATCTCAATGGCGTGCCGTGCCGCGGCGTGGCCGAGGGCGGCCGGATCGACCGGACGGGGGTCGGGCAGACGGCGTTCGGTGGCGGGCTGGCCGACCTCGGCCGCGAAGTGTTCGAAGCCGGATGGTGTCGTTATCTGCAGGACCCGCAGCGGCTCGGCGTCGCCCACGATGAAGGTGTGGGCCAGCCCGACCGGTAGTACCACGAAATCGCCCGGCTCGGCAGGTAGTACCTCACCCTCGCAGTGGAACTCGGCGGTCCCGGACAGGATGTAGAAGCACTCGTCTTCTTCGGTGTGCCGGTGCAGCGGCGGTGCGAATCCGGGTGGGTTGACGAACTCGGCAACGGTGAGCTTGCCGCGGGTCTGCGCGCCGGTGGTCTTGAGCGTCACCAGATTACCCAGGAACCAGAGGGCTTCGCCTTCGCCATCGCGGCTGACATAGGGGTGGATCATGATTCCCTCATTTCATCAGACCGTGGTCTACTGAATATGGTGCTAGTATGACGACACGATGAGGGAGCCTGTCAAGAAGGAAGTTCGCCGGCGGCAGTACCGATCGGCGGTGCGGGCCGACAACGCCAAACGGACCCGCCGGGCAATCGTGGCCGCAGCGGGTGATCTCTTCATGGCCAAGGGCTACGCGGCAACGTCCCTGGCCGAGGTGGCCACCGCGGCAGGTGTCGCCCGGCCGACCGTGTTCGCCGCGTTCGGCTCCAAGCCTGCGCTGTTACGCCAGGTGCTCGATGAAGCGCTGGCCGGCGACGACGCCGCAGTGCCGGTGGCGCAGCGTCCGTGGTTCCAGCCAGTCTGGGACGCAAGCACGCCGTCAGCGGTGCTGGACGCCTACGCCAGCGTATGCGTGCTGATCGCGAGGCGCGCGGCACGACTGTTCGAGGCGGTGCGCCGAGCGGCCGACGACTCACCCGATGTCGCCCAGCTGTGGCAGACGTTGCAGGACAACCGCCACGCCGGGGCCAAGATGGTGCTGGAACACGCCCTGACGTTAGGGCCCCTGGCCAAAGGGCTCAGCCCGAAGGAAGCAATCGACATCTTGTGGATGTTCAACGATCCAGCGCACTATGCGGCCTTGGTGCTCGACCGAGGCTGGACAGAAGACAGATTCCGGCACTGGCTCGCCAGCATGATGCGCCAAGCCCTGCTCGGGGAAGTCGGCTACTAGAACTCCACGCACTGCCACGAGACGAAGTGCATCGAGCACCTGCTCGAACCGCAAACGCGCAGCTCGACGGCGTGATCAAGTTGAATGGTGGGCGATACTGGGATCGAACCAGTGACCTCTTCCGTGTCAAGGAAGCGCGCTCCCGCTGCGCCAATCGCCCTCAACTCTGCCGAGGTGGAGACGGGATTTGAACCCGTGTACACGGCTTTGCAGGCCGTTGCCTCGCCTCTCGGCCACTCCACCGAGGAAGCCCCCGCTGTCCTGTGGGTGGCATCACTCCGAGCGGACGACGGGACTCGAACCCGCGACCCTCACCTTGGCAAGGTGATGCGCTACCAACTGCGCTACGTCCGCGTGTCGCTCCGGGTCATCCCCGGCGACGCACAAACTTTAGCCGAGGAGGCGATCGAGTGCCAACTCGGGGGCCGAACACGCGAGTCGCCCTGGCCAGACCAGGCGGAGTCGAACTCGAAAGCCACCCAACACCGCACATATCACCTGCTACGGGCTCCCGGATCAGAAACCTCCCCACGTGGTGCGTGGCGGCCACGAACCAAACCCGTGGCGTACCCCAGCGACAATGGGCGCGTGTCCGGCATCGAAACCGCCTTCGTCCGCCTACACGCCCGGCTCACCCCGGTCGCGTTCGTCCCCGAGATCCGGTTGCACCAGGCCGATGAGCCGATCGGGCTGTGGGAGTTGACCGAAGGCGAGTTCCGCAGCGAGCAGCCGCCACCGTTCTGGGCCTTCGCCTGGGCCGGCGGGCAGGCGCTGGCCCGCTACGTGCTCGACCATCCCGAGGAAGTGGCCGGGCGCCGGGTCCTTGACCTCGCAGCCGGGTCCGGACTGGCGGGCATCGCGGCCGCTCGCTGCGGCGCCGCACAGGTCCGCGCCGTTGACATCGACCCGCTGGCGGTCGCGGCCATCGAACTGAACGCCGCCGCGAACGGGGTGTCCGTCACCGCCGAGCGTCGCGACCTGCTCGACGGCGACGCGGAGGGCGCGCAGGTGATCCTGGCCGGCGACGTCTTCTACAACAAGGCGATGTCCGACCGGGTGATGCGCTTCCTACGCCGGGCGCAACGTCGCGGCGCGCAGGTCCTGGTCGGCGACCCGCAGCGGGCGTTCCTCCCCCACGCCGCTTTCCGCCCACTGGCCACCTACCAGGTGCCGGTCCCGCCGGCGCTGGAGAGCGTACGGGTCAAGCGAACCACCGTCTGGGCCCTGTCGTAGCTTTGTGACGTGCTGTTCCGCAGCTGGGAAGGGCCCGTCGGGCAACGGTGGCCCGATGTCGTGACGGTCACCGACCACGTCGGCGTCGCGCATCTGGTGGTGACCCGGCACGCACTGGTCCGACAGGTGCTGACCGACCCCGACACGTACCGTCCGGACAACGCGCTGGACGCGATCACCCCGGTGCCGGTCGCCGTACTGCGCATCCTGGCCCGTCACGGGTTCCGCCTGCCCCCCACCATGGCGAACAACGGCGGTCCGAGCCACCCGGAGATCCGCGGTCTGGCCGCCGCCGCGCTGCATCCCACGAAGGTCGCCGCTCAACGTCCCTGGCTGACCGGGGTGGTACGCGAACGGGTGGCACGACTGACGGCGGCACTCGACCGCGGGGACGAGGTCGACCTGTACGCCGAACTCGCCGCCGATCTGCCGCTGCTGGTGCTCGCCCGGCTGATCGACCTGCCGGCGGCCGAGGTCGCGGTGGTCAAGGAGTTCGCACGCGCCGCGTTGGAGCTGTTCTGGGCGCCGGTCGACGCCGGGCGGCAGCGGGAGCTGGCGGATATCGTGGGTCGGTTCCACGCGGTCCTACGCGAGTTCGCCGCCACCGGGCCGGGCTTGGCAGCCGATCTGCGGGCGGCCGGACACCGGCTCGACGTGGTGGTCGGGGCGCTGTTCTTCCTGCTGGTGGCCGGGCAGGAGACGACGTCCCAGTTCCTCACCCTGTTGTTGCACCGGCTCATCCACGAGCCCGATGTGCTCGCCGGACTGCTCGACGGTGCTACCGATGTCGAGGCGGTGGTCGAGGAGGGGTTGCGGCTGGAGCCACCGATCGTCACCTGGCGGCGGATCGCGGCGCGTGACACCGAGCTCGCCGGGGTCCGGGTACCCGCCGGTGCGAGCATCGTGCTGTGGCTGGCGCGTGCCGGCCGCGACGAGGCGGTGTTCGCAGATGCGGACCGGTTCATTCCCGGTCAGCGCGGGTCGCGTCGGCACCTCGCGTTCGGGGCGGGGGCGCATCGTTGCCTGGGCGCCCAGCTCGCCCGGATGGAGGCCGCGGTCGTGGTCGCCGAGGCCGCCCCTCTGTTGCAAGATGCAACGGTGGTACGGCCGCCGTGGTGCCCGGACAACCTCTCGTTCCGGATGCCGGACGCCTTCATCATCCGCCGCACCCACCCATCCCGCTGACGAGATCAGGCGACGCCCTCTGCCCAGGCGCTCCAGTCGTCCAGTACCCCGTACAGGGCGGGGGTCAGCCAGCCGGGTGCTGAGCGCCGGAACACCCCGGGGTCCATGCTTCCCGCGCCGGTGGGCAGCGCGCCGAGCAGGTTCGGCCCCAGGTCGGCGAGGTTGGTCCAGTGCACCAGCTCGGGCATTACGGGCCAGGCTCCGATCACCACGCCGGCAGGCACCGACCGGCGCGCCAGCGCTTCGAGAGTCAGCGCGGTGTGGTTGAGGGTGCCGAGGCCGGCACGTGTCACCACCACCGCAGGCGCGCCGAGGGTGACGGCCAGATCCGCGACGGTCCACGCTTCGGCGGACGAGCGCAGCCCCATGGGCACCAGCAGGCCCCCGGCACCCTCCACCAGGACCAGGTCGTGGCCGGCGGCTTCGGTTCGTACCGCGTCGCACACCGTGTCGAAGTCGAGTGGTTCCAGCTCGGCGACCCGGGCCGCGGTGAGCGGGGCGAGCGGATCGGGGTAGCTGACCAGGGTACGTGCGTTCGCCGGCGCGGCGAGTCTGGTCACCACGTCCATATCGGACAGCTCTCCGACGGCCAACCCGGTCTGTCCGGGTTTGACGACGGCGACCCGCAGCCCGGCGGCCTGCGCCGCAGCGGCGATCGCCGCGGTCACGACGGTCTTCCCCACCCCGGTGTCGGTCCCGGTCACCAGCACCGGCCCCCGCCACACGACCTCGCTCATGGTGCGCACCCCGCGATGATGTCGAGCGCCCGATCGAATTCGGCCCGTGGCACCCCGACGTTGACGGTGAGCCGCAGCCGCGAGCGACCGTCCGGAGTGGAGGGCGGGCGGAAGCAGCCGACAGCGACGCCCCGGTCCAGGCATGCGGTGGCCCATGCCGTCGCGGCTTCCGCGCTGGGCGCGGTGACGGATACCACGCCCGCCGCCGGCGTCGTGACCGCCAACCCGGCGACCCGCAGCCGCGCCGCCGCCAGGGCCGCCCGTTCCGTCAGCTCATGCCGCAACCGATCACCGCCGCGTGCCAGTCCGACCGCGGCCAGTGCGCCCGCAGCGACCGCGGGCGGCAGCGCGGTGTCGAAGATGAAGGTGCGACCGGTGTCGATCAGGTGGCGGATCAGCTCCGCCGGACCGGCGATGACGCCACCGGCTGCGCCGATGGCCTTCGACAGGGTGGCGGTCACCACCACGTCCGGCTCACCGGCCAGGCCGGCCGCCGCCACCGCACCGGCTCCGTCCGGGCCGATGACGCCGAGCGCGTGCGCCTCATCGACAAGGAGTAGTGCCCCATGTCGCCGAGCGACCGCATGCAGGTCGGTCAGCGGAGCGAGGTCGCCGTCCACCGAGAAGATCGATTCGGTGATGACGACCGCCGGTCGCCCCTCCGCCGCGGCGAGGGCGGCATCGACCGCTGCGACGTCGGCATGCTCGGTCACCACGGTCTCGGCCCCGGAGAGCCGACAGCCGTCGATCAACGAAGCGTGGTTGTGGGCGTCGGAGACCAGCAGGGTGCGGGGTGTGACGAGCGCTCGAACCGCCCCCAGATTGGCCAGGTAGCCGGAGGAATAGACCAGCGCCCGAGCGGTGCCGAGCCAGTCGGCCAGCGCCGCCTCGAGCGCCGTGTGCAGATCGGTGGAACCGCGGACCAGCCGGGAGCCGGTGGCGCCCACGCCGTACTCGGCGAGCGCCTGGGCCGCCGCGGCGATGACCTGGGGGTCGCGGGTCAGCCCGAGGTAGTCGTTGCCGGCGAGGTCGACCACCGGATCGGCGGGGCCGCGCGGGCGTAGTCGGCGAGTCAGGCCCGCCTTGGCGCGTAACCGGGCTCGACGCTCGAGCGCCGCCAACCAGTCGGTCACACATCACTCCCAGGTTGTTCGTCTGCGACGGGCCGCCTTGTAGGGTACGACCATGCCTGAAATCCTCGACCGCGCGCGCGATCAGGTGTTGGACGGTGGTGTGGGCCTCGACGAGGCCGGGGTGCTGGAGGTGCTCCGTCTACCCGACGAGTACCTCACCGACGCCCTGCAACTGGCCCACGAGGTGCGGATGCGCTGGTGCGGTCCGGAGGTCGAGGTTGAGGGTATCGTCTCGCTGAAGACCGGCGGCTGCCCCGAGGACTGCCATTTCTGCTCGCAGTCCGGGCTGTTCGCCTCTCCGGTCCGCTCGGTCTGGTTGGACATTCCCTCTCTCGTGGAGGCCGCGAAGCAGACGGCGGCCACCGGAGCGACCGAGTTCTGCATCGTCGCCGCGGTGCGCGGTCCGGACGCGCGGCTGATGAAGCAGCTACGCGAAGGGGTGGCCGCGATCCGGGCCGAGGTGGACATCCAGATCGCCGCGTCTCTCGGCATGCTCACCCAGGCTCAGGTCGACGAACTGGTCGAGATCGGAGTGCACCGGTACAACCACAACCTGGAGACGGCACGCTCGTACTTCCCCAAAGTGGTCACCACCCACACCTGGGAGGAGCGCTGGGAGACGCTGCGGATGGTGCGGGACTCTGGGATGGAGGTGTGCTGTGGCGGCATCCTCGGTCTGGGCGAGACGCTGGAGCAGCGGGCCGAGTTCGCCGCCCAGCTCGCTGAGCTCGACCCGCACGAGGTGCCGCTCAACTTCCTCAACCCGCGGCCCGGAACCCCGTTGGCGGACCGGCCGGTGGTCGAGGCCCGCGATGCGCTCCGGGCGATCGCGGCTTTCCGGCTTGCCCTGCCGCGGACCATCCTGCGGTACGCGGGCGGTCGGGAGATCACGCTGGGAGATCTGGGTACGCGCGACGGCCTGCTCGGCGGGATCAACGCGGTGATCGTCGGGAACTATCTGACCACCCTCGGCCGGCCGGCCGAGGCCGATCTGGCGCTCCTGGCCGATCTCAAGATGCCGGTCAAGGCCCTTTCCACGACGATCTGAGCATGGGCGAGGCGCTCTGGTGTGATCGCTGTGGCGGGGCGCTCGCCGACGGCGGTCACGAGGCGTGCGCGGCGGCTCGCGCCCTGGAACCCCCTCGGTTCTGCCCGGCTTGCCGTCGGCGGATGAAGGTGCAGGTGCTGCCGGCCGGCTGGCGGGCAGCCTGTGTGGAGCACGGTGAGACCCGCTCGTTCTGACGGATTGCCGACATCCGACGGCGCAGGCCTACCCGATCGGATGACAAGCGCGGGTTGATCCGATGATTTATGCTTCTCTACGATTCTCCGCCTTAAGAAAATCTTTAGAGCGCCCCTCGGAGGAAAAATGCGCAAGCGCCGGGGCCTGCGGCCCGCGCTCGTCACCGTCGCCGCGGCAGCGATCAGCCTGACCCTTGCCACCCCTGCCTGGGCGGACAACGATATCTCACTCAACCCCGACCATGTCGGTAAGACCGCCGGATTCCAGAACAACTGCACTGATGAGCGGTTCGAGGATCGGCCCGCCAACTACGACGGCTGGCACTTTGTCCTGCCCAGTGTCGATCTGGGCGACTTCGTCTCCATCTCGTTGACGTTCGACACCAGCGACGGCACCGAGGACGTCGAGATGGTCCGAGCCGAAGACGCCGCCAACGACAACTACGCCTTTTACCAGGCCTCAGACAGATGGATCCACGCCTACCTGTTCACGCCGGCCGGCTGGACACTTTCGTCTGGCTCTGCGATCGTCACCGGCACACCGGAGCAGTCCGACAAGTTCAATCTGAGCCACACGTGCGCTGGTGAGTCGGGAGAAGAGTCGCCCAGCCCGTCCCCGACGCCCTCCGAGACACCGTCGGAGACACCGTCGGAGACGCCTTCCGAGTCTGAGTCCACCGAACCGGGCGAAGACGACGGCGGTTCTCTGCCGGTCACCGGTACGACGGTGGGCGTCATCACCGCGCTCGGCGTCGCGCTGATCGGCGGCGGTGCCGCGCTGATGTTCCTGCGCCGGCGTCGGGACGACGTGACGTTCACGAGCTGACCGACACGGTTCCCAATGGCGCCCCGGGTGTGACCACCCGGGGCGCCATTGCATGTATTCCTGTGCCGAACCAGCAAGACCGGCCAGAGCCGTACCTGTCCTGACATACGGGCGTACGGTTGCCCATCGCGCCCGCACCGGTGAGAGTGGTGCGAACAAGCGGTGCCATCGATGCCGCCGCTCCACTATGGCCGCGTCGAGCGGCCGATGCACCACCTGGGAGAGACGCGATGGCACTACGCATCGCCGACGGCACCGCATGGTCTGAGGTTCTCGCCCGCGCCGCGGGCGCGGCCCAAGAGGCCTTCGCCGACCACGGCCCGCGCAACCTGATCGAAGGCACCTGGTGTTCCGTAGGCAGTCCGACGCCGGTCCGCACCCCGGTCGACAACACCACGCTGGTCGACCTCCGACGACTCGACGCGGACGCCGCCCGCTCCGCGGTGCGGTTCGCCGCCGACGAGCATCGGGAATGGGCCCTGACGCCGCTCGCTGAGCGCAAGGCCAGGGTCGCGGCGGCGCTCGACGAGTTGACCGCCCACCGCGATCTGCTCGCCCTGCTGCTCGTCTGGGAGATCGGGAAGCCGTGGCGACTAGCCTGCGCCGACGTCGACCGTGCGCTGGACGGGGTCCGCTGGTACGTGGACGAGATCGATCGGATGCTGGCCGACGGACGCGAGCCGCTGCCCGGGCCGGTCAGCAACATCGCCAGCTGGAACTATCCGATGAGCGTGCTCGTCCACGCCGAGCTGGTTCAGCTGCTCGCCGGCAACGCGGTGATCGCCAAGACGCCGTCGCAGGGCGGAGCGGTCTGCCTGACGGTGGCGCACGCCGTGATGCGCCGTGCCGGCCTGCCCGTCACCCTGCTGTCCGGCAGCGGGGAGGAGCTGTCCGAGGTCCTCGTCCGAGCGCCCGAGATCGGCGCGGTCGCTTTCGTCGGCGGACGCTCCAACGGCGGCAAGGTCGCCGCGGCGCTGCTGGACACCGACAAGCGGCACATGATCGAACAGGAGGGCCTCAACGCCTGGGGTGTCTGGGAGTTCTCGCAGTGGGACAAGCTCGCCGCCCATCTGAAGAAGGGATTCGAGTACGGCAAGCAGCGCTGCACCGCGTACCCCAGGTTCGTGGTCCAGCGTGAGCTGGTCGACGAGTTCCTGGCGATGTATCTGCCGGTCGTCCGGTCGGTCCGGTTCGGGCATCCGCTGGCCGTCGATGCGCGGTGGTCGGCGGGCGACCCGCTGCCCGACCTCGACTTCGGCCCGCTGATCAGCGCGGCCAAGGCGGAGGAACTGCGCCGGAAGGTGGACGAGGCGATCCGGGGCGGCGCGATCCCGCTGTACCGCGGCCGCCTCGGCGGCGCGCCGTTCCTGGACGGACAGGACACCTCCGCGTATGTGGCTCCGGTCGTGCTGCTCGCCCCGCCGGGCCGGTCGCGGCTGATGCACGCCGAACCGTTCGGCCCGGTGGACACCATCGTCGTGGTGGACACGACCGACGAACTGCTGGCGGCGATGAACGCCTCCAACGGCGCGCTGGTGGCGAGTCTGGCCTGCGACGACGAGGAGCTGGCCGCGAAGCTCGCGGTGGACCTGCAGGCGTTCAAGGTCGGCATCAACCGGCCGCGTTCGCGCGGCGACCGGGACGAGCCGTTCGGCGGCCGGGGCGCGTCCTGGAAGGGTGCGTTCGTCGGCGGCGACCTGCTCGTGCAGGCGGTCACGGTAGGACCGGCGGACGAGCGGCTGTACGGCAACTTCCCCGACTACAGCCGCTATCCCACCACCTAGACCGGCTCGGTTAGGCGGGGGTGGCCTGGGCGATCCGCGAGCGGATCGCCCAGGCCACCCGCACCAAGTCGTGCCTCCGATGGTCAGGCGAGCCTGCGAAGCAGGGTGGTGACGCGCTGCGGATCGAATCCGGCCGGATCGAAGGGTACGGCGACCCAGCTGCGCATCTCCTCGTGGTCGGGGTGGGTCGGATCGCCCAGCGCGGCCAGGAAGGTCCGGTACCCGAAGGCCCCTCCGACGTCCTCCGGCGGGCAGGCCCGGGCACCGTCGACGCAGAGCGGATACCGCTCATCTGGGTCGGCCGCGAATACGTCCTCGACGGTGATCTCGTGCTCCCACCAGTCCCCGAAGTCGTAGGTGTAGAGGAACCGGCTGCCCTTGTTCACGACCTGGTCCAGTCGGACGTCCAACTCGTCGCGCAGGATGAGGTCCCCTTCGGGATCGGGCTCGCCGTACTGGAAGCCGTCGATGTCGAACGAGTGCAGGTGGCAGTCGCGCCAGCCCATCGCATGCTGAATGACCCGGTGCACCCGGTCGAGTGTGTAGCCACCGGGCACCAGCACCCGCCGCCACACGGGCGGCAGCACGTCGGAGAGCGACACCTTCAGCTGGAAGATGTGACGGGGCATGGTCTCCGATTGTTGACGGCATGCCGACCTCGCGCCCCGGTTTCGCCGCATTCTCTCCGAAATCCCCTCGAGCCGGGCACAGTGGCAGGGCGAGGGGTCACCGACGCCGAGGTACCGCTTCGCCCGGCTGAGCGCCGCTCAGCCGGGCTGGGGAAGGGGACCTACGCTGGAATCATGATCTGCCGTGCCTGTCGGGAGAAACGACACGACGCCTGTCCGGGCGGCACCTGGTGCGATCGTCAGCACCGCACCGTTCGTGGTAACCCGCCGGCGACGGGGAGGGCCGGGGAATGAGCGTCCAGGTGCCGATCGTCCGGTTGTGGCCCGACCCGAGCCCCACCCCGCTGGAACTCGACGCGCTGGCGGATCTGTATCCACGGGCCGCCGAGCCGAGCCTGCGGGTCAATTTCGTGACCAGCGTCGACGGCGCGGTGGAGATCCAAGGACACTCGGAAGGCCTGTCGGGGGAGGCGGACAAACGGGTGTTCGGCGTGCTCCGGATGCTCTGCGACGCGCTGCTGGTCGGTGCCGGGACGCTGCGCCAGGAACAGTACGGCGCGGTACGACTGGACGAGCGGCGGCGGGCGTGGCGGCGGGCCAACGGCCTGCCCGACTATCCCACCCTGGTCGTGGTCTCCGAATCGCTCGACCTCGACCCGCGGCAGGGCGCGTTCGCGGACGCACCGGTCCGCCCCCTGGTGCTGACCAGCAGCTCGGAGCCCGTACCGGACGAACTGGGGGCGGCGGCCGAGGTGATCCGGGTCGGCGAGTCGGGGGTGGACTTCGCGGTCGCGCTGGCCGAGCTGCACCGCCGCGGTCTGCGGCAGCTGCTGTGCGAGGGCGGGCCGCACCTGTTCGGTTCGCTCACCGCCGCGGGCATGGTCGACGAGGTGTGTCTGACCGTGTCACCGCTGCTGGCGGGAGCGGGAGCGGGGCGGATCACCGCCGGCCCACCGGCTCCGGTCCGCCGGATGACGCTGCGCCACGTGCTCTCGGCCGACGGCATGCTCCTGCTCCGCTACAGCCGCTGAGCTCGCCGGGACGGCCGCTCCGCCACGCCGCGGCCGCCCGGTCACCCGCCGTGTCGAGCAAGTTGCGGCGCGCGCCGCTTGGCGCGCTGTCGTAGCCGTGGGGCAGGATGCTCTCGTGAACGAGTCTGAACCGACCTCCGGCGAAGTGGTGGGCCGGGTCCTCGGCACCGCGGACGCCACTCCCCTGCAGTTCTGGACGGCGGTCGCCCCCGGCAGTTACCTGCAGCTCGACGATGTGGTGGTCACGCGACGCGAACTGCCGGACGGGGAGCCGGTGACGATCGCCGGGGTGGTGACGCAGGTACGCGCCCGACACGAAGGCGCGCAGTTCGACTCGGACGTGTTCGCCATCGCCGACGGCACCCTGCCGGCGCAGGTACAGGAGGCCGCCGAGATCACCACCACCCGGGTCGATCCGGAGTTCTACGTGCCGCCGGCGCCCGGGGCCCCGGTGCGGCGGGCCGAGGGCGAGGCCCGGGCACAGGCGCTGCACTTCGACCGGATGGAGCGACGCGTTCCGCTGGGGATCGGCCGAGACGGTGCGCCGGTCTTCCTCAACGCCGACTTCCTCGACGGCCGCCGCGGTGCGCATGTCTCGATCTCCGGCATCTCGGGCGTGGCGACCAAGACGAGCTTCGCCACATTCCTGCTCTACTCGGTGTTCCGCTCCGGCGTGCTCGGAGGCGACGGGGTCAACGCCAAAGCGTTGATCTTCAACGTGAAAGGCGAGGATCTGCTTTTCCTCGACCATCCGAACGTCCGGCTGGATCCGGCGACGATCGCCGGATACACGAAGCTGGGGCTGCCCGCGCAGGCCTTCCCCGACGTACGGGTCTACGCCCCGCCTCGCGCCGACACCACGGGCACGCCGGACGTACAGAGCCGGCACACCGGGGTGGACAGCTTCTACTGGACGCTGGCGGAGTTCTGCGCCGATCGATTACTGCCGTATGTGTTCGCCGACGCCGACGACGAACGCCAGCAGTACACGATGGTGGTGCACTCGGTCACCGCCTACCTGGCCCGCCACGCCCAGCCGGCCGACGGCGGGGTGAGCATCGACGGCACCCGCATCGGCTCCTACGGGGACCTGGTGGACCACATCGTCGAGCAGTTGAACGACGATGAGACCCGCACCGCCTGGGCGGGCAGCGCGGTCGGGCTCGGCACGGTCAACGCGTTCGCTCGTCGGCTGATCGGCAGCAAGAAGGATCTGGCCCGGCTGATCCGGGGCGATCTCGCCACCCGACGTCCGCACACCATCAACACGGCCGAAAGCGCCCAGGTCACCGTCGTCGACCTGCATAATCTGCCGGATCGGGCGCAGCGCTTCGTCGTCGGTGTGACGCTCAAGAGCGAGTTCGAGCGCAAGGAGAAGGCGGGTAACGCCAAACCGCTGCTCTTCGTCGTCCTCGACGAGTTGAACAAGTACGCGCCGCGGGAGGGCTCGTCTCCGATCAAGGAGGTGCTCCTCGACATCGCCGAGCGGGGCCGCTCGCTCGGCGTGATCCTCATCGGCGCGCAGCAGACCGCCAGCGAGGTGGAGCGCCGCATCGTCACGAACTCCGCGATCCGCGTGGTGGGCCGGCTGGACCCGGCCGAGGCGTCCCGCCCCGAGTACGGTTTCCTGCCGCCCGCGCAGCGTCAGCGTGCCCTGCTCGCCAAGCCCGGCACGATGTTCGTCAACCAACCGGATATACCGGTACCGCTGTGCGTGGAGTTCCCGTTCCCGGCCTGGGCGACCCGGGTCGATGAGGCGGGCCCTCCCCCGTCGCACACGCTGCGCTCGATCACCCAGGCCGTCGACCCGTTCGCCGTCATCGGGCAGCGCAACGGCGCGCTCAGCGACGACGACATCCCGTTCTAGGCAGGGAACATGAAGATCCTGCACACCTCAGACTGGCACGTCGGGAAGGTGCTCAAGGGGCGGTCCCGGCTGACCGAGCAGGTCGCGGTGCTCACGCAGGTGGTCGAGATCGCCCACGCCGAGCAACCCGACCTGATCATCGTCGCCGGCGATCTGTACGACACCGCCGCGCCCACCCCGGACGCCACCCGCATCGTCACCCGGGCGCTGTCGGCGCTGCGCGGCACGGGCGCCCGGGTGGTGGCCATCGGCGGCAACCACGACAACGGCCCGGCACTGGACGCGTTGCGCCCGTGGGCGGAGGCGGCCGGGGTCACGTTGCGCGGCAGCGTGCGCGACAACGCCGCCGATCACCGCATCGAGGGCGTCACGGCCGACGGGGAGCGCTGGCGGCTGGCCGCGCTGCCCTTCCTGTCGCAGCGTTACGCGGTACGTGCGGTCGAGATGTACGACCTGACGGGGGCCGAGGCGAACCAGACTTACGCCGACCACATCGCCCGCCTGATCGCCGCCCTCACCCACGATTTCGACGCTGCGGACGCGGTCAACCTGGTCACCGCTCACCTCACGGTGGTCGGAGGACGGCTGGGCGGAGGCGAGCGAGAGGCGCACAGCGTGCTCGGCTATGCCGTCCCCGCCACTGTCTTCCCCGCCGCCGCGCACTACGTGGCGCTGGGTCATCTGCATCGCGCCCAGCAGGTCCCCGGCGCCTGCCCGATCCGCTACAGCGGAAGCCCGCTCGCCGTCGACTTCGGCGAGGAGGAGAACCTGCCGTCGGTGACCGTCGTGGAGGTGAGCGCGCAGACCGCGGCGAAGGTGCGGGAGGTGCCGATCACCGCCGCGACTCCGCTGCGCAGCGTACGCGGGAGTCTGGCCGAGTTGGCCGAGATCGCCCGGTCGGGTCAACCGGAAGCCTGGCTGCGGGTCTACGTGCGAGAGGCGCCCCGCGCGGGCCTGCGGGAGGAGGTCCAGGAGTTGCTGCCGAACGCGCTCGAGGTACGCATCGATCCGGAGCTGCTGCCGGTGCGGGATGCGCCGAGCCGTACGGCGTCCCGCGCCGGACGTTCACCGCGTGACTTGTTCGCCGACTATCTCGCCAGCCGGGGGCACGCCGAGGACGACGGGGTACGGGAGTTGTTCGACGAACTGCTGGCGGAGGTGGAGCGCTGATGCGTCCACTTCGATTGGATCTGGCGGGCTTCGCCGCCTTCCGCGACCCGACGACGATCGACTTCACCGACGCGGACTTCTTCGCCCTGATCGGCCCGACCGGATCCGGGAAGTCCACGGTGCTCGACGCGATCTGCTTCGCGCTCTACGGCACGGTTCCCCGTTGGGGCGGCGGCCGGGGGATCGCGAACGCCCTGGCACCGTCGGCGGGCGAGGCACGGGTGCGGTTGGTCTTCGAGTCGGCGGGTGTGCGGTACGTGGCGACCCGGGTGGTGCGCCGTGACGGTCGGGGCAACGTGAAGACTGCCGGCGCCGGTCTCCAGTCGATGCCCCTTGGCTTCGACGTCGCCAGGCTGGACGCCGGGTTGACGCCGGACGATCTGGGTGAGGTGCTGGCCGGCACACCCGCCGAGATGGAGCAGGCGGTGTTGGCGGCGGTGGGCCTGCCGTACGAGCAGTTCACCACCTGCGTGGTGCTGCCGCAGGGACAGTTCGCCGACTTCCTGCACGCCAAGCCGGCGATTCGCCAGCAGATCCTGGTCAACCTGCTCGGCTTGGGCGTCTACGAGGAAGTCCAGAAGAAGGCTACGGAACGGGCGACACTTGCCGAAGCCCAACTCGCCGCCGTCGACCGGATGCTCGGCGACCTGGACGACGTCACCGAGGAGGCGGTCGAGGCGGCCGCCGCCCGGGTCGTCGAGCTGCGGGAGCTGACGGCAGCGGTCGAGACAGCCGTACCGGAGGCGGATGCGGCCCAGCGGGAAGCGGATGCGGCGGCGGTGGCCCTGGCCGCGCTCGACGGTGAGATCGCGCGGCTCAGCGCGGTCCGACCGCCGGCCGATGTCAGCGAGATCGCGGTCCTGGCCGCCACGGCCCGGGGCGCGGTCACCGAGGCCGCGGCCACGGTTGGCGCCGCCGAGGAGGCGGAGGAGAAGGTCCGCGGCGAGCTGGCCGCAGCCGCCGACCCGACGGCGACCCGCCTGCTACTCGACGCGCACGCCGAACGCGACCGCCTCGCAGCCGAGGCGG
>DASVCA010000231.1:0-4928 GCA_036381835.1 Micromonosporaceae bacterium
GGGGTGGTGCCGGCATGCCGGCACCACCCCCCGGCGACCGTTGCGGCGGCTAACCCGCGTGCCGCTCCACGATCTTGCCGATCGCCGCGCCGGTAGGCAGGGTGCCGTACCCGGCGGACCGGTCCGGGCCGAGCCGGGCGCCGACGAAGGCGTCGGCGACCTCGGCCGGAGCGTGCCGGATCAGCAGTGACGCCTGCAGCGTCAGCGCGAGCCGCTCGGTCAGCCAGCGGGCACGTGTCACGTCGGGCTCGACGCGGAACGAGGCGAGCATCGCGGTCAGGTCCCGCAGCTGCGCATCGAACAGCGGGTGGTCCCCGCTCGCCTGCTCGACCTCGGCGAGGAACGCGTCCACTACCGCGGGCTCCCGGGAGATGGCACGCAGCACGTCGAGCGCGATCACGTTGCCCGAGCCTTCCCAGATCGCCAGCACCGGGGCCTCCCGGTAGCGGCGCGCGAGCGGGAACGACTCGGTGTA
This sequence comes from Micromonosporaceae bacterium, assembly GCA_036381835.1. Lineage (GTDB taxonomy): Bacteria > Actinomycetota > Actinomycetes > Mycobacteriales > Micromonosporaceae > DASULK01. Next base: position 476 of record DASVCA010000231.1, read on the forward strand.
CCCGTTGCCGCCCAGGCACTCCATCGCCTCGTACGCGTGCTCCGGGCCCCGCTTGCAGACCCAGTACTTGGCCGCGGCGGTGGCCAGCCGCCGGAACGCCTGTTCCTGCTCGTCCGCTTCGGCCTCGTGGGCGCGCGCCAGCCGCATCGCCGTCGCCGTGGCGGCTTCGGACTCCAACGCCAGATCGGCGAGGACCGCGCTCATCACGGGCTGGTCGACCAGGCGGGCCCCGAATGCGCTGCGGTGCCGGGCGTGCCAGATCGCCTCCGCCACCGACTGGTGCATCCCGCCGGCGGTGCCGATCACGCAGTCCAGCCGGGTGTGGCCGACCATCTCGATGATGGTCCGCACCCCGCGACCGGGCTCGCCCACGAGTTGCGCCCAAGCGCCGGCGAGTTCGATCTCCGCGGAGGCGTTGGAGCGGTTGCCGAGTTTGTCCTTCAGCCGTTGGATGTGGAAGGCGTTGCGGGTGCCGTCGGGGCGGACCCGGGGCAGCAGGAAACAGGACGGGGCGGACTCGTCGTCGCCGATCTTCGCGAGCACGAGGAAGGCGTCGGACATCGGCGCGGAGCAGAACCATTTATGCCCGGTGAGCAGGTACCCGCCGGTGTCGCCGGCCGGCACCGCGCGAGTGGTGTTGGCCCGCACGTCCGAGCCGCCCTGCTTCTCCGTCATCGCCATGCCGAACAACACCCCGGGTTTCTCCTCGGCCGGGGCAAGGCGCGGGTCGTAGCCACGCCGAGCCAGCAGCGGCTCCCAGCGTGCGGCCAGCTCCGGCTGATGGCGCAGGGTGGGCAGGGCCGAGTAGGTCATGGAGATCGGGCAGCAGTGCCCGGGCTCGACCTGGTTGAAGAGAAAGAAGGCCGCGGCACGGGCGACGTGCGCACCGGGACGGGGCTGCGCCCACGGCCCGGTGGCCGCGCCGTAAGCCACGCTGCGCGAGATGATCTCGTGATACGCGGGGTGGTAGGTCACCTCGTCGATCCGGTGACCGTACCGGTCGTGAGTGTGCAGCACCGGCTCGTGGACGTTGGCCGCCACCGCCCATTCCTGGTACCGCTCGGAGCCGACCAGCCGGCCGATCTCGTGCAACGTCTGCTCCGCGAACGTGGCGTCGTACCGTCTCACGGCTTCGCGCAGTGGGGCGTTGGCCGCGTACTCGTCGATGCCTACCCGCGGCGGTGGCTGATTGAAGACGCGGTGTGTCGGCTGGCTGGTCACACTGGCTCCCCTGCGTCCTTCTTCGCTGCGCTGCGCATCCGGCGGCGAATTCGACCGAAACACAGGGCGAGGCGGTCACGCAAGACCGCCGGGTGAGCGGCTCGTGATATGCGTCCTATGCGACGGCATCCTCGTCCCCGATCGTAGGGGCGGGACACCTGCCGGCGAGGAGGATGCGTAGCTGATGGAAGTGACCGGACACAAGCAGCGAGAAGCCTGGAACCGCAACGTGCTACCGCCGGTCGAGCAGGTCCGGCCCGGGCTGTGGTCCATTCCGGTCCCGATCCCCATCAATCCGCTGCGTTACGTGCTCGCGTACGCCTTCGAACTGCCCGACGGCGTCGCGCTGGTCGACGTCGGCTGGGACACCCCGGAGGCGTGGGAGGCGCTCAACCGGGGGCTCGCCGAGACCGGGCACGAGGTCGCCGATGTCCGCGCCATCCTGGTGACGCACGTCCACCCCGACCACTACGGCCTGGCCGGACGGGTGCGGGAGGTGTCCGGCGCGTGGATCGGCATGCACGAGCTGGAGGCGGCGACCATCCCGAAGCGGTACGGCGACGCGATCGAACGACTCATCGACGGCAGTCGCGAGTGGTTACGCTGGTGCGGTGCGCCGGAGCGGGACGCCGAGGCGCTGGCGGGCTCGTCCAAAGACATCCGGCCGTTCGTGCACCTGGCGCAACCCGATCGGCTCTTGGCCGACGGCGAGCGGCTGCAGCTTCCCGGATGGAGCGTCGAGGCGCTCTGGACGCCCGGGCACACCCCAGGCCACCTCTGCTTCTACGAGCGGGAACATCGCCTGCTGCTCTCCGGGGACCACGTGCTGCCGCGGATCAGCCCCAACATCTCCGCGCATCCGATGCAGGGTCCCAATCCGCTCGGCGACTTCCTCCGCTCCCTCGACCGGCTGTCGGCCCTGGCCGAACAGGAGGTGCTTCCGGCGCACGAGTACCGCTTCCACGGGCTCGCGGACCGGGTGGATGAACTTCGGTCGCATCACGAGGCACGGCTGTACGAGATCCGCAGCGTTCTGCGGGAGCACGAGGAGCTTTCGACGTGGGAGATCGCCGAACGCCTGACCTGGTCGCGGCCGTGGTCGGAGTTCAGCGGGTTCGTGCGTCGCGCCGCGGTCGGGGAGACCTTGGCCCACCTCGTGCTCCTGGAATCGCTCGGGATGATCGGCAAGATCGAGACCGGTGGGGCGGCCCGTTGGACGGTACGCCTGGTCCGTTGCGCCGCCTGATCGACAGGCGTTTGACAAATCGGCTGGCCGAGGCTGTCCGGCGTGCTGGAATGGCGGCAGACGCACGCGTAGCCGAGGAGTGCGATGCCGCGGGAGATCACCGTCGTACTGCCGTCGTCCGGAACCGACCGTCTGGTCAGTGATCTGCGCGAGCTGGGCGGACTGCTCACGCTGCAGGTGCAGCGAGGGTCGTCGGTCGTCCCGGCGGGTGACGTGGTACGGGCGCAATTCAACGACCGTGCCATGCCGCGCGTGCTGCGTACGCTCGACCGCTTCGGCGCCGGCACGGACTCCGGCGTATCGGTGACGATCAGCGAGCCGGTCGGCATGATCGGGGACGCCGCAACCCGTGACGCGGTCTCCCGTGAACCCGCGATCGCCACGCTGGAGGAGTCCGAGTACGCGCTGAGCCGTGAAAGCACGATGGATGCCAACAAGCTGCCGGTGATGTTCTTCGCCGGGGTGATCGCGGCGGTGGGCATCGCCACCGGCTCCGTCCATGTCGTGGTCGGCGCCATGGTCATCGCCCCGGGCTTCGAGCCGATGCTGCGGGTGGTGCTGGGCATCGTCGGCCGCAGCCGCGTCTGGCGGTACGGGCTGCTGAATCTGGCGCTCGGCTACGGGGCGCTGGTCGTCGGGGCGGTGACCGCCACCCTGGCGCTGTCCCTCTTCGGGCTGTCGATGCTGCCCGTCGGGCCGGGCGGTTATCTCGATCCGGGGTCGCTGGTCGACTACTGGTCGTCGATGACCCTGACCGGGACGGTGGTAGCGGTTGCGGCCGGCCTGGCCGGGGCACTGCTGGTGACGTCCAGTCGGTCGGTACTGACCGCGGGCGTCATGATCGCGTTGGCGCTCATTCCGAGCGCGGCACTGGCCGGGATGGCTCTGGTCGCCGGTGAGCCGCGCATCGCCGCCGGCGCAGCGTTGCGCTGGCTCCACGACGTGGTCGTCGTGGTGGCCTGCGGATTCGTGGTCCTAGGGGCGAAATACGCGGGCCGGTGGCGCAGACTCCGGGTGTGACCTCTTGCATATCGCAGGCCTGGGGAGAAAGATCCGTCGAATGAGGCCTTTCCTTCGCGTCATCGCCGCGACCATGGTCGCGGCGATGGGGCTGCTTGCCAGCGCCGTACCGGCGGCCGCCATCACCGGCGGCGAACCGGACGGCGACCGTCACCCCAATGTCGGGCTGATCCTGTTCTACGACGGCACCGGTCGGTACCGGTGCTCGGCGACGCTGGTCTCCCCGACGGTGCTGCTGACCGCGGCGCACTGCACGTACGGGACCCTCGGCAAGACCCTGGTCACCTTCGACTCGGTCATCGCCGAGGCGCCGCCGGCACCGTTCCCGGTAGCGGCGGACCCGAGCGTCGGGTACACCGCCGAGGAGATCGCCGCCGCAGGTTACCTGTCCGGCACCGCGATCACCCACCCGGAGTACTCCGACTTCACCGACCTCGACAACTGGAACGACGTCGGGGTGGTGGTGCTGGACGCACCGGTCACCGACATCGAGCCGGCACAGATCGCACCCCTCAACTACCTGGATGGGTTCGTACAGCCCACGCTCAACTCGACGATCTTCGAGGTGGTCGGGTACGGCACCGAGGTGCGTAAGCCGGAGGTGGGCCCGCAGCAGCCGCAGCCGATGAGCTACCCGCTGCTGCGCCGCTACACCACGTCGCCGGGGCAGAAGCTCACGCCGCAGATCCTGCAGCTCAACGGCAACATCAACGACACCCGCGGTGGCGGTGGCACCTGCTTCGGCGACTCCGGCGGACCGGTGTTCCTGAACGGACTCATCGTCGCCGTGACCAGCTACGGCTACACGGAGAACTGCCGCTACCTCGGCGGCTACCAGCGCGTGGAGATCGCCGTCGCGCAGGACTGGCTCGCGACCTTCTAGTCCTTCTCCGCTCCGGGACCGCCCGCCCTGGGTGGTCCCGGGGCAGGCAGGGCCGCTACTTCCGTTGGGGAAGGCGGGTTCTT